>CAYXPA010000120.1:0-11143 GCA_964466945.1 uncultured Verrucomicrobiota bacterium | reverse complement strand
GGCTGAGGGGGCTGCCCTGGAGCAAGCCGCGGGTGCGGTGGACGGGGCGGCGGTTTAGGCGCACGGGGGTGCGCACCAGGGCATAGAGCACCGCCCGGGTGCGGACATCGGCGCGCGGCAAGGCTTCGTCCAGGCGGGCGGCCATCAAGTCCCAGACCACCGAATCGAAAAAGGCTTCGAGGTCGGCTTCCACAGCCAGGGTGTAGCCCTGGCTCCAAGCCTCGTGAAGGACTTGGCGAGCGGTGAGCGGGCCGCGGCCGGGGCGGTAGCCGTGGCTCTGTGGCTCGAGCAGGCGGTCCAGCCAGGGGGTGAGGTGGATTTGCAAGGCTTGGTGGAGCAAGCGGTCGCGGGCGGGCAGTTGTACCAGAAGCCGTTCGCCGATACCGCCGGCTTTCACGGCCCGGAAGCCCTGCGCCGGCGCGGGGGTCCATTGGCCGGCGGCCACGGCGGCGGCCAGTTCCTGCACGGCCTGTTCCTCGGCGCCGAGCTGGCGAGGGAATTCCTCCGGCAGGTCGGCGCGTTGCTGGAGATCGTCCAGCGCGCGCGTGTAGGTGGCGGGGTCGGTCAAAATGGGGTCGAAGAACGGGCGGTGGAAACGCAGCGTGAAGTGCCCGCGGGGGCCGAGCTTGAGGCCGGCACCGATTTCGGAGGCCAACAGCAGCCAGGGGCGCACGGCGGCGAGGTCGGTTGGCCGTCCACGGAGGTAGAGCGGGCCGACGTTGCCGGCGATGGTCTTGACGCCGGCGCCGCTGCGAGCCTTGTGCGGGTACTGCACGAAGCGCCAGTAAGCCCAGAGGGTGTGGAGACGCGTCCAGTGTTCTCCTGGCCGGGGCGGGGGCCGGATGAAAAAGTGTCGAATCCGGTGGGCCAACAGGGCGCCGAGTTGCGGGGCATCCAGCCGGGCGGGGCGCGCGGGGTGCGCCGGCGTGTAGGCGAGGGGGGTCTGGAATTCCAGACACACCTCGTCCAGGTCTTCCGGCCACGGGGGCGAAGTTTGCTCCAAGTCATCCAGACAGCGGACCTGGGGCGGCTCAAGCTCGACCAGCGCGAAGTGATGCCGCGGGTTGGCCAAATGTTGTTCCAGACCTTTGGCGCAGGTCTGGGGTAGTGCGAGGTCGTCACCGGGAAAAAGGATTTCCAGCGGATAAACTTGGTCGCGCTGGACGGTTTCCCCGCAAGCAACCAAGGGGCGGAAGGCGAAGCGGCTGCGGCCGTCCTTGGCCTCCGGCGGCACCGCGAACATGAGCAGCGCATGAAGAATCCAGAGCGGATGCTCGCGCGCCTCAGCGGCGTGCAGGTTGCGGACGGCGCAACGCAACCGCGTCCAACGCAGCGCCCTCAACAGGACGTGGTCGGCAGGGGCAAGCACATCGGTTATGGTACCGAATCTCTCCCGGGTCGGCAAGGAGGAGGCCAAACCGGTGGCACACTGCGGGGGAGATGTCCGGCGGCCAGCTGATTGTTCAGGGCAGGGCCGGAGCCGATGCCAGAGGCCCAAGAATACTTCGCAGGTTACATCGAGGGGCGGGAACGGTGCGAGCCGTTGATTCGAGGTCGTCGGGGGATGGATTGGTCGTGGTCGGTGAACAGGCGCGGTTGGTGAGAAGGGACGTTATCAAGCAGCCAGGTGGACTTGACTTCGCTCGGTGCGAAGGCCGGTTTAGTGGCCCGTGGGTCGGGCAGAGCCGGCTCCCCGAGCCGCGCCGGGGTTACGAGTTTTTCCTTACCGCGGCCGTCCGAGGCATTGAGCCGGAGCCGGCGTTCCAGACCGGTGCCGGCTTTACCCCTTGGGAAACCCGCGTCGGGTTCGGCCGTGCCGGATTCAGTGACGCAGCCAGGGAGACAGCAGCAGGATGAGGGCGCCCAGGGCGATTCGGTACCAGCCGAAGCCGCGGAAGGTGTGGGTGCGCACAAAGCCCAGGAGCCATTTGACCGCGAGGAAGGAAACCACCGCCGAGACCGCCGTGCCCAGCGCCAGCAGCGCCCAGTCTTCTTGCGTTCCCGCGGGGGGAGGATGCAGAAGTGCCTTGGTAATTTTCAGGCCGCCCGCCGCCAACATGGTGGGAATGCCCACCAGAAACGAAAATTCCGTCGCCGCCGGCCGGCTCAGGCCCAGGGCGAGCATGATCAGGATGGTCGCTCCCGAGCGCGAGGTGCCGGGAAAAAACGCGGCCACCAACTGGCCCATGCCCACGGCCACGGCCACGGTCCACGTGATGGTGTCGCGCGGGACGCGGCCGGCCAGAAAGTGTTCCGCCACGAGGAAAAGGACGCCGCCCGCGATGAGCGCCAGGGCCACGGGCAGGGCCGTTTCGGGCAGCTTGAAATCGAGCTTGTCCAGAACCAGCCCGCCCGCGCCGGTCAGGGCGAAGGCGGTGGCCAGTTTCAGGGTGTAATCGCGGGCGGCGGCATCGCGCCAACAACGGGCGATTTGGCGGAAACGCTCCGGGAACAAGGGGATGACCGCCACGACTGCGCCGCTTTGGATGAAGATGTTGAACAGGTCGCTCTGGCGGGGCAGACATTGCTGGGCGAGGAGCAGATGGCCGGTCGAGGACACGGGCAGGAACTCGGTGATCCCCTCGATGATCCCCAGCAAGATGATGGCGAGCCAGTCCGGCACGCCGCGTTTAGACGCGAAAGCCGCGTGGCTGGCAAGCGCCAAGCGGGTCTGGGCCCGGGCCGGCGGCTCGCGGTACGAACCGTTCTTCCGCGCGGACGATGGCCCTGCAGGGAGGAAATCGCGAACCCGGTAAAAATTTTTGCCGCCTCAGCAGGGCCGGGCGGCTGTCCAGCCAGAACAGCAACCGCCTGCGGGAAAATCAGTTGTGGGTTCAACCCGGGGAGCCCAGGAACTGGATCCGCCCCGGCTCGCTTCACAAAAATCAAGACCCACTTGACAAGCAACGGGGCGTGGTGTTTTCTACGGCCGGTCTGCGGGACCGGCTTTCGGGCAAACAAGCGAAAGTGTTCTTTGAATGCCCATTCAATTTCCGGCCCTGGCTCTGTACCGGTTGGGGTCGGAACATCCCCGTAGTCCTACAGTTGTACTCTGAAAACTCCCCGGGTCCTGAACCCTTCCCCAGGGTTCGGACCCGGTTCTTTCTTTCGCGGGGCGATCGGGTTATCCCGGTCGCCCCGTTTTCTTTTGGCAGGCGCGGCGGCGCCAGCGCGGTCAGCCCAGGGTCCAGCCCTGGCGGTAGGCGCGGCGGATGAACTCGTTGGCTTCGGGCAGGTTGGTGAACTTGAGGTTGGCAGCGTCCCACTCGAGCTTGCGGCGGGTCAGCAGCTCGCGCACCTGCACGCGCAGGGCGATGTTGCCCAGGAGCACGGTTTCGGCCAGCGGGCCGGCCCAGTCGAAGTTCGAGCCGGAGGGTTTGCCGCTCTTGCACGAGTCCACCCAATCCTTGTAGTGCCCGTCCACGCGGGGAATCGAGCGGGGAATCTGGCCTTCGACTTCCTTGCGGAGCGACTCGGGGTAAATCCGCGAGCCCAGGATGAACCCGCGTTCGCCGATGAGCAGCCGGCCGTTGTCACCCATCAATTCGCCGTCGGGCAGCTCGGGCGGCCGGGGCGGGCGCAGGCCGCCGTCGTACCAGACCAGTTTCAGCGCGGGCATCTCGATCTCCCCGGCGCCGCGCCCGGACAAGCCGCGGACGTGGGGGTTGTTGGCCTGGATTTCGGGCCCGCGGGCGGGGAAATGGTACGTGATCATCGAGCCCAGCGGGTAGGTCTCCTCGTTCACGCGGGTGGAACTGGCCTGGACGCTCAAGGGCGCGCCCAGCTTGAGCGCGCGGAAGACCGGGTCGAAGGCGTGGCAGCCAATGTCGCCCAGCGCACCGGTGCCGAAGTCCCACCAGCCGCGCCAGCGGAAGGGGTGGTAGGCGGGGTGATACGGGCGCTCCGGGGCGACGCCCAGCCAGAGGTCCCAGTCCAGGCCTTCGGGCACCGGCGGGGTGTCCTTGGGTCGGCCCACGCCCTGGGGCCAGTATTCGTTGAACAGACCTTGCGAGGGTCGGTCGGTCCAGATGTGCGCCTCGCGGATGGGGCCGATGGCGCCGGACCAGACGATTTCGCACAGCCGCCGGGTCTCTTCGGAGCCGGCGCCCTGGTTGCCCATCTGGGTGGCCACTTTGCGGGCGCGGGCGGCGAGGGCGACCTGGCGGGCCTCCCAGACCGAGTGGGTGAGCGGCTTCTCGCAATACACGTGCTTGCCACGGGCCAGGGCCGCCATCGAGGCGCAGGCGTGCATGTGATCGGGCGTGGCCACGACCACGGCGTCAATCTCCTTCACCTCGTCGAGCATTTTGCGGAAGTCCTTGAACTGTTTGGCCTGCGGGTAGCGCTTGAAGGTGCCGGCCGCGTGGCGCCAGTCCACGTCGGCCAGGGCCACGATGTTTTCGCCGGGGCACTCGCGCATGATGCTGGCCAGGTCGGCGCCGCCCTGGCCGCCCACGCCCACGCCGGCGATGTTCAGGCGGTTGCTGGGCGGGGTTTGGCCGCGCAAGCCCAGGACCGCGCCGGGCACCACCAAAAACGTGGCGGTGGTGCAAGCACTGCCGCGCAAAAAGCGGCGGCGGCTCAGGGGTGAGGTGAGCGGGGAGTTGGAGGAGCGTTCGTTTTTTTTCATTTCGATTCGCGGGTGGAAGTCGAGGCCATGCAACCAGCCCCCCTCCCGCCTGTCACGGGCGAAAATGGGGTCGCACCCAAGGCGGGGGTGTTCCAGAGCGGAAAACTGCGGGACCGGTGCAACGGAGCTTCCGACGCACGGGCTGGCGCCGGTCTTCAAAGGCGCGAGCCGGGCGCGCCAAGGGAAGCGCGTGCGCCGTCCATCCCCCCCGGGCGGACCGGGCGTGGATTGACCCCGGCCGGGTTTTCGGCTCAGCCTTCCGCCGCACGCAAGCCCGTCCATGAAAGCGCGCATTTTTTTCTGGTCGCTGACCTCGGCGTTGGCCGGTTTTTTGTTTGGCTTCGACACGGTGGTCATCTCGGGGGCCGAGCAGACGATTCAAAAGCTCTGGGGGTTGAGCGCCGGGTTGCACGGCCTGGCGATGGGCGCGGCGTTGTACGGCACGGTGCTGGGGTCGTTGCTGGGCGGCTGGCCGGCGGACCGTTTCGGGCGCCGCGCCACGTTGCTGTGGATCGGGGCGTTGTACTTCGTCTCGGCCGTGTGGTCCGCGCTGGCCACGGAGGTGTACTCGTTCAGCGTGGCGCGGTTCATTGGCGGGCTGGGGGTGGGCATTTCGACCGTGGCGGCGCCGATGTACATCGCCGAGATCGCGCCGCCGGCCTGGCGCGGGCGGCTGGCGGGGATGTTCCAGTTCAACATTGTCTTCGGCATCCTCGTGGCCTTTCTGTCGAACGCGCTCATCGCCCGCATCGGCGGCGAACTGGCCTGGCGGTGGATGCTGGGCGTGGAGGCTTTCCCGGCGCTGCTGTACACCCTCTTGTGCTTCGGCCTGCCGGAAAGCCCGCGCTGGCTGATCGTGCGCCGGGGCGACCTGGCCCGCGGGCGGGAGGTGTTGCGCTTGATCGAGCCGGGGGCCGATGACAGCCAGTTGCGCGCGGACGCCGACGCCATCCTGGCCAGCGCGGCGAACGACGGGCCGGCCGGGCGGTTTTGGACGCGCCGGTTGCGGGTGCCGATCCTGCTGGCGGTGCTGGTGGCGTTTTTCAATCAGCTTTCGGGCATCAACGCGGTGTTGTACTTCGCGCCGCGCATCTTCGAGTGGACGGGCCTGGGCCGGCAGGCGGCGCTGCTGCAATCGGTGGGGATCGGCCTGACCAATCTGGTGTTCACCTTTGTGGGGCTGGGGTTGATTGACCGGCTGGGGCGGCGGACGCTGCTGTTTATCGGCTCGGTGGGCTACATCCTTTCGCTGGGACTGACGTCCTGGGCGTTTTTCACCCGGAATTACGTCGTCGTGCCGCCGTGCATCTTTGCCTTTATCGCGGCGCACGCGATCGGACAGGGCGCGGTGATCTGGGTGTTCATCTCGGAGATTTTCCCGAACCGCCAGCGGGCCGAAGGTCAGGCGCTGGGCAGTTTCACGCACTGGTTCTTTGCGGCGGCGCTGACCACGGGGTTTCCGAAGATGGCCGAGGCGCTGCCGCCGGGCGGCATTTTTGCGTTCTTCTGCTTCATGATGGTGCTGCAACTGTTGTGGGTGAAGTTCTTCGTGCCCGAGACCAAAGGGGTCCCGCTGGAGGAAATGCAGCAACGGCTGGGAATTGCGCCCGAAGCTGGCGGCCACAAATAGCGGACGAAGGCAAATCTCAAAAATGTTTCCGGGTAAAGCCTATGCGTGAAATTGACGGATTGATGATATGGCCAATATGCGTTCTGGCAGGGAGCATTGTGACAGCCTTGCCCGAGGGCTTGGCCGGTGAGCCATCCTACCGCGAGCCCTGGCGGCCGCAGTACCACTTCACCCCCGATAGGAATTGGATGAACGATCCCAACGGGCTGGTCTTTTTCGCCGGCGAGTACCACCTGTTTTACCAGTACAACCCCTTCGGCGACCGCTGGGGCCACATGAGCTGGGGCCACGCCGTCAGCCGCGACCTGGTGCACTGGGAACACCTGCCCGTGGCCCTGGCCGAGGAACACCAGGTCATGATCTTTTCCGGCAGCGCGGTGGTGGATTGGCAAAACACCAGCGGCTTCGGCCGCTCCGGCCAACCGCCCCTGGTCGCCCTCTACACCGGGCACGCCACCGACCGCCCCCGCCAAAACCAGCACCTCGCCTTCAGCACGGACCGTGGCCGCACCTGGACCAAGTACGCCGGCAACCCGGTGCTGGACATTGGCGAAACGGATTTCCGCGACCCGAAGGTGTTCTGGCACGCGCCCACCCGCCGCTGGGTGATGGTCGTGGCCTGGCCGCTCCAGCGCAAAGTGCGTTTCTACGCTTCACCGAACCTCAAGGAATGGGTCCACCTCAGCGACTTCGGCCCTGCCGGCGCCACCGCCGGCATCTGGGAGTGCCCGGACCTGTTTCCGCTAACGTCCGTGCGCGCGGCGAACCGAAGCCCCCGGGAGGCCGCCCGCTCTCCGAAGTGGGTTCTGATCGTCAACGTCGGCTCCGGCGCGCCCGCCGGCGGGTCCGGTTGCCAGTATTTCGTGGGCGATTTCGACGGCCAGCGGTTCACGCTCGACCCCGGCTACCCGCCGCCAGAGCCCGAGTCGGTCCCCGCCGGCCGGGTGCTGGCCGATTTCGAGGGCGAAGACTACGCCGGCTGGGAGGCAACCGGCGATGCCTTCGGCCCGGCGCCCGCGCGCGGGACCTTGCCCCGCCAGCAACCCGTGGAGGGCTTCCGTGGCCGCGGTCTGGTGAACACGTACCGGGGCGGCGATGCGGCCCGGGGCACGCTCACCTCGCCGGAGTTCGTGATAGACCGGGACTACCTGAGCTTCCTCATCGGGGGCGGTCGTCACCCGGGCCGAACCTGTTTAAACCTGCGGGTGAACGGGCGCGTGGTCCGCACCGCCACGGGCGACAACACCGAGCGGTTGACTTGGAAGTCTTGGGACGTGCGCGAGCTGCGCGGTCGCCCGGCCCGGCTCGAAATCGTGGATGACCACACTGGCGGTTGGGGCCACATCAACCTGGACCACCTCCTTTTCGCCGACGCCCCGGCCCGGCCGGCGACCCAGCCGGCGCTCTGGGCGGACCGGGGCCGCGACTTCTATGCGGCGGTGTCGTGGAACGACCTTCCGCCGCGCGACGGCCGCCGGGTCTGGATCGGCTGGATGAGCAACTGGGAATACGCCCAGGACGTGCCCACCAGCCCCTGGCGCAGCGCCATGTCCGTGCCGCGGGAACTGGCCCTGCGCGCCACGCCCGAGGGACCCCGCTTGGTCCAGCGGCCGGTGCGGGAGCTGGCCCGGCTGCGCGTCGCTCACGGGCGCGTGCGCGAGTCCGAGGTGGCCGCGGCCAACGCGCGCCTGGCCGGGCCGCGTTTTGCCGGGCCGCTGCTCGAGTTCGAGGTGGAATTCGCGGTGCAAGGCCAGGGCCGGTTCGGCCTGGAGGTCCACCGCGGCGCACAGGAGCGGACCCGCATTGAATGCGACCCCCTCGCCGGCCGGCTCGTGCTGGACCGCACGCAGTCCGGCAAGACGGATTTCCACCCCGCCTTTGCGGACCGCCAGGAGGCGCCGCTGCAGGTGCGCGACGGCCGGGTTTGTTTGCACGTGCTGTGCGACACCTCGTCGGTCGAGGTATTCGCCAACGACGGCGCGACCGTGTTGACCGCGCTGGTCTTTCCCTCGCCCACGAGCACCGGCTGGGCCGTGTTCGGGGAGCCGGGCGAGGTGCGGGTCGCGCGGCTGGACGTGTGGCGGCTCAAGAGCGCCTGGCGCTGACGCGCGCGGGTGGGCGACGTCAGGCTCAGTACCCGCCGGTGGAACCGGGCGTGTGTGCAGGCGCGGAGCGTATGGAGTGCGCCAGCTTGCTGGCGCTTTCGGTAGCGACAGGCCGCATTCCGTTCTTCCAAACGTGGACCGGTGCGGTCGCGCAGACTTCCAACGCGCCGTGTTGCGGGTGCCCACCTGGAACGTGCGCAAGAAGGCGCGAATACAAGGCTGACTGGAAGTCGGCGCTACGGCAGGTGGGGAAACCTGCGCAACGCCCGGAGAACCCGCCTGCAATAAACTTGGCCGCGCCCGGCCCGCGCGCGGGCGGGAGGTTCGGTTGGACAAGCCCGCCGGCTTCGGGCTATCTGTGGCGTGATGCAAACACGGTTTGTTGCCCTGGGATTGGCGGCGCTGCTCTGCGCGGCGGGCGGGTGTCACCGCGCCGGGCACTCGGCCAGCTCGGCCGAGACCGCGCCCGAGCCGCGGCCCCTGCACCTGGACCACGCCCAGCCGCGGCTGCCCACGCTCAAGTTGTGGCTGGGCGGACAGGAAATCACCGCCGAGGTGGCGCGCCGCACGGTCGAGATCGCCACCGGCATGATGTTCCGCACCAACCTGGCGGAGAACGAGGGCATGTTGTTCGTCTTTGCCCGCCCGTACCGCGCGGCTTTTTACATGCGCAACACCACCGTGCCGCTCACTGCCGCCTACCTCGCCCCGGACGGCACGATCCTGGAATTGCACGACCTGGAGCCGCTGAACGAAAAGCCCGTCACCGCCGCCACGGACCTTGTCCAGTTTGTGCTCGAGATGCCGCGCGGCTGGTTCGCCCGGCACGGCGTCCAGACCGGCGCGGTGGTGCGCACTCCGTACGGGGGCTTCGCCGAGGTGGATTGGCTCACGCTGGGCCCGCGAGCGCAGCCGCCGCCCCGGCCATGACGCTGCCCCGGCCATGAAGGTCGCGCTGGCCCAGCTCAACACCACCGTGGGCGACCTCGATGGCAACGAGGCCGCCCTGCGCGCCGCCTATGCGCGCGGCGTGGCCGCGGGCGCCGAGCTGGTGCTGGCGCCCGAACTGGCCACGACCGGCTATCCGCCGCGCGACCTGTTGCTGCGACGGGATTTTGTGCGGCGCAACCTCGAGGTGGTGCAGCGCCTGGCGGCGGCCACCGGCGCCACCGGCCTGGTGCTCGGCTTCGTGGGCGAAAACCCGGTCCGCCCCGGCCGCGAGTTCATCAACGCCGTGGCGCTGCTCCAGCACGGCCGCGTTCTGGCCACGCGCGCCAAGATGCTGCTGCCCACCTACGACGTGTTCGACGAGGACCGGTACTTCGAGCCGGCCGCCGAAAACTCGCCCGTGCCGTTCAACGGCCAACGCCTGGGCCTGACCGTGTGCGAGGACCTCTGGAACGACGAGGATTTCTGGCCCGACCGCCGTTACCGCCGCAACCCCGCCGCCGAGCTGGCCGCCGCCGGCGCGGACCTGTTGCTCAACGTGTCCGCTTCGCCCTGGCACCTGGGCAAAAACCGCGTCCGCCACGCCATGCTGGCCAGTCTGGCAGCCAAGCTGCGCCGGCCGCTGGTGTATTGCAATCTGGTGGGCGGCAACGACGAGTTGATCTTCGACGGGACCAGCCTGGTCTTCGACGCCGCCGGCCGCGTCGTGGCCCGCGGCGCGCGCTTTGCCGAGGATTTCCTGGTGGCCGATACCGAAGCCCCGCCCGCGCCCGACGCGCCCGAGCCGGCCGACGAAGAGAAGTTGCACGGGGCCCTGGTGCTGGGCCTGCGCGATTACCTCCACAAATGCGGCTTCACCGACGCGGTGCTCGGGCTCAGCGGCGGCATTGACTCGGCGTTGACCGCCTGCCTGGCCGTGGACGCGCTGGGCGCGGAGCACGTGTGGGGGGTGTCGCTGCCCTCGCAGTTCTCGAGTCGCGGCAGCCTCGAGGACGCCCGGCAACTGGCGGCCAACCTGGGCATCCGTTACGACGTGATCCCCATCCAGGCCGCGTTCGAGACGGTCAAGCGCGAGCTGGGCGGCGTGTTCGCCGGCCGGCCCGAGGACACGACCGAGGAGAACCTCCAGGCGCGACTGCGGGGGGTGTTCCTCATGGCGCTGTCGAACAAGTTCGGCGCGATGCTGCTGACCACCGGCAACAAGAGCGAGCTGGCCGTGGGCTATTGCACCCTGTACGGGGACATGTGCGGCGGCCTGGCGGTGATCAACGACCTGCCCAAGCAGTGGGTTTACCGGCTGGCCCGCTGGATCAACCGCCGGCGCGAAATCATCCCCGCCGCCTGCCTCACCAAGCCGCCCTCGGCCGAACTGCGGCCCAACCAGACCGACCAGGACTCGCTGCCGCCGTACGAGGTGCTGGACGCGATCCTCGAGGCCTACGTCGTCGAGGGGCGTTCGGTGGCGGAGATCATCGCGGCGGGGTTCGACGCCGCCACGGTGCGCCGGGTGGCGCAGTTGATTGACCAGAGCGAGTACAAGCGCCGCCAGGCCGCGCCGGGGCTCAAGGTCACCAGCAAGGCCTTCGGCATCGGCCGCCGCCTGCCCATCGCCCAGCGGTATCGGGAGGCCTGACCGGCGCGCGCTCCGGCCGGCGCCGGCAATCGCCTTGCCGGCCCGCGCCCGTCGCCTAGCATGGGCAAAACGGCGGGCGCACCGGCGCGACGCCCGCGCAACACAACCCGAGGACATGGTACGCTCAGCGGCATTCACCACGCAGGGCCGCCTTCACACGAAGGACATCGAGGCCTTTCTGATCCCGACGCTCCTGT
>CAYXPA010000119.1:0-11196 GCA_964466945.1 uncultured Verrucomicrobiota bacterium | reverse complement strand
GCCCTACCGACAGCGCCGGCAAGCCGGCGCACTCCATGCGCTTCGCGACCGGCCGGGCGCTTGACTCACGCGCCAGCGCATGGAGTGCGGCAGCTTGCTGCCGCTTTTCCCACAGGTGGAACGGCCTACCAGGCCGTTGTCGGCGGCAACTTGCCGCCGAACGACCCGTCGCGTGTAGCTGCGGACGTCCGTCCGCTCAAACCACCCTTCGTCTGCCAGTAGTCGCTACCAACCCGCCAATGCGTGAGCCGACTCACGTCGGCGGCTACAGGCCGGGCACACTGCCCCGCCGAGTGCCAGTCGGCCCGGCGGTCGGTGCACAGAGCCCCCCAGCGGGTTGGAAACCCGCGGTACAGCAGACCAGAGGTCTGCGCCACACCGCCGGCGCACTCCATGACGCTCCGCGCACTCCCACGCCCCGGGCCGGCCAGCAGATGTGGGTCATTGAGCCGAGCGACGTCGGCGGTTGCGGCGCTGAAGGTCCGACCACTGGGAAGTTGTCATTCCCGGCTCCGGGTCGTACACCTTGCCCCCATGAAATTGGCCATGCTTGCCTTGTGCTTGTTGGCACCGACCGGCCCGCACGCGCTCGCCGCCCCGGCCCGCCCCGTGAGCTTTCCCGAGCCCGAGCAGTTGCCCGCGCGGGCGGCACTGCCCGACCCGTTGGTCACTTTTGACGGCCGGCCGGTCACCTCCGCGGCGGAGTGGCACAAGATTCGCCGGCCCGAGCTGAAGGCGCTGTTCCAGCACTACATGTACGGCCATCTTCCGCCGCCGCCCAAGCGGCTTCGGGTGACGCGCCTGGGGGAAAACCCGCGCGCGCTCGACGGCCTGGCCACGTTGCGCGAAGTCCGGCTCGGCTTCGGCCCCGCTGCGGCCGAGCGCGGGTTGAACCTCCTGGTGCTCACGCCGAACGAGCCCCGCGGTCCCGTGCCGGTGATCCTGGGCGTGAACTTCTGCGGCAACCACGCGGTGCTGGCCGACCCGGCCATTGCGCTGCCCGCCGGGTGGATGCCCCGTTCCTGCCCCGGTTGCACAAACAATCGGGCCACCGAGGCCGGGCGTGGCGGGGACGCGGGCTCATGGGATGCCCGCCAGGTGCTCGCGCGGGGTTATGCCCTGGCCGTGTTTTATCACGGGGACCTCGAACCGGATTACCCGGACGCCGCCGAGGGCATCCGCGCCTTTGCGGCGGGCGGCGGCCTCAAGGGCGCTCTTAAAAAACCGGACCCCGGCCTGAAATGCCCGGCCTGCCCGGAACGCTACGCGCGCGGGGACTACGACTGGGCGACGATCGCGGCCTGGGCCTGGGGTTTTCACCGCGCGGTGGATTACCTGGTGACCGACCCGCGCGTGGACCGCCGGCGCATCGCCGTCTTCGGCCACTCGCGCAACGGCAAGACCGCGCTGCTGGCCGCGGCGTTGGACGAGCGGATCGGGCTGGTGCTCTGCCACCAAGCCGGGTGCGGCGGTTCGGCGCCCAGCCGGGGCAAGGTTGGCGAGTCGGTGAAGCAGATCAACGAGCGCTTCCCGCACTGGTTCAACGCCGCGTTCAAGCGGTTCAACGACGCCCCGCAGCGCCTGCCCTTCGACCAGCACGCGCTCATCGCCCTGTGCGCCCCGCGGCCGGTGCTCTTGTCCAACGCCACCGAGGACCAGTGGGCCAATCCGGCCGGGCAGTTCGAGATGTTGCTGGCTGCGGACCCCGTGTACCACCTGCTGGGCGCGCCGGGGTTGACCGCCGCCACGATGCCCGCGCCCGGCACGCTGCTGAAAGGCCGGCTGGGCTATTTCATCCGGCCCGGCAAACACTCGACCACGCCGGAAGATTGGCAGGCGTTTTTGGACTTTCTGGACTTCCACTGGGGCGGCGCGGCCGCGGCCCGGTGAACCCGGCCGCCATGAACCGAAGCGTTCGCCCAGGCGCCTGCTGGCGAGCGGAAGCCCGGGCGGAGCATCGCGCATGAGAATCGGCCAGCGGCGCCGGGGAGTGCAGACCGCGGGGCAGGCGCTCCTGGCTCTTGCCGGGCTGGCGTTTGTGGGCTGGGTCCTTTACCGCTCGCAGCAAACCACGCCCGAGCCCTGGCCGCCACCGCCGCGAGCGGCCGCGCCCGCCGTCCGCCGCGGGCTTCCGCCCCCCGCCACGCCCGGCGCCGGGACGAACCGGTCGGCCCACGGGGCCTCCCGCGACGTGGCCGCTCTGCCCGGCGTCGCGCCGGACCTGTCGGCACCGGCCGCCGCTGCAGCGACCGCGGCGCCGCGGCCGGTGGCCAACCTGCTCGAGGCCCAAATCGCTCTGGCCCGGCGCGGCTTTTCCTCCGGCTCGATTGACGGGGTGCCGGGCTATCAAACCCGCGCGGCACTGCGGGCTTTTCAACGGCAGGCCGGGCTGCCGGTGACCGGCGCGCTGGATGCCGCCACGCGGGCGCGGCTCACGTTCGAGCCCCCGGCGTTCACCCTGCGGGTCATCACCACCAACGACCTGATGCGGCTCCTGCCGGTGAGCCCCACCTGGCTGGGCAAGTCCCGGCAGCCGCGCCTGGACTTCGCCAATCTCCTCGAGCTGGTGGCCGAGGAGCACCGCGCCCATCCCGCGCTGGTGCGCCGTCTCAACCCGGGCGTGGACTGGGACCGCGCGCTGCCCGGGTTGCGCGTGCAGGTGCCGCACGTGCCCGAGCCGGTCCTCGGCGACCGCCTGGCGTTCCTCCGCATTTACCTCCAGGACCGGATCCTCCAGGGCTACGACGCGCAGACGAACCTCTTGCTGCATTTTCCGTGCAGCATTGCCGCCCGGGTCGAGAAGCGCCCGCTGGGCCGGCTCACCGTGGTCACCGCGGCCGCCATGCCCAACTACACCTTCAACCCGGCGTTGTTCCCGGAGTCCGCCGAGGCGCGCGCGCTGGACCGCAAGTTGACCCTGCCGCCCGGACCGAACAACCCGGTGGGCGTGGCGTGGATCGGCCTGGACCGCCCCGGTTACGGCATCCATGGCACACCGCGGCCCGAGGACGTGGGGCGTACCGAATCCCACGGCTGTTTCCGCCTGGCGAACTGGGATGCCGCGCTCCTGCTGCGCCTGGTCTGGCCCGGTCTGCCGGTGTACGTGGAACCTTGAGGCCACCCGCGCGCCGACCGATTGCGGGTCGCTCCCCGGAGGCATCCCGGAGGGGCGAACGGCTTAGGGAATCCAACGCAAGTCTGGGCTTTCGCGGCGCGCCTGCGCGGCGGCGGTGTCCCAATAAGCGCTCCAGGGCAGGCGCCGGGCGTGGCCATCCAGAAACACGAACTGCGCCCCGCCCTGGTGGAGGTTGGTGGGCACGTAGTTCCAGTAACCCACCGCGGGGAGGTTCTTCGAGTCGAACAGCCAGACCGTGCGCGCGGGCTCGGGCACGGAGGCCAGCCGGACGGGGCGGTTGTCCGCGCCGGTGCCGTTGACGTGTTCATTGAGGCAGTAGTGAAAGAGGTTGCGCCCGTTGCTGCGGCGGCGGTTGGCCGGGCAAATCCACACCGAGCGACCCGGCTCGATCGCCGCGTTGGTCCGCCAGGGCTGGTCGTGGTAACGCGGCAGCCCCAACTCGCGCGGCAACTGAATGTACCAGCCGAAATTGGTCGAGGCCTCGGTGGGATTGGGCGCGCCGTCCGGCGGGAGGAAATCCTCGTGGCCCGCCGCGTAAAGCTGCGTGGCCAGGCCCCACTGGCGGAGATTGTTCAGGCAACCAACCGCCTGCGCGCGGTCCTGGGCGCCGCTCAAGGCCGGCAAGAGCAGCGCGGCCAGCAGGGCAATCACCGCCACCACGCTCAACAACTCCAGGAGCGTGAACCCGCCCCTGGATGCTGTCCCCGCCCGGTGCATGATTTGCTCCATAGCGCGGCCTGAAACTCCGGGCAAGACCGGAGGCGAAGCCTCGCGCGCCTCGCGCCGGCCGCTTCCCGCGCGGCAGACCGGTCCACCTTGCCGCGGGCATTTGCGCCTTGCCGGAGCCGCCCCGCCTCCCGCTAGCCTTGCCGCATGGCGAACGAGTTTTGCGTGCGCACCCTGGGCCCCTGCACCGTGCCCTCGCCGCTGACCCGCTACCACGACCACCAGGGCCGGACCCTCGAGTTTGTCGAGGACCACGAGTGCATCCTGGTGGACGACACGCTCGGCGCGGTCCGCGCCGGAGCCGGCGCGGGCGGGGAATTGGCGGCGCTCGAGCTGGCCGGGCCGCGGCGCCTGCTGTTCTTCGAGCCGGGCCGCGTGCGCATCGGCATCGTGACCTGCGGCGGGTTGTGCCCGGGCCTGAACAACGTGATCCGCAGCGTGGTCATGTCCGCCCAGTTCCACTACCGGGCCGAGAAGATTTACGGCTTCCGCCACGGCTACGCCGGGTTGGTGCAACCGGACGGCTGGATCGAGCTGGACTCGGAACTGGTCTCGAACATCCACCGCTTGGGCGGCAGCATCCTCTCTTCCTCGCGCGGCCCGCAGGACCCGGCCCGCATGGTGGACCGGCTCGTCGAGCTGGGCCTGCACATCCTGTTCGTGGTCGGCGGCGACGGCACCATGCGCGGCGCGCTCGACCTGGCCCGGGAAATCCGCGCCCGCGGCCTGCAGATCGCCGTGGTGGGCATCCCCAAGACCATTGACAACGACCTGTTGTTCATGGACCGGAGCTTCGGCTTCGAGACCGCTTTCAGCAAGGCGGTCGAGGCCATTGACGGCGCCCACGCCGAGTCCAAAGGCGCGCCCAATGGCATCGGGTTGGTCAAGCTCATGGGCCGGCACTCCGGCTTCATCGCCTGCGCTGCGGCGGTGGCTTCGGGCGAGGCCAACTTCGTCCTGATCCCCGAAGTGCCCTTCCGGCTCGAGGGCCCCAACGGCCTGCTGGCCGTGCTCCAGCGGCGCCTCGAACGCCGCCGCCACGCGGTCATCGTCGTGGCCGAGGGGGCGGGACAGGACCTGTTCGCGGGCGAGCCGGTCGAGCGCGATGCCTCGGGCAACGTGAAGCTGCACGACATCGGCGCTTTTCTGGCCCGGCGCATCCGCGAGCATTTCCGGGACATCGGCTTCGAGGCGAACCTCAAGTACATTGACCCCAGCTACATCATTCGTAGCGTGCCGGCCAACGCCGCCGACGCGGTCTTCTGCGCCACGCTCGGCCTCAACGCCGTCCACGCCGGCATGGCGGGCAAGACCGAGATGCTGCTGGGCCAGTGGCACCACCGCCTGGTGCACGTGCCGATCGCCTCGGCCATTGCCCGGCGCAACCACGTGGACCCCACCGGCCCGCTGTGGTTGAGCGTGCTGGGCGTGACCGGCCAGCCGTTGGCGATGTTTTAATCCGGGCCGGCGCATCGCCCCTGGCCGAGCAACCCGGCATGGACCAGTCCTGGCAACTGCGGGTGCATCCCGCCACGCTCGACCCGCACGCCGCGCCGGTGCTGGTGTACTTACCCGGCCTGCATGGCGACTGGACGTTGGTGGGCCCGTTTCGCGCGGCTCTGGCCGGACGCGCCACGTTTGGCGAAATCACCTACGCGCGCACCCGCAGCGCGTCGTTGAGCGACTATGCGGACGCCGTGTGCGACCTCCTGCGGGCTCAGGGCCTCGCGCAGGGCTGGTTGCTGGCCGAATCCTTTGGGTCGCAAGTCGCCTGGGCGATGCTCGCCGCGCCGCGCCCGGGCTTCACTATCCGCGGGATTGTTCTGGCCGGTGGTTTTGTGCGCTACCAACCCCTTTGGCTGGTGCGGCTGGGTGGCCGGGCCTTCACGCGGATGCCGGCGCGCCGATTGCAAAGCGCGCTGAGCCTTTATGTCCGCGTCGCCCGGCGCCTGCGCTACCGCTCCGCGGCCTTTGCCGGGGACCTGACCGAGTTTCTCGCGCGCCGCACCGAGGCAGACAAACTGGCCGCGGCGCATCGTTTGGAACTGATTGCCCGGGCCGACTGGCGGTCGCTGGCCCGCCAAACGCGGCTGCCTGTGTTCCACCTGGCCGGGTTCTTTGATCCCGTAGTGCCGCCGGGGCCGGTGCGACGCTGGCTGCGCCGGCACTGTCCCGGCTTTCGGGCTGCGCGGCTGATTTTCGCCTCGGATCACAACGTGTTAAGCTCGGCGCCCCACCACGCGGCGGACCAGGTGCTGGCGTGGATCCGAGCCTCCTCCTGGGATTCTGTTCCGACGGGTCGAGACAAACCCGGTTGACCCGGTCAACCCAGCACCAGCGCCGCCGCACCGAGCACGCCGGCGTCGTTGCCCGGCTCCGTCGAAATGTATTCCCGGCTCGACCACTGTCCGCGTGAGTCGGGAGCCACGGGCGTTCGCCCTCGAAGGCGGGGGCTTGACGCAAGGTATGCCCCATTTATCTTATGCGCGTGAAAACCCAGACAACTTTTCTCCGCCCCTTTCAGGCGCCTGGGTTCGACCGGGCTCTGCATCGCAAAGGGGGCGTGAGGTTTCAATGCGGCCAAGGGAAAGACCGGAATTACGGCCGCAAACGCGACGTCCGCACCGGGGCCCCCGCGGCGTGGCACCTGGAGGGCCGCCGGGGCAGTCCCGGTCGGAGGCGGGCAAGATGCCGCGCGTTCGAGTCCCGATCCGCGGCAGGCGGCCCTCGAACCAGACGCTGCCCCGACCCGTGGCGACGCGCGGGGCTGGCCAGGCGAATCCCGGCCGAAAGGCGGGACCAAAGCCGAGCCCGGGCGGTGCGGCTGGGGGCGGTTGAAATCTCAGCCGCACTCGCCTTGTGGGTGCTGGCTGAGAAGCAGGGCCACGCCGCCGGGCTGCCGCTGTTGGCCGACTACCACTTCGATTCCAGCCTGGAAAGCGTGGTGCCGGGGGCTCCGTCCTTGGTTCATCTGGGAACCAACAGCTTCCGCGCGGCGGTGGTGGATGGCCAAAGTCGGACGGTCTTGGAGTTTGGCCGGAACGACGGGCTGGCGCTGCCCAGCTCCGGGCTGCTGGACGCGCCCGAAGGCTACACGCTGGTGGTGTTGTTCCGATTCGAGGAGGTCTCCGGCCGGCGGCGAATCCTGGACTTCAAGCAGGCCACCAGCGACACCGGGCTGTATTCCGAGGGGGGGCCTTGACCTTTTACGACCGGGCCGCAGGCCCCGCCGCCGCGATCAGCCCCGGCCAGTTTGTGCAAGTGGTGCTGAGCCGCGGCGCGGACTGGTGGGTGAACGGCTATGTGGACGGCGCCTGGCAGTTTTCCTTTTTCGATGAAGGCGGTCTGGCCCTGCCCGCGGGCGGGGCGGCGCTGCGCCTGTTTCGAGACGAAGACCCGGTCTCCTCGGGGGAAGCCTCGGCCGGCGCGGTGGCCCGGCTGCGGGTGTATCGGGGGGTCATGGACGCGAGCGAGGTCGCCACTCTGGACCGGCTGCCGGGCGGGTCCGGGGGCGCGATTGGATTTGAACTGTCCAGCGAGGCCTACCTCGAATCGTCCGGGTTCATCTCGGTCTGGGTCGTCCGCTCCGGGCCCACCAACGTCCAGGCCAGCGTGCAGTGGTCGGTCGCGGGCGGAAGCGCCTCCTTCCCGGACGACGTGGACTACGTCAGCCCGGAGGGCAGCCCGTTGGTTTTCGAGCCGGGCGAGACGCGCAAGGACATCCAACTGCTGATCGTGCACGACACGCAGCCCGAGGAGGACGAAACGGTGCTCTTGTATCTGCACGACCCGGTCGGCGCGGAGATTGGTGAGCCGTCGCAGACCGTGGTGACCATTCAGGACGACGACCCGCCCCTGAGCTTCAACGCTGATGTGAGTCTGTTGAAGTGGGTCGAGCCCGAGGCGGCGGTGGTCGGTCAACCCCTCCGGTTCACCGTGGAGCTGCAAAACCTCGGACCCGACCCGGTCAGCGGGCTGGTGGTCGAAGACCCGTTGCCCGCCGAGGCCGAACTGGCGGGCTGGAGCGTCTCCCCGGGCACCACGTTCGAGCCTGTGCAGGGCCAGTGGACGGTGCCGGCCCTGGCCCCGGGCTCGACGGTCTTCTTGGTACTGTCGCTGGTCCGTTCCAGCCCGGGAACGCTGGACAATTACGCCCGGATTGTCTCCCCCGCGGTGAACGATCCCACCCCGGGGGACCACGAGGCCTGGGCCACGGGCCGTTGGGAGCCGGAGGGGGGCAACGCCGTGCTGGAGTTCGAGACGGCGGCGCTGGGCGTTTCCGAGCGGGCCGGCCCGGTCGCGGTGCGGGTCCTGCGGCGGGGCGACACCAACGGTTTGAGCACGGTGCGCTACTCGGTCAGTGGCGGCACGGCCACGCCGGGAGTGGATTTTCTGCCGCCCGCGGCGGCGGATTTGGTCTTTGTGTCCGGGGCCACTTCGGCCGACCTCACCCTGGTGGTGCTCGACGATGCGCTGGTCGAGGGAGACGAGACGGTGGAACTGACCCTCCACGATCCGACGGGGGCCTCGCTGGGGACGCCGACCCGCGCCGTGGTGACCCTGCTGGATGACGACCTGCCCCAGCCGACCGAAGCCGACCTGAGCCTGTTCAAGTGGGCGGAGACCAACCTGGCCCTGGCCGGTCAGCCCATTCGGTTCGTCGTCGCGTTGCAGTCCGCCGGGCCGGCCGCCAGCAGCAACGTGGTGGTGCAGGAGCAAATCCCGCCCGGGACCGTCTTGGCGGGCTGGACGGCCCCGCCGGGAACGGCCTTTAACCCCACCAACGGTCAGTGGACCCTGCCCTGGGTCGGGGCCGGGACCACGAATCTGCTCCAGCTTGACCTGGTGAAAACCAACGCGGGCCTCGTCACCAACGTGGCCTACGTCCTTCAAGCCTCCCATCCCGATCCCACCCTGGCCGACCGGACCAACTCGGCGACGGCCAGTTGGACGGTCGCGGACGTCACCGATCTGGCCATCGGGCTGCGGTTGCAAACCAACCTGGTCGGCGTGGGACAAACGGTCATCATCCAGATGGTCGTGACCAATCTCGGGCCGCGGGAGGCGTCGAACATTACCGTGCTGGCGCCGGTGCCGCCGGGCACGGAGTTGGTCAGAATACCGGCGTTTCAGCTTTGGAGCTTCGATCCCCCCTCCGGCCGTTTGCAGCGGCCTTTCCCGCTTTACCGGCCGCTGTGGGTGGACGGGGAGAGCTTCTTTGAAATGGAGGTGCGCGCCACCAACACCGGCACCTTTCCGGTCACCGCCCAAATCCTCGCCTCCGAGCCACCGGACTCGGTGGCCGCCAACAACGCCGCCAGCAACACCTTGACCGTGGTGCGCTTTTCGCACCTGAGCGGCTCGGTCCGCTGCGGCAGCACCAACGGGCCGGCCCTGGCGGCCGTCACCGTCACCTTGGCCGCCTCCAATCAGCCGCCCCGCAGCGTGGTCACGGGTGCCGGCGGGACTTTCACCTTCAGCAATCTCATCGCCGGGCCTTACACCCTGAGCGCCTCGACCAACGGCTACAGCTTCAGCCCGCCCCACCAGACTTTGGACCTCCAAACCACCACCAACCTGCCGCCGTTTGTGGCCACGCCGCGTTTTGTCGTGGCAGAGGTGCGCGCGGGCGGGAGCGCGGTCCCCGGCATCGCCGTACAGCTCACCGGTCCGGCCGCCGCGCAAGGCCTGACTGACGCGGCCGGCCGAGCGGTCTTCACCAACCTCAACCCCGGCGTGTACGTGCTGACGCCCCTGACCAACGGCCAGCCCGCCGCCCGCTTCCACCCCACCAACGCCACCGTGACAGTGGGTCAGCCAACCAACTGCGACACCACCGCCCGATTTGCCCTCACCAGCCCGGCGGTGATCCTGCGGGCCTTGGAGGTCAACCAGGCCGTTCAGGATTGGGAAAACAGTGTGCCCTTGGTCCGGTCCAAGAGCACCGTCGTCCGGGCGCACCTGCAACTATCCGATGGCGCCACCAACCCGATGCCGGTGGTCGGCGCGCGCCTGCGGGGATTCCGGAACGGGACCGAACTGGCAATCCCGGGGGGCGGCTTCGGCCTCTCGCCCATCAATCCGGGCGGCAGCCTCACTTTGGCCCATACCAACGCCGCCGTCCAGGCGGTGCGGGAGCGTTTCGGCCGGAGCCTCAATTTCCGCCTGCCGGACCTCTGGACCGACGGCGCGCTGGAGCTGCGGTTCGAGTGGACCAACGGCGTGGTGATTCCCCGCGAGCCGGCCGAAGCCGGAGGCCGGGCCGGCGACGCGGCCGTGCGCTTGGCCTTCCTCACAAACGTGCCGCCGGTCCAGGTGGATTTCTACAAGGTCCGCTACACGCACGGCGGCGTCACCAATGTGCCGACCAGCACGGCCGTGGACGATCTGATTCGCCGGCTGGAAGCGATCTATCCGATATTCGAGCGCAGCTCCACCTACCATTTCCTGCCCCTGGACTTCGTTCCCGACAGGACCAATCTCCACCGAATCAACGACCGTCTGGCTGCGGCACGGCTAACCAACGCCCGCCGCTTGGATCATCCTCGCCGGCTGGCCTATGGGGTAATTGTCGGTCGTGAAGTGGGTGGGGAAGCCCTGGGTATCCCGGGGGACGTGTCTTGCGGCAGCCTGATCACTGGAGGCTATGGCCACTACCGTCACGCCCATGAAATCGGTCACAGCCTGGGACGCCCGCACGCGGTTGATGCGGCCCGGTTCGGTGTGAGCGGCGGGTTCGCTCGCGGCGCTTGCGGGGAGTTTGCCGACACCAATGCGCCGGCGTTTCCCTACTTCTCGGACCTCGGGGGCAGCACTTTCGCCCGGTTGGGGCCCATGGACCAGGGCGACGACAAGCTCGTGTACGGGCTGAACACCCGCGAAGGGGCGTTGTTCTACCAGGCCACGCCCAACCCGACCAACGTGTCGGTGATCTCGCCTTACCGGACGGCCGAGTTGATGAGCTATTGTCGGGCGTTTACGGGCTGGCGCTGGATTTCGAAGCACACCTACACCAATGTGCTTCAAGCCTTGATCGCCCGGTTCCAGCCTGCGCGGGCCCTCGGCGCGATGGAAATGCCCCGCCCGACTTCCGACCCGCAGGATTACCTGCTCATCCGCGGACAGATTGACCTGGAGAGCGGCGCGGCGAGCTGGCTGCCGTTTCAACTGGCCCGCCTGTTCGAGCCGCCCGAGGGGCCGGCGCCCGGCCCCTTTACCCTCCGGTTGCTGGATGGAACCGGCCAACTGCTGGCCGACATCCCTTTCGCGCCGGACCTTCACCAGCCGGATGACCCGGCCGAACACAGTGCGGTGGCTTCGTTCCTCATCCCGGT
>CAYXPA010000118.1:0-11530 GCA_964466945.1 uncultured Verrucomicrobiota bacterium | reverse complement strand
ACTCCTCGCTGTACTACTCGATGGACGTGGGCGAGACCAAGGGCGAGCACGGCGGCCTGCACGAAGCGGCCATCGGCGCCGGGCTGTTCGGCGGACCGGCCCTGGGCGCGGCCTCGCTGTATTTCTTCCCGGGCGTGACGGCGGCCAACGCGTGGGCGGTGACCGCGGTGCTGCTGGGCGGGTTGGGGTGGTTGCTGGCCCTGCGGGCGCGCCACGGCCGCCGCCGCCGCTGACCGGGCCGGGCAGTTCAGGCTTACCTTTGGCCGTCCTCACGGGTAAACTCCCGGCCGTTGAAACCCGAGAAACACCAACGCCAGGCCCCGGCCCGGCAGGCCGCGGCGCCGCCGACCGCGACCCGCGCCAATCCGCGCGTCCGCGCTGCCCTGGGGAGTGTCGCCATCCTGGTCGGCGTGGCGCTGCTGGCGATCGTTCTGCCGCGGCGCACCCCGACGACGCCCAAGCCGGCAGCGGCCGCAACGCCCGCCCCGGCTCCGACTGCGGCGGCAGCCACAAACCAGCCGGCCGTCCCGCCGACCAACCCCGACGAAATGGGCGCCGCCCTCATCGCCCGCGGCAATCAACAACTGGCCCGCGGCGACCTGGCCGGCGCGCTGGCCAGCTACCGGGCGGCGGAACGCCTCCTGCCCGAGGACGAGGATGTGTACTACAACCTGGGCATCGTGCTCACTCGACTGGGCCAGACCAACGAGGCCATCGCCGCCTACGAAACAGCCCTGAAGCTCTTCCCCGACTACGCCGAAGCCCTCAACAACCTGGGCAACCTCCTGCTCCGCGCCGGGCGCACCGCGGAAGCGGTCGAGCGCTTCCGCGCCGCCATCGCGGCCCTGCCCGAGTACCCCGCTGCGCACAACAACCTGGGCAACGCCCTGCGCCTGCTCGGCCAGACCAACGAGGCGCTCGAACACTTCGCCCGCGCGGTCACGCTCGACACCAACTACTGGGAAGCGCGCTTCAACCTCGCCCAGATGTACCGCGCCGCCGGCCGGTCCGCCGAGGCCGAGCGCGAATACCGCGAAGTGCTCCGACTCCAACCCGGCTTCCTGCCCGCCCGCGCGGCCCTTGAAGAAGCCGCCACCGCGCCCCCGCCGCCGAAGCCTTAACCGGACGATGGCGGTGGTTCCGGGGGGCACGGCCAACCTGGCGGTCCTCCCGCGGTACAAAAGCGGCAGCAAGCGGCCGCACTCCAAACGCTGGCGCGAGGGTCGAGCGCCAGAATCGTCGCGGAGCGTGTGGAGTGCTCCGGCTTGCCGGCGCTTTTGGGGTGAGGCCGAAGGCCCGATGCCAGATACCGGATGCCGGACGCCGGATACCGGAAGCGGGAGTCGGGAGCGGCGGGCCACTCGTTTGGCGGCGTAGCGCCGATTGGCAATCGGTTGTGCCGCCGACTGGCTGTCGGCCGGCCCAGATCGGTCGCTGCTGTCCGGAAGTTCGCCGCAATGGCGGATTGGAAATCCGCGGTACGGCAGACTTGGAAGTCAGCGCTACGTACATCGTCCCCGGCCACCGGCCGATTCAGCGCAAAGCGCCCCATCGTCTCAAGGCGCGCACACCGTGACGTCGGCCCGGCGCGCGGCGGGCGTCACGCGCAGGTGCTCAAGCCGGCCGGCGCGAACGCGGCCTTCGAGGACGGTCCGTCGTGGCGCGTGCAGCTTGAAGTCCACCTCCCAGTCCCGCGGCCAGGCCGGGAGCAGGAAGATTTGGTCGCCGTCGGTCTGGAGCAACATGGCTTGGAAGGTCTTCATGAGCACGCCGCCGTGGTCCTGGTCCGGGGTCCAGTCGTAGTTGGGCCCCCAGAACGCGGGGAAACGCTCCTGGCGATCGTGTTGCCGGGCGCGACTGACGATGGCCCGGCGCGCTTCTTCGGTGCGGCCCAGGTAAGCCATGAAAATGTCGTCCTGCCGCCAGCCGAAGTGGCCGCGGTCCCACCGGTGCTCCAACGCCGCCAGCGCCCACTCGGGGTGCGGCCGGTTGAACGCGAAGAGCCGAAAGGGGAACACGGCGTACAACTCCGGGTTTTCGAGGTTGCGCTTGTCGGCGAAGAACTCGGCGGGCGCGAGCGCCGGGCGGCCGTGGACCTCGCGCAGCGGCAGCGGTGGGAGTTTGGCGCGCAAGCGCCGGGCCAGCGCGCGGTCGGCGGCGGGCACCTGGGGCGCGGGCAGGGCGAGCAGGCGTTCGGTCAGGGCGAGGCAACCGGACAGTTCCGGGGCGGCGTTGGTGCAATGCCACCAGGTCTCCAGCGCCTGGGAGGGGTGCAGGACCAGTTGTCCCTGCGCGTTGGTCGGGTAGTGCTGCTCGAAGAAGGTGAGCACCTCGCGGGTCACGGGCAGGGCGCGGTCGCGCAGGAACCGGCGGTCCAGCGTGTGGTCGTAATAGTCCAGGGCCATCCAGGCCAGTTCGAGGCCGCCGACCCACTCCCACTTGTGCCAGCCGCTCTCCTGAAGCTTGTCCGCGCGTTGCGCGAAGGGCGTCCAGCCGTAGGTCTCGCTGAAAATCGCGCCCCAAAACATCAGGCACTCCGGGTAAAACGCGCCGGCGTGGCCGAGATAAAGCCGGGTGCGGTAGCGGCAGAGCGGGAGCAGTTGGTCCACGTACAGGCGGAAGAGCGGCTCTTGCAGATCGAAGTCGCCGGCGGTGTTCAGGCTGATGTACGGCAGGCGGGTGTTTTGCCACCAGTAACCCGGGCCCCATCGCCGGTAGTCCGGGTCGGCCTCGGTCGGCCCGGGCGGCACGGTGAAGAGCGAGCCGTTAAGCTTGATGGGGTAGGCGCCGCGCCCGGCCGCGGCGGTGATGAAGCGTTGCAGGTGGTACATCTGGCTCACGTACGCCGCCTCGTCGCGCAGCGGCGGCCGGGTGTCATCCGCCACCAGCCGGCCGTTCACGTACAACCGGCTGCCGCCGGCTGCGGGGTCGGCCACCGTGGCCACATGCGTCCAGCGGCCCGGCGGCGTGGCATCGGCCAGGGTCAACTCGGTTTCCCCGCAAATGAACCGCAGGCTGTTGCCGGGGTGCGTGTCCAGAAGGAAACCGTCCCGGTGGCCGGGCGTGATTTTGTCCACCAACCGCGCCCCACCCGCGCCGAGCGATTGCGGCCGAACCCAGGCCTCGAGAGTGAGCCCGGCGGCAAAGCTCCAGGCCGCGGAATCGCGCAGCGTCTGCGGCGCGAGATTCGTTCCGGTGAACATCAAATCGGGAGCGGGCGCCGGGGCTTGGTCCGGCGGCCGGGCGGCCAGAGCGGCGACTTCCTCGGGGCGAAGCGGCCGGGCAAACAGGCTCACGCGGCCCAGCTCGCCCGCGAGGCGATTGGCCCCGTGCTGGTCCGTGCCCAGCCGCACCGGATGGGCGTTGGTGGGAACGAGGGCATCGTCCGCGGCGGACGCCGCGTTGGTCCCCCGCGAGGCGCGAATCCAACTGCGGTCCCAAAACGCGCGCCACCACGCCACGTGCGCGGCCCAACGCTTCGCCGGGTCCAGGGCCTCGACCCGGCGCAACACGGCCTCCAACTCCGCCTGCCATCGTTCGGGCGTGGCCGGGTGGCGGGTGAGCACGCAAACGCGGAACCGATGCCGCGTGCCGCGCGGCGAGCGCAGCGTGCGGTCGTCCAAAGGTTCGCCGCCCGGCGCCGTGACCACCGCGCCAAAGGTCCGGTGCAAGAGCGGATCGGGTTGCCGGTAACCGGTCAGGCCCTGCACCTCGGCCAGCAGTTGCGGGCCCACGGACTTGACGTTGTGGTGAAACCAGCCGAGACGCCCGGGCCGGGCGGGCAGCACCGTGTCCGGCTCCACCCAGGTGGGCGCGCGCTTGCGGTCCGGGCGCGCGGGGTCGTGCAACACGTCGCTGACCTCGAGGGCGGCCAACTCGTGGCGGTTGGTGCGCCACAACTCGACCACGGCCGTGGCCGTGATGGGCACGGCGCTGGCGGCCTCGAGCTCGACCACCGGATGCTGCGCGTCCACCCACAGGCGCAGGTGAAAGTCCGGCGCGCGCGGCGCGGGCGCGTCGGCGGCCCGGGGCGCGCTCACAGTGATTTCCAGGCAACCTTCGCCGAGCCGGAGTTCTTGCCGGTAAGTGTTGCCGGGCGCGACCGGATTGGGCTCGAAGCGCACGCGCACCTTGCCCACTTTGACCAACCGGGCGTTGTCGTCCCAGGCGTCGGACTTGGCGAGATAGAAGTGCAGTTCGCCCGCCGGGGTGAACCAGGCGTTGAGGGCCACGTCGCCGTTGCCCAGCGGCATCGAGCCGTGGTGGTCGCGGCTGGGCGATTCCCAGACGACGTTGTAAGCATCCACCGGTGCCGCGGCGACGACAGCCTCCAGGGGTGCCGTGGTCGCAACGGCCAAGGGCAGCCAGGCGCCGAGCAAGCGCAGCGGGCAACGCATGGCGGGACTGTGCAGCCCGCCTGGCGTCCTGGCCAGCCCCGAGTCCGGACCGCCGCCCTCCCAACCGGGCTCCCCGGGCGGCGAACCACCGGAGCGGCAAATCCGAACGGAGAAGCATCCCCGTGCCTGCAGCGGGCTTGCTCACCCGGCTGCCTCGCGGGTTGCCAAGGCACGCCGTGCGCGGCGCGTCCGCAAACGCGCCCGGTGTGAGGATGCACTGCAAACGGAGGCGAACGGCGGGCCCTTGACTCCCAAACGGAGCAGCCCGACGGGCCCGCCAGACCAGAGAACGCGGGAAGCCGCCGAAACCAGCCCGGCCGGGCTCGCTTGCTCCCACTGCGCGTAGCGCGCGGCGGGACGGTTCCGGGTCGCATGCGGGGCTTTCCCGCTTGGCAGCCACGCCGGCCCGGAACCAAATTGGCCCGTGAGGCTCCTTCGTTTCTGCCCGCGACGACGGGTCCTGCCCGGCTGGGGTTGGGCGGCGCTGGCCTGCATGGCGCAAATCTCCGGGCTGGCCGGGCGGGTGATCTGGCACGAAACGGCCGTCTTGGGCGGCGGCTGGGGCCGGATGGTGGCTTTGACCAACGGACACTGGCTCGCCGTCAGCACCCACTACCCCGCCGGCAGCCCCAGTTATCTGCGCCTCGCCCGCAGCACCGACCACGCGCGCACGTGGACGCCCCTTGCCGAGGTGCGCGAGCCGGGGCGCACGCTCGACAACGGGGAGTTGGTGCGGCTCCCGAACGGCACGCTCCTGCTCACGATGCGCTCCCTGATCGCCAACGCGTCCTATCGGCTGCCGGTTTACGCCAGCGACAACGGCGGGCTGACCTGGACCTTTCGGAGCCACATTGACACCAGCGAAGGAACCACCGCACAGCAGGGCAAAGGGCTGTGGGAACCGGACTTTTTCGTCCTCGAGGACGGCCGGCTGGTGGTGACCTACTCGAACGAAAAACACCCCGGCTACAGCCAGGTGATCTCGTTGCGGGTGTCGGACGACTCCGGGTTTACCTGGGGGCCGGAGCGCCGGGCGGTGGCGGAGCCCGGCGGCGGCAGTCTGCGCCCCGGCATGTCGCAAATGACCCGCATGGCCAACGGCGAGTACCTCCTGGTGTACGAGGTCGTCGGCCTGGGGCGCGCGGACGTGCACTGCCAGTTTTCCCCGGACGGCATCACCTGGCCCGAGGGACTGGGAGTGCGCGTGCCCTGCCAGCATTGCGGGCCGTTTGTGACCGCGCTCAGCAACGGCCTGGTGCTGCTCAGCTCGTGCGAAAACGTCGTGTCGTTCAGCGAGGATTACGGACGCACCTGGCAAAAACTCGACCCGCCCGCCTGGCCGCTCGGGTTCGCCCACACCTGGCCGGCCCTCTATCAAACCCGCTCCAATGAGGTGGCCGTGATGGTGGTCCATCCCGATGCCCGCCTGCGGTTCGGCGCCCGGCTGCCCCGGCCCGTGTGGCCGAATCCGTGGAACGCCGACTTCAAGGAGGGCGCGGCGGCGGATTGGACCCGCTACGGCGGCAACTTCACCATCGAAGCCGGACGCGCTCGGCTCGATAACGCCGGCACCTACGGCCTGGCGCTGGCCGGAGACGCCTTTTGGACCGACGGAATCCTCGAGGCCGACCTGATGCTGACTTCTCCGGGAAACGCCGGCGTGATGTTCCGCACCACCAATCCCGACTACGAGGGCCCCGACCACGTTTTCGGCTACTATGCCGGCCTGGACACCGCGGGTCTCGTGCTCTTGGGGCGCATGCACAACGCTTGGACTCTCTTGACCAACCGCGTTCTGCCCGTGACCACCAACACCTGGTACCGGCTGCGCGTCGGCCTGGAAGGCAGCCGGATCAGCGTGTTCGTGAACGACCTGAGCATGCCCCGCCTGACGGTCGTGGACACCAATTACCCTCGCGGCCAGGTCGGGCTGCGCGCCTTTCAGTGCAACGCGCAGTTCGATCGTTTGAGTTTCTCCAACGCGGCGCCGCTCCGGCTGTCCGCGGTGCGGGTCCCGGAAGGCGTGCAGGTCCGCTGGCCGGAGACCGCCGTGAGCGTCAAGCTGCTCGGCCGCCCCGGCCTGGCCGGCCCCGCCGACCGGATGCCGACTCCCACCGCGGCGGTGAACGGCTGGAGCGGCGTCACGCTGCCCATTCTGGCCGAGCCGCTGCGGATTTTTTGGTTGCAGGCCGAGTAAGGCCCGGTCGGCCGCCCGGCTCAAGCGGCGCTGGATTCGCCTTCTCCGCCAACGCCCCAGAGCGAGTGTGTTTCCGGGCCGGGAACGTTCGGTTGGCCCGCGGGTGACGCGGCCAAGCGAGCCTTGGTTGGCTGCCTGCGGGGAGGCACACGACAGACCGACCGCTGGACCCTGAGTTCGAGCCAGCCTGCGGGCCGTGTCACGGCAAGCTCGAGATTGCGCGCCGGCCGGTTCAGTTCGGCGAGCCGCCGAAGCACTGCTCTCGCAGCGGCTTGAGGTAATGCTCGCTCAACGTGTTCAACACCTCGCGCGCCAGCGTGAACCGCTCGGCCATCGCCTCGAACACCGCGGCCGGCCAGGGCCGGGCCGGTTCGCGCGCCGCCAGCGCGTAAAACCGCCGTCCCTCCTGCTCGTACTCGGGCAACGTGCGCCCGCCCGAGGTCAAGCGCCGCACCGGCCGCCGCAGCGTGCCGTAGTCCGGGTACACCCCGGCCAGGAACAACGCCAGGTCCGCCGCCCGTTTGTACAACGGCGGCCGCAACGGCGCCTCGACCAGTTGGCACAGCGCGATGAGGTCATCGAGGTTCAGGTCGCTGAACCGGCGCTTGCGCCACAGGCCCCGCTCGCGCCAGTACAACGTGCCCGAGTGCGTGCGCACAAACGAGCAAAGCATTTCGACCAGATACTCGCGCAACTCCGGGGCATCCAGCAGCGACGCCGCCTCGCGCGCCGCAAACACCGGCAACCGCCGGCCCTGCGCGTCCGCCTCGAGGACAAACGCCCGCGACTCCAAATCCCGCCGCAACCGCCGCAGCAGCACCGCAAAGAGCAGGTACGGGCTGACCCGCACCAGCACCTCGCGCTCGTTCAGCAGCCGCTCGGCCAGCCGCGGGTCTTCCAGCAGCGGCGCCTGCAAGTCCTCCTTGTCCCGGAGCAACGCCACCACCCGGTCCGGGTCGCGCCGCTCCGGCGCCACCGTCTCCACCACAAACCGCAAATCCGATTCGGACAATCGCATAGCCACCGGCCGGGGCGCTCTTGTCGCGTGACGCCCGGCCATGCCCTTAAATAGTAACGCCCCCGGCTGTAAACACAACGGCCGGCGCGGACAACGCCGGGCCGTGAGGCGCTTCCGGCATTGCCCGGTCCGCGCGCCCCTGACCTGGCCCGCCTGCCCCCCGTTGCGAAGCGTTGCCGGCCTGTTGCCCAACAAACTGCCGGCCGGCCGCCCCGGCACCCCTCGGGCATCCATGCTGCCGGCCTCGCTCCTCACCGCATACAGGCACGCCCCGAGATTCGCCGCCCTGTCCGCCCGTTCTTACCGCCGCTGACTGCGGTGGAAACTCGTGGAGTGCCGGAGCCGGTTCAGGCCTGTCCGCTCCGGGGCCAACGAATCCTGTCGCGGGTGCCGCTATCCCCGCACCTCCAACGGCCGGGGCCAAATGACGGGTGCATTTCACGTTTTGAACAACCCTCACCCTTCTTGGAATTTTCGCCGGTCAGAGTTGCGGGAATGTTGAGGGATAATGGCTTTTTGTTGGGCTTCCTGTCGGCGATGCTCAAAGAGTGAAATGCGCCCGTTGGCCGGATGGGCACATGTCGGAGTTGACGCCGCGGATTGAAAGCGTAGGGTTTGGGCATGGATTACAGGCAGATCATCACGATTGAGCCGGGCAAGCGGAGCGGGAAGCCGTGCATTCGCGGGCTTCGCATGACGGTTTCGGACGTATTGGATTATCTGGCTGCCGGCATGACCCCGGAGGAGGTGGTTGCGGACTTTCCGGAGCTGACGCTTGAGGACATCCGTGCCTGCCTGGCATTTGCAGCGGATCGTGAGCGTCGGCTGGCGGTGCTCTCCGCATGAGGCTGCTGTTCGATCAGAATCTCTCCTGGCGACTGGCCCGCCAGCTCCAAGACCTGTTCCGGGGAGCCTCCATGTACGCGAGGCAGGATTGGAACGAGCCACTGACGAGCAACTGTGGGAGCATCCGCGTCGAGAAGGCTCTGTGCTGGTTTCGAAAGATTCCGATTTCCAGCAACGCAGCCTGCTGCATGGAACTCCGCCCAAGTGCATCTGGATTCGCGTCGGCAGTTGCACGACGGCGAAGATTGGGCGCCTCGTTAGAGACCGCGTGGCGGGAATCCGGGAGTTTGTAGAGCACCCGAGTGAGAGCTATCTCATCCTGACTTGAAGCAGAAAACGGCCAACACGGTAGCCGAGCGAATGGCGGCTGGCAGCGCTGTTGGCAATTCGCACGTCCCTGGCCGCTATCGCTCCCTTTTGTCGTAACCGAACCATGAAGATGCGGATTTCGCCGTGGGTGTATGCAGCGGTTTTACTGCTGGCTGGCGCTTATTCATTTGTGATTCTTCCCAGGTTTCACGCCTTCTATCAGGACCTGTATGAAGAGGTGACTTTGCCGCATCTCACGAGATTCGTCTTGGGAGTTTCGCCGTGGGGCTCGTTCGTGTTCGCTTGCACGCTGGTGGTCTTGGCCATCTTGAGAAATGTTCTCGGCAGACCCCGGTTGCTGCCGCGTTGGGCAGCGCTGGTCATCCTGCTTGCTACCGTGATTCTCGCCTTTGCCGCACTGTTTATTCCACTCGTTGGTACTATAATCAGCATGGGAGCTAAATGATCACGCCTTTCCATGCCGTCGAGCGTGCCGCGAGCCAACCAACCGGCTCGCTTGGTGAAGCGGGCGTCGGTGGCGGCTGGCTCGCGTCGCTCACTTTATCGTTGGGCACTCGCGGTGGCTCTGCTGCCAACGAGGTTCTCGCGTGGACCAATCGTTGGACGACGCAACCGCAGCCGGATTGGCCGGCAAGGCATCAGCTTCCCGGGGTGTGCGGCGTTCGCCCCATCGGCCGGCGGCCGGCGGCCCGTTCCGCGGTGACCGGGGTTAAATCTCGACCCACTCGCCCGGCACCGGGACCGGGTAACGGCCCTGGGCATCGGCCTGGACGGGCGGCGGGCTGTCGTCGGTGAGCTGGTCAATGTGGGGGCAGAATTGGAACTTGGAGGCCATCGCTTCCTCCCAGGTGATCACCCGGCCCATGTGCACCGCCGCCCGGCCCATGATGTCGGCCAGGTTGGCCAGGGCCGCCCGCCGGGCCTCGTTGTGCGGCCGGTCCTGGCGGATGGACTGGAGCAGGTCGTCCCACTCGGCCTGCCAGGGCGTGACCGGTTCCTTGGGGGCGCGCCAGGCGATGTTGGCCCGCTCGCAGCGCTGGTCCTTGTAAATGTGAACCGTGCCCTCGTGATGCGGCCCGGAGAATTGCGCCGCGCAGCGGGTGCCGTGGATGTAGGTGGCGAAGTCGGTGTGGCAGTTGGGCAGCCAGCGCACCACGTCCAGCGCCTTGGTGCCGTCGGGGAAGGTCCACTCCACGGTGAACGAGTCCAGGCCCTGGCCGCAGTCGGTGTTGTCGGCCGCGCGGCCGCCGATGCCGTGGGCGGTGGCGGGCCAGGCGTCCTTGATCCAGCAAATCTCGTCAATTTGGTGGATGTTCATCTCCGCGAACAGGCCGCCCGAGACCCAGAAGAAGTGGACGAAGTTCCGAATCTGCCAGTGCAGCTCCTTCTCCGCCGCCGGCCGGCGGCCCAGCCAGCCCACCGGCTGCATCCGGTAGGCGCGGATAAGCTGCACCTCGCCCAGTTCGCCGGCGCGGAGGCGGCGGATCAGTTCCTGGCGGTTGCGCGAATGGCGGCACTGCAGGCCGGCGGCGATCTTGAGGTTCTTCTTCTCCGCGGCTTCGCCGGCCCGGATGACCCGCCGCACGCCCGGCGGGTCAGCGGCAAAGGATTTTTCCATGAACACGTTCACGCCCCGCTCCACGGCGTATTCGAGCTGGCCCGGCCGGAACCCGGCGTAGCCGCAGAGCATGGCCACGTCTCCGGAGCCGGGCCGCAGACAGTCAATGGCCTTGCGCCAGGCGTCGAAGCCGACAAAGCGCCGCTCGGCCGGCACGTCCATGCGGTCGGCGTATTTCTCGGACAGGTTGCGGTGAGCAGCGGTGAGGCGGTTCTCGAAGAAGTCGGCCATGGCCACCAGCTTCACCGGGCCGTGAGGCGAGTCGAAGGCGTTGGCCGCCGCGCCGCTGCCGCGGCCGCCGCAGCCGATGAGCGCCAGGCGGATGGTGTTGTCCTCGGCGGCGTGGACGCCCAACGGCAGCGTGGGCGCCAGCGCGGCGCCGGTGACCGCAGCGGTGGTGGTGCGCAGGAAGACGCGGCGGGTCGTGGGAACGCTTTCGGGAGCGGGGGACTCGTTCATGGTGTGCGCGCATCTTGCCCTGCTGTCCCGCGCGCGACAAGCCAGCGGGACCGGGCGCCCCCAATCGTGGCGCACGGCGGGAGGACGGCTGTTTGCCTCGCCGCCAGAGGCCGAAGCCCCGGCCGAGGAAGAGCCGTCCAGCAGGTCAGACTGGTCAGACAAAAACCTGACCGGCTACCCTGCCGCCATGAATGCTCCGCAGGACGACTCCGGCGTTCTGCTGCCGCACGGCGGCTACCGCAAGCTGCGCAGCTACAAGGTGGCCCAGGCCGTTTATGATGCCACAGTGGTGTTCTGCCGGCGGTTCTACCCGCACGACCGGCGCATGACCGACCAAATGGTCCAAGCGGCCCGCAGCGGGGTGCGCAACATCAGCGAGGGCAGCGGCATGGCCGCCACTTCCCGCAAAGGCGAGATGAAACTGACCAACGTGGCCCGGGCCAGCCTCTCGGACGAGTTGTGCCGCGATTACGAGAGCTTCCTCCGGCAAAACGGGCTGCGGGTCTGGCCGAAGGACTCGCGCGAGGCCCGCGCCATGCGGGCGCGGCTGGCGCAGGACCGGGTGGAGAACCTGCCGCCTCCGCCGCCGGGCGGGGTGCGGTTGACGGGATTGTTCGGGCTGGCGGAGTTTGTGGAGAAGGCCGCGCCGGAGCTGGCGGCCAACG
>CAYXPA010000117.1:0-11590 GCA_964466945.1 uncultured Verrucomicrobiota bacterium | reverse complement strand
ACTGGTCCCAAGCTGCCGTCGCCTCAACTCCACCGTAACCTATGTCCTGGCACCGGACTGTTACCCATGTCCTGGCACCGTGCCTCCAACCTGCCGTACCGCCGACTGCCAGTCGGCCCGGGCGGACGGTCGGCACATCACGCACCGGCGGGTTGGAAACCCGCGATACGGCAGACTGGAAGTCTGCGCTACGCCAGCACCCATCGCCGCCTTCCCACATCCGGCATCCGGTATCTGGCATCTGGTATCCGGCATCCGAGCCCGTCCCACAGCGCCAATCGGCGGAGCGGCCGATTGCCAATCGCTTCGGCGTGATTCCTGGGTAAAAACGGTGAAGCGCCGCGGCGTCACGGCGCCGCGGGCGTGACCAGCAGGTAGAAACGCTGGCCGCTGGCGGGCGGACCGACCGGGTCGTCCAGCTCGACTTCGCGCGGGAGCGCCCCGGCGGGGACATCGAGCAACTTGGTCCAGGCGCCTTCGCTGAGGGAATCCCGATAAAGCACCGAGTAACTGCGCTCGGCAGCGGCGGTGAACCGCAGGCGCACCCCGGTGGGGTGAAGCACCGCCGTGAGGGCCAGCGTGCTGGCGGGGTCGTCGGGCCGGGTGCCGGCCCGGTACTCGGCCAGGTTGCTCAAGCCGTCGCCGTCGCGGTCCGCCGCGGCGTCGTCCGGGTTGTGCGCATCCAGGCCGTAGAGCTGTTCCCAGGCGTCGGGCAGGCCATCGCCGTCGCTGTCGCCCGGTGGGGGCGGGCCGTTGCTCGAGCCGGGGGTGCCGCCGCCGGGGAAGCGGGCGAGGTTCGGGCTGCCGTCCGGCAAGCGGCCTTCGGACACGTCCCGTTCCTGCGGGCCGAAGGTGACGGTGTCCACGGGTTCGCCGGCGGCGGTGAACAGGCCGAGCGCCTCGCCGGCGGCGTCGAGTTTGAAGTTGGTGTGGTCGGCGCCGGCGCCCGGGTTGCCATCCGCGTGGAAGACCAGGAAGCCGCCCGGCGCAATGAAGGACAGCGGCGGCAGCGGATGCCGGGTGCGGTCGTTGAGGTCGTCGGTCAGGTACAGGCCGTCCAGGGCCACGGGGCGCGGGTCCGGGTTGTAAAGCTCGAACCAGTCGTCGCCCGTGGCGGGGCGGGCCATCCATTCGTTGAAGCGGAGGCTGCGGACTTGCCCCAGCGCGACGGCCTGATTGGGCGCGCCGGTGTCCGGGCGGGTCAACTGCCAGGGGCCGACGCCGTCGGGCACGCGGCCCAGCGCGAAATCGGGGGCCTGCACGCCGTAGTGCACGGCGTCGAGCAACGCGCCGCCGCGGTCGGGCCGGTCGTAGAGAAAGACCGCGCCGCCCGTGCCGGGCAGGTCGAAGCCGGTGTTGGTGGCGGAGGACGGCAGGCGGCCCTCGCATTCCAGGCGGAGGAACCCGCGCGCGGGCACCGTGCTCCCGGGCGGGAAGACGTAGCGGCGCGGGTTGGCGGCGTCGGTGGTGAGGCTGCAATCGCTGAGGTCGGCCGGAGTCTCGGCCGGGTTGTACAGCTCGATCCAATCCGGCGCCAGGCCGGCGGCGTTGGTGAAGCTGGCGTTGCGGGCGAGGATTTCGTTCAGGCGCACGGCCGCGGCGTCGTCGAGCACGTTGGTCACGGTCAAAACGCCGTCCAGGCGCAGGGCAAAGGCGAGGTCGGAGCTGGTGGTGCTGGACTGGTGGACCTCGACGGCGAGCAGGTTTTCGCCTTCGCGCAACAGGCCGGCGGGTGCCTCGAAGGGGCCCTCCAGCCGGGCGTTGTCCACGGTGCTGTCGGCGCGGGTGTCGTAGGCGGGGTTGGCGGCGGAGAGATTTTGGCGGTAAAGCGGCTGGCCGTTGAGCCAGACCAGCGCGCCGTCGTCAATGAAGGTTTGCAGCCGCAAGGTCATGCCGGCGGGGTTGGTGGGGCAGAGGAACCGGGTGCGGAAGTAGTAAGTCATTTTGCCCATCGTCAGGGGAGTATTGAACGGCAGAGCCAGGGCGCGGGTGTCCCGGCCCAGCGGCGCTGCGCCCTCGGGCCAGGCGGCGTCGTTGAAGGGCTCGGCGAACCAGGCGGCGCCGGGGTCGCCGTTTTGCCAGTAACGCCACGTGTGGGTCAGGCTCACCAGCGGAAAGACCAGGGTGGTCACGGTGGTTGCGGGGCCGCCGGGGTTGGGGCCGCCGGGCGTGGGCTGGTCAAAGAAGGCGAATTGCTCCGCGCCGTCGGGCCGGCGGCCTTCGGAGTGGTCGGGCTGTTGCGGGCCGTACAAGAGGCAATCCAGCACCTCGGCCACGCGCACGGCGCCGGGCGGCAGGTCGCCCATGTCCGGGGCCGGGCGCACCAGGCTGAGCGTGCCGCCGTCGGCGGCCAGGCGGAAGTTGAGGTGGTCGGCGCCCTTTCCAGGCTCGGCGTCGGCCACCAGGACCACGTGGCTGTGGCCGCCGATGAAGCTCAGCGGGGGCAGCACACTGGCGGGCACGCCCAGGGCGTGCACCCCGGGCAGGTCGGTCGGGCAGAGCGGCAGGTCGCTCAACGCCAGGCCGCCCAGGGCGACGGGCCGCGGGTCGCGGTTGTACAGCTCGATGTAGTCATCGCGGAACACGCTGCCGGAGGCGGCCAACCATTCGTTGATCCGCACCTGCGCCGGGTCGCCGAGGGCCAGGGCCCGGTTGGCCGCGCCGAAAGTGGGCTCGCACAAACCCCACGCATCCTCGGCCAGCCGGCCCAGCGCGAGGTCCGGCACTTGGAGACCGAACGTGACCGCGTCCAGCAACGCGCCGCCGCGCGCGGGGGCGTCGGTCAGGTAGAGCGCGTCGCCGGTTTGTTTGAGGGCAAAGCCCAGATGCAGCCCGGCGGTGTTGGTGCGTTCATCCGCCTCAAGCACCAGATAGCCGCCGGCCGGAATCACCGTGCCCGGCGGGAAAACAAAAGCGTACGGCGCGGCCGGATCGGTGCTCAGACCGCAGCCGCTCAGGTCCGCCGGCGCGGCCGCCGGGTTGTGCAGTTCGACCAAGTCCGGATAAGCGCCTTCGCGGGCGAAGGAACGGTTCTTGGCCAGGATTTCGTTGAGGCGAACCCGCAGCGGCGTCGGCACAAACGCCGGGTCCACCACCCACGTGGCGGAGCGGGTCACCACCGCGTCTTCGTCGTAGAGCGGGTCGTCCTGGTAGAAGCCGCAGTCGCGCCGGCCGCTGACTTCGACGCGGTGCGGGCCGGGGGGCAGGTCGCTCAGTTCGATGGGCGTGGCGATGGGGGTTTCCGCGCTCCACGGGCCGTCATCCAGCCGCCAGCGATAATGCGTGTAGCCCGCGCCGCTGGGCCAGCCGGCGGCGGGGATGCCGTGGCCGGCGCGGTTGAAGCCCACCGCGAGGCGCGCGCTCGTGGCCGCGGTGACCGCGGGGGGCACGCCGCCCAGGCTCACTCCCCAAGCGCGGGACGCGCCCAGGTCCCGGCCCTCGGCCCCGGCGCCGCGGGCGGGTGAACCGGGCAGGGGCGCCAGCCAGTCCCACAGCACTTGCGCGGTTTCCCAGGAGGAGAAGTCGGTTTCCGCGACCGTCGGGATGTGGCGCAGGAGCGGGTCGGCCGCCGAATTGCCGCCGCCGGGACCGGTCCAGGGCAGGGAGAGCAGGTTGTTGGTGAAGGTGACCGTGGCGGCGGTATGGTTGCGGACGAGCTTTTCGGCGTCGTACACGATGTTTCCCTCGAGGTAGAAGCCCGCGCCCTCGGTGGTGCCCTCGTCGGCCAGGTTGACCACGCCGCCGTCGGTGTCCAGGCCGCCCTGGTGGGTCTGGCGGACGATGGTGTTGTGCAGCAGGACGTAGAAATTGCCCTGCTTGGCGGTGGCCGCCTGGTCGCAGTCGAAGAACAGGTTGTTGACGATCGTGACCTCGGAGGTGCGCCCGCTGTTGCTGCCGCCGCTGACGCCGCTCGAAGAGTCCGGCGACCCGTTTTTGTGCGCGTGCAGGAAGAGGTTGCTCTCGACCCAGGCGTCGGTGCCGTCCAGGTCCAGGTGGTCGTCGCTGGCGCCCAGGAAGACGTTGTCGAGGAACTGCACGAGGGGTTGATCCGGGCGGTTGCCGCCGGTGAAGTCCACCACGTCGTTGTAGCCGCGGGTGCGGCCGAAAAAGTTGCGCCGGAAAATCCCGCGCCCGTCCGCCCGCACACCGCCGGTGCCGTGGACCAGCTCGAAGGCGGCCGTGGCCGAGGGGAAGACGCAGTGCTGCACCACAAACGACGCCTCATCCAGCGAGAGGCATTGCCGGTCGGGGGTGCCGAAACTCACGTGGTCCAGCCACACCGTGCCGCCCACCGCGTGAATGGCCGGGCTGCTGTTGCCCGCCAGGTGCACGTGCACCAGCCGTGTCTCGGGGGCGCCCGGTCCGCCGTTGATGGTGAGCCCGCCCCAGTTGACCGGGCTGCCGGGCGGCCCGGTGAAGAAAATCGGCGTCGCGGGCGTGCCTTCGGCCAGGAGCCGGCCGCCGTTGGCCACGACCAGATTCGCGCCGGAGTCGAGCACCACCGAGACGCCCGGTTCGAGAGTGAGGGTGACTCCGGCCGGGACGGTGAGCGTGCCGGTAATCCGGTACGGCCCGGCCGCGGCCGACCAGGTGGCGTCCGCTGACAACGTGCCGGTGAACGTTTGCTCCGTGCCGTCCGCGTACCAGATGTCCACGGTGGTGGCGGCCAACGGCGCGGCGTGGGCGTCGAGCGCCTCGATCACCACGCGGTTGAAGCCGGGCCGCAGCGGCACCTCGGCCGCGCGCCAACTGCCGGTCCAGGGCGTCCACGCGGCAGTCGCGCCCCCGGCGCGCACGGTGCGGGTCTGGAGGGCGTTGGCCGTGCCCTCGAGCGTCACGCGCGCGGCGGTGGTGAAGTACAGGCCGTTGGTTTGGGGCAGGCCGGTGTTGGTCACCGCGAGGGTCAGCGGGATTTGCGAACGCACGAAGTCGCGGCGCGCGGCGGCGAAGTCCTTGAGCGCGGCCCGGAGGGCCTCGGGGGCCAGCCCGGCGAGCGTGCGGTCCACCAGGGTCGCGAAGGTTTCCGGCGCAAACACGGTCTCGGTCAGGTGGTGCAGCGTGCGGAAATAGACCGGGGCGAACTCGGGATGGGTCATGAAGCGGCGCACGACCGGGTTGGCGTTCATGCGCCAGAGGCTGTCGTTGACGCGCCCGGCGGTGTCGCCCTGGCCCAGCAGGGTGTCCAGGTCGTAGGGCAGGACTTGGGCGCGGGGATCGGCCACGCCGAAGTACAGGAAGTAGTCATCGCCCTCGCCGTCGCCGTTGTTGCCGTTGGCGAGGTTGGTTTCCTTGTTGTCCACCAGGGTCTCGAGGGCGAAATACAGCATCCATTCCTCGACGTTGACGTACTGCCGCACCGCCGCCGCATAGGTGGCTTCCGGCTCGCGGTCGAGCACGCGGGTCAGGCGGATGAGGTCGGTCCAGTCGTCTTCGCTGACGTTGGTGCGTTTGAAGTAGTTTTCGCGGTACGGGTCCGGGGCTTCGCCCTCGAAGTGGAGGTCGGCGCCGGGGGCGCGCAGGCGGATGCCGCGGTACAGGTTGCCGGAGCTGTCGCGCGGGAAGACGTGGGCGGCGAATTCGCTGTTGAGCACCTCGTTGGCCGCGTAGTAGCCGTAGGTGGGCGGGCCGTCGCCGGCGAGGTCGGCGTGGTTGAGGCGCACGCGCACGGGGCGGGCGGATTGCACGGGCAGGCCGGCGGCGCGATAGAGGGCGCTGCCCAAGAGCTGGAGGGGGGTGTACTGGCTGTTGAGGTTGAGGGCGGAGACCGCGCGCCAGAGCCGGTCGTTGCGGAAGTTCACGCGCAGGCTCTGGGGACTTTTGCCGCGGCTGCCGTTGCCGCGGTTGCGCACGCCCACCAGGTAGCGGAGCTCGGTGCCGCGGCCGTCCGCGCTGATGAAGGTGGCGTTGAACTGAGCGTGGCTGCGGCTGTTGCTGGTGTTGATCTGCCGCAACTCGGCCAGGTCGGCAGCCCGCAGGATAAGGCGGTACTCGGGCAGGGGATCGGGCCGGAGCGGGGTGTCGTCCACCTGGTAGAGCAGGTTGGCTGTCTGGGCCGGCGTGCCGTCTTCATTGACCGGCGCCGGGTAGGTGCGGGTTTGGCCCTCGGCGTCCGCGGCCACGAGGTAAAACTCGATCACCGTGCCGTCGGGCGCCTGGGGCAACACGGCGCCGAACATGCCGTCTCCAGCCGCGCCGTCGCCCTGTTGGCCGTCGTCGCGCATCTCCACGGCCGTAAAGGCCGGCGCGCCGTCGCGCCGACAGTAAAGCGTGGCCCGCAAGCCGGCCGGCGTCTCGTCCAACAACCGCACGGTGACGCTGACCGGGTCCGCGCTCCGGGGCACGAGCGGGAAGTGGGCCGGATCGAGAATCAGCGGGGCGGTGTGGTCGCGGGCAACGGAATTGGGGGCGCCGGGTGTGCCGTTCGGGACGGAGCTGGGCAGCCAGTTTTGGCCGTGGGCGCCCGGCAGGTGGAGGTTGACCCGCTCGAGCGAGCGACCGCCGCCATCGGCCGGGGAAGTCCAGCGCAGGCCGCGGTGGCTGTAGTCGGCGGGCGCGCGCTCGCGCACCGCCCAATCGCCTTCATCGGCGTAGCGCACCGCGTCCACGCGCCGGCCGGCGGCGTCCACCAGTTCGAGCAACTGTCCGCTGTTGCTGAGGATGCCGTCCCAGGGACCGACCACGTTGGTGACGCCGGGATGGAGTTGGGCGAAGACCGCGAGGTCGGCAGCCACGGCCAGGTAACCCCCCGGCGGGATGGTGACCGCGGGGAAGGTGAAGCGCACGCCGGTGGTGAAGCGCCAGCCGGCCAGGCTCACGGGGTCGGGCCCGGGGTTGTAAAGCTCGACGAACTCCTCCCGCACGTCCTCGCTGGCGGGGTGGTACATCAACTCGGTGATCTGCACCGGCCCGGCGGCCGCGCCGCCCAGAAGCCCTACGGCCAACCCCAAAGCGACCGCGCCCGGCCGCGGCCCGGGCGCGTCATGAAGCACCTTAAAATTTCCCGAATCCACAAGGCGACTTGTACGCACAAGTCCGTTGGACCAGCAAGTGCGTTGCCACACCCGTTCGGGGGCGGGCGGGCTTCGGGCGGGCCGGGGCGCGGCCGTCGGACGGCGCCCGGGGACCGCTGCCGGACTCAGCGTCGGAGGAAGAGCTTTTCCGCGGGCTGACGCACCTTGGGCAGGGCGGCGTATTTGTCCGTGGCGGCGCGGTAGCCGAGCGCGCAGCAGGCCACCGAGCGCAAGCCCTGGTCGGCCAGGCCCAGCAGGCGGTCGAAGGCGGGCGGCTCGAAGCCCTCGATGGGGCAGGTGTCCACGCCCAGCAGCGCGGCGGCGGTCAGCAGATTGCCCAGCGCGAGGTAGGCCTGGTGGGCGGTCCAGTGCGGGAGCAGCGGGGCGAAGGCGGGGTTGAGCAGCGAGCCGGTCATCATGCCGCGGTACCCGACCAGTTGCTCGACGGGGACGCCGCGGACCTCGGCAATCCGGCGAATGAAGGCGTCAATCTCCGCCTCGGTCACGGTGGTGCGCGCGGCGAACACCACGAAGTGCGAGGCGTCCACGACCTGCCGCTGGTTCCAGGCGTGCGGGAGCAACTGTTGGCGCAGGTCCGGGTCCTGGACCACGATGAACCGGTAGGGTTGGAGGCCGAAGGAAGAGGCGCTCAGGACCAACGCTTCTTCGAGCGCGGCCCAGGTGGCTTCCGGGATGCGCCGGGTGGGGTCGAAGACTTTGGTGGCATAGCGCCAGCGGAGGGCCTCGAGGAGTTGTTGAGTCGTGATGGGGGTCATGGTGTGCAGCGGAAACGGGTCGAAACTTGAAAGAACGGGCGCGCGCTTTAACGGGGGCCGGGGCGGCGGTCAAGTGTCCAGCCCGCGCCGGCCAGCACCGCCGCCGCCAGCAGCCCCGCGCCCAAGAAATCCACACCGGGCCGGAAACGCGGTTGGTACTCGCGGTAGGTCAGGCCGGTGACCTCGTCAGTTTTCTCGACCGGCACGGAGGTTTGCGTCCAGCCGCGATGTGCGCCACCCAGCAGCCAAACCAGTAGGGTCAGGCCGCCGAGCGCGACCGCGGCCCGGCGCAAGAAAAGGCCCGCGCGTTTCACGTGGCCGGGGAGCTCAAGACCGCGGCGCGGCGCCGGCCAGGCTGAGGGTCAGCTCGATTTCGTCGGCGACCTTGTCGGTGGGCGCCTGGGGGTTGATGCCGAAATCGCTGCGCTTGATGGTGAACCGGCATCGGATGACCAGCAGGTCGCCTTGCATGCGGCCGTTGGTGCGCGCGCCGAGCTTGTCCGGGAGGTAGGTCAGCCGCACCGGGACGGTGATTTCGCGGGTGACGCCCTTGAGGGTGAACCGGCCGGTGACCTCGGCCGTGGTATCGGCGCCGGTGGTCTTCACGTTGGCCACGCGGGTGACCTCGAAGCTGATTTCCTGGTGATTGGCCACGTCCAGCCAGTCCTTGCCGTGGAGATGCTCCTTCATCATCGGGTTGGGCACGTGCAGGGAGGCGGCCTCGACCACGATCTTGCCGCGCAGCGCGCCGGGGTTGGCGGGGTCGAACTGCACGGTGCCGCTGATGCCGTTGGCGGTGCCGTTGATGGATTCGAGCGGGGCGTCGAGCTTGAAGACGGCGTTGTTCACGCCCTTGGGGTCTTTGAAGTCGAAGGTTTGCGGCGCGGCCAGCGTCGCGGCGGTCAGTCCGAGCGCGGCCCAGGCGGCAAGCAGTCGCGCCGGACGGTGCGAATGGCGGGAGGCATTCATCAGGAACATGCGGGTCTTCATGTTGATCACAAGGTCGCCAAAGGTGCGCCGGAACCGATGCCTGGCAAGTGGCAGCGCGAAATTTTTTGCGGCGTCGCCCGGGCAGGGCAGGGGGGGGAGGGCCGGGAGTTTGGTTGGCCCCTTTACGCCGGGCTTGTGGCGGCCGCCGTTGGTGGCGATGCCCGCAGCCGGTCGGCCACCGCCGTCGGCGCCACCACTTCCTCGGCGCGCGTGGCGAGGGTCTTGATCCGCGCCAGCAATGCGCCGTCGGCGGCCTTTTCCAGGCGCACGGTGTGCCGGGCGCCGGCCTCGAGGGCGCGCTTGAACTGTTTGTCGGACTTGGCGGGCGCCAGCGGGTAGTCCGCCGCCAGGCCGGCTTCGCGCAGACCTTGCACCAACCGCAACGACTCGACGCGCAGCGTCTCGTCCTCGATGAGCACAAAGGCGTCCAGCGCGCCGGCGGGCATCCGCGCGGCCAGCCTGCGCGCCTTGAGCAGCTCGGTCAACACCACGTCGCCCATGCCGAAGCCCAGCGCCGGGAGGTCCACCTTGCCGCCGGAGATGAGCTTGACCAGGTTGTCGTACCGGCCGCCGCCGGCGATGGCGCGAAATTCCCCCTGGCGGTCGAACGCCTCGAACACCGGCCCCGTGTAGTAGGCCAGTCCTCGGATGACGCCGTAATCCACGCGCACAAAGTCCGCCAGCCCGCGCGTTGCCAGGTCGTCCAGGATTTGCCGCAGCTCGGCGGTGGGTTCGGCGGAGGCGATGAAGGCGCGCACCTCTTCGAGGGCGAAGCCCAGTTCCGCCAGCCGTTTTTCGCTGACCTCGGCCGGCTCGCGCTCGAGTTTGTCTATGGCTTGGTAGAAATCGTAGGCCCGCTCGGGGTCGCGCTGGCGCCGGGTGTAAAATGCCTGCCAGGCGTTGCGGCTGCTGAGGCGGACCACGAAGTCTGCCGCGGTCAGCCCCAGGGCGCGCAACGCATCAATCAACAGGGCGATCAACTCGGCGTCCGCGGCGGGGGCGGTTTCGCCGAGGATGTCGGCGTTGAACTGGAAGTGTTCGCGCAGGCGGCCCTTTTGCTGGCGCTCGTAGCGGAAGAGCTGGGGAATGGCGAACCACTTGAGGGGTTTGCGGTAATGCCGCTCGCGCGCCGCGGCCATGCGCGCCAGGGTGGGGGTCATCTCCGGTCGGAGCGCCACCTCGCGGTCGCCCTTGTCGCGGAAGTTGTAGAGTTGGGCCACGATTTCGGCGCCGCTTTTGAGGGTGTATAGCTCGAGCGGTTCCAGCGGCGGACCGTCGTACTCGCGGAAGCCGTAGCGGCGCGCGGTCTCGCGCCAGGTCTCAAAGAGGTGCCGGCGCAGCTCGGCGCTCCAAGCGTCCGGGTCCGGCAGCGGCGCGGGATAAAAGTCGCGAAAACCGGGGAGGCGTTCAATCATGACCGGGACGGGACAGCAAAACGGCGCCCTGCCCGAAGGCGGTCAGTCAGGGCGCCGCGCGGGGGAAGGGTTCAGGTGTTTTTGCCTTCCGGCGGAGTGAGTTTGAGGACCTCCTCGCGCATTTCCTTGCCGGGTTTGAATTTGACCACTGCGCGGGGCGGGATGCGCACGTCTTTCTCGGGTTGGTTGGGATTGCGGCCAACCCGGGGCTTGCGCACCTTGACCTCGAAGACGCCAAAGTTGCGCAGTTCTACCGTTTCACCCTTGGCGAGGGCTTCGGCGATGTAGTCCAGGGTTTTCTGGACCACCTCGAGGACTTTTTGTTGGACGAGGCCCGTCTCCTCGCTGATCCGGACCACCAAATCTCGCTTGGTCATAGGTCAGAAGCATGGTTTTTTGTTGGGGTGCTGGTCGTTACAACGGCGTCACGGGTATAAACCCACCCGGGTTCAGGGTCAAGCGGGCAAAAGCACGGGGGCTCGGGGCAAACCCACCGGCTCCGCCGGAGCCGGGCAACGCGGAACCTGGGGTGCCGATCAAGCCGTAGCCGTCGCGGGGGTCTTGCGTGCCGGGGCCGGTTCCGGGCCGGCGGCCGAGGGCGGTCTGGGCGTTGGCGGCGGCGCGGGTTTGGCCGGCGCCTTCGCGCGCGCGCGCTTGGCCGCCGCGGCCAGGCGGGCGTCGGTTTCGGCGGCTTCGGTGGGATGAATCTGGTGATAGTACGCGTTGGGTTTGGCCAGGTCCGCCTTGTGCAACAGCAGGGGGCCGAAGCGATCGGCAGTGGCCAACTCGAACGCGGTGTCCATGCGAATGGCGTCGAACGGGCAGACCTCGACGCAAATCTGGCAGCTCATGCACACCGAGATGTCCAGGTCAAACACCCGCGGATGCTTGAGCGCTTTGCCCGAGGCGTCGCGCTCGACCACGATGTAAATGCACTGGGGCGGGCACTCTTTCTCGCAGATTTTGCAGGCCACGCAGCGCAGCCCTTGCTCCGGGTCTTCGCCGTCATAGACCAGAAACGGAAAACTGCGCGCGTTTTCCGGCAGCGGCAGCCGCTCTTCCGGGTATTCCACGGTCGGCAGGCGCGCCGGGTCGTGGAAACTCCCCACGAAGTTGCGCGCCGTGACCGCCAGGCCTTTGAGCAAACCGGTACCCAACATGCAGAGAAAGCGTAGCGGCTGGTGGACGCGCCCGCCAGCGAGAAGCCGCCCGGACCCTCCGGCCGGAGGCTCGCTGGCTCAACCCGCGGCCGGGCGTGCGCGCGCTTACTCGCGCGCGTGGAAGTCAATCACGAACACGTCGGCCAGCACTGGCCCGACCAGCTCACCAAAGGCCTTGTGCGCCGGATGCACCAGGTAGGCGTCGCGGTCCTTGTCGTTGTCGAAGGTCAGGATGAAGC
>CAYXPA010000116.1:0-11779 GCA_964466945.1 uncultured Verrucomicrobiota bacterium | reverse complement strand
TTCAGTCTTGGTAGCGCAGGTTTCCAACCTGCCGTATCGCCGGCTTCCAGTCGGCCCCGGCGCGTGGTTCGCCCGGCCCCCGGCGGGTTGGCAACCCGCGCTACGGCAGCAACGGTATTTACGTTGCCAGGACAAAGTGGGGATTTTTGAGCACATGGTTGATCAGGATCACCAGTTTGCGCATCACCGCTGTCAGGGCCACTTTGGCGGGTTTGCCCGCCGCACGCAGGCGCAGGTAAAAGGGCCGGAGGATGGGGTTGGCCCGGGCCGCCACCAGCGCGGCCATGTAGAGCGCCCGCCGCACCGCGGCCCGACCGCCCCCCAAGGGTGCGGCGGCCCTGCCAGGTGCCGCTCTGGCGCGGATGCGGGGCCACGCCGGCCAGGGCGGCGGCCTGGCGGCGGTTGAGCGTGCCCAGTTCGGGCAGCTCGGCCAGCACCGCCAAGGCGGTGATCGTGCCTACCCCAGGGATGGCTTGGAGCTTTTGGGCGCGCTGGTCCAAGCTCGCCTCTGGCTGGCGCAGGTGCTGCAGTTGGGCTTCGATCTGTTGGATGTCCCGTTCCAGACGGCGCGCCAGGCTTTGGGCTTGGCGGCGCAGGCTGGGCAAGGTCAGTTGCTCGGCCTGCTGGCGCTGGGCCACCAGCAGCTCCAGCAGTTGGGCGCGGCGGCGGACCAGCTCGGTCAGGTGTTGTTGGAGGGCGGATCGGGCCGGGGTGGGTGGGGGTCGGAGGGCCTGGCCGTAGGCGGTCAAGACGGCGGCGTCCAGACGGTCGGTCTTGGCGCGCTGGCCTTGGGCGCGGGCAAAGTGCCGCACCCGGGCGGGGTTCAGGACGCTGACGGGGATGCCCGCTTGGGGGAGGGCGGCCACCACGTCGCGTTCGTAACCGCCGGTGGCTTCGCAGATGACCTGAGCGCCGGGCTGGCGGGTCAGCAATTGGACGAGTCGGCGATGGCCGGCGGGGCTGTGGGGCAGGTCATAGAACCGACCGGCCCAGTGGAGTTGCAGGTTGTGCTTGGCAATGTCCAAGCCTGCGTAGATCGTGGTGTTCATGGTGTTCTGACTCATTCTTGCACATACGAGCTGGCCCGACTGGGCCGCTCCATCAACGGTTCGAGTTTAGGACACACGCGCGAGCGGTTCCGGCTGCTTGCGCACGGGGTCAAGGCCCCGTGCCAGACTGCAACGAACACGCCCGCGCCCCTGCCCTCCCGCCTGCAGGCGGGAGGGCAGGTCCCTCTACCCCTCCCGACCATTGCAGGCAAGAATAGAGGGAAATCCAGATACAAGACTGGAAGTCTGCGCTACGATGTCGGCGCGCCGCTGCCGCGCCGAGGCCGCCCGTGCGGCGGGTCAGGCGGGTTTGGTCACTTTTTCGTCGAGCACCAGCACGCCGTGCGGGGGGAGGTCGTAGCTGCCGCTGAAGACATTGCCGGTGAGGTAGTCGTGCATCGGTTTGAGGAAGTTGATGCGGACCGGGGTGGCTTGGTGGTTGAGCAGGAAGTACAGCCGCAGGTCGTCCTTTTCGCGCAGACTGACCTCGACGGTCTCGGGGACTTTGAGCAGGGGATGGAGGTTGCAGAGCTGGCGCAGCCAGGCCACCAGATCGAGGTAAAAGGCCGGCGGGAAGACCGTGCCGAGGTAAATGGCGCGGCCCAGGCCGTACTGGTTGATCGTCATGGCCGGCCGGCCGGCGTAAAAATCTTGGGAGAAAGTGGCGAGGACTTCGCACTCGTGCGGTTCGATGATGTCGCACCAGAGCCGGGCGCTGTAGAGGTGGCTGGCGGGGAAGGTGCCCTTGAAGACGACGTGGTTTTCCGCGTCCGGCGGAATGGGGTCGAACTCCTGGACCTCGAGGCCGAAGAGGTCAATCAGGTCGTGCGGGTAGCCGGTGTCCGGGGCGATGTTGTGCTCGTCCACCAGGCCGGTGTTGCACGTGGCCACGAGGGTGCCGCCGTTTTGGACGTAGAGTTTGAGGCGGTCGGCCTCGCCCCCGGCCAGCAGGTGGAGCGAGGGGGCGAAGAGGATTTTGTAACGGGCCAGGGCCTCGGAGTCTTCGTCGGTGGTGGGCGGGCGGACGAAGTCCACAGCGAGGTTGCGGTCGTGGAGGGCGCGGTAAAAGAGCATGACGTGCTCGCGTTGCTTGAAGTGGCGGTTGGGCTCCATGGGGAACTGCAGGGCCCAGGTATTGGGGTGGCTGTAGAGGATGGCGGTTTCGGCCACCACGCGGGTGCCCTTGAGGACGGGGGCCAAGAGCTTCATTTCCTCGCCGATCTGGCTGATTTCGCGGTACACGCGGTTGTCGCCGCGCCCGTCGTGGGTGAGCACGCCGCCGTAGAACTTCTCCGAGCCGATGCGCGGGGAGCGCCAGAAGAAGTAGAGCACGCCGGTGGCGCCGCGCGAGACCAGTTGGTAGGTGAAGAGCCGCACCACGCCCGGCCGGAGCAGGGAGTTGACCTCCTGCCAGTTGACGTTGCCGGCCTTTTGCTCGATGACCCAAAAGCCGCCCTCGCCGTCGGGGGTGCGGATGCCGGTGCGCTTGAGCGAGCGCATGATGTCGAACTCGACGGCGTTTTCGGCCGGCTGGTTTTTGAGCGTGGCGTAGCTGTCCAGCGAGACGAAATCGAGCGCCTCGGCCATGTCGAAGTGGTCGTAATGGCGGGAGAGGGCGCGCAGGTTGGTGGTCACCGGCACGTGCGGGGTCAGCTCGTGGAGCAGGTCGGCCTGCATGCGGACGTAGGAGACGCAGGTGTCGCTGGCGAAGCGCATCCAGTCCAGGAGCAGGGCGGGGTTGTGGACGGTGGGGGCGCGCATGGGCATGGGCACTTCGGACCAGTCGCTGACCAGTTGGGACCAGAAGCGGGTGCCCAGGCAGTTGTTGAGGTTTTCGATGGTTTCGTACTTGGCCTTGAGCCAGGCGTGCCAGTCGTGGCGGGATTCCTCGTTGAAGGAAAACTCGGTGCCGTGGCCGCCGATGCCGTTGTCAATCTGCCAGGCGATCAGGGCGGGGTGCTGGCCCAGGGCGCGGGCCAGGGCGGTGACGATCTTGCGCGAGTACTCCCAGTACACGTCGCTGTTCATGCTGTAGGCGTGGCGGGTACCCTCGTGGAGGACGAGGCCGTTTTCATCCACGGGCAGAATTTCCGGGTGTTTGCGGGCCAGCCAGAGGGGCGGGGCGGCGGTGGGGGTGCCCAGCACGACCTGGATGCCGTGGGCCTTCATGATGTCCATGACCCGGCGCATCCAGTCGAAGTCGTACTTGCCCTCCTCGCGTTCGTAGAGCCCCCAGGAGAACTCGCCCATGCGGACGACGTTCACGCCGGCGGCGACCATGAGCTGGGCGTCGCGTTCCCAGCGAGACTCGGGTTCCTCGGGGGTGCCGGCATAGGGCCAGACCCAGTGTTCGGGGTGGTAGTCAGCGCCAAAGTACATAGGCAATCCGGGGGTTGGGGTTGCGCGCACTTTACGCGGGCCGCCGCCCCGCGCAACGCCAAAACGCCCTTCCGGCACTCGCCGTCCCCGGTTTCCCGCTTGCCCGGTCGGGCGCCGCCCGGAATGCTCGCCGGCATGGCTGAGACCGACCAGTTGCGGGAATTGTTCCGCCTCCAGCGCGCGCTGAACGAGCGCATCGGCGTCCGCACCGAGACCATGACACGCGAGGAGCGCATCACCTGGGTGCTCAACTACTGCCGGGCCATGAGCCAGGAAATCGCCGAATTGACCGACAGCGTGCCCTGGAAGTGGTGGGCGCGGTACCAGCAGTTCGACGAGCAGAACGCCCGCGTCGAGGTGGTGGACCTGTTCCATTTCCTCATCAGCCTGGCCCAGGTCTTGGGCATGAGCGCCGATGACGTCTTCCAGGCCTACCTCAAGAAAAACCAGGTCAACTTCCAGCGCCAGGAAAGTGGCTACACGACCAAAGACGCCGGGGACTCGCGCCACATCTGAGCCCGCGCGCCCCGACGCCGCGACCCCGCCCCGCCTGGCCGGCCGGCCGGTCACCGGCGGCTATGTGGTGCCGCCCCAATGGCGGGCGGACCTCGAGCAGGTGCTCATCCCCGCGCCGCAGTTGCGCCGCCGGGTGGGGGAAATCGCCCGGGCCCTGACGCGCGATTACGCCGGCGGCGACCTGCTCCTGGTGCCGTTGCTGACCGGCACCATCATTTTCCTGGCGGACCTGCTGCGCTGCCTGAGCCTCCCGTTGCGGGTGGACTTCCTGGGCGTGTCCAGCTACCGCGACGGCACGGTGTCCCGCGAGTTGATCCTGACCAAGGAGCTGCGGCTCGAGGCGCGGGACCGCCATGTGTTGTTGGTGGATGACATCCTGGACACGGGCCGCACCCTGGCCTGGGTGCAGGCGAAGTTGCGCGCCCTGCGGCCACGCTCGCTCCGCACCTGCGTGTTGCTCGACAAGCCCGCGCGCCGTCTCGAGCCGGTTCAGGCCGATTACGTCGGATTCACCATCCCGGACGTGTTTGTGGTCGGCTACGGGCTGGACTTCGCCGAGCGGTACCGCAACCTGCCGTTCGTGGGGGTGCTGCGGCGAGAGCTTTATGCGGCGGCCGGGCGCTGAACAGGGGCCGCGCCATTCAAAAGGCCGCGGCCCGCCTCGCCGCTTGCCTTGGCGGGGGCTTGGGGCAAGCTGCGTCAACCGTGTGGGCCTTGCTGCGACGTGCTTCCAACTTTTGGCGCCCCGGACTCACCGTGTGCTCCGGGGTGGCCCTGGCGCTGGCCTTCCCCACGCCGGGGTGGGCGGCCCTGGCCTGGCTGGCGCCGGCGGGGATGCTGTTGGCGGCGCTGGACGCGCCGCCACGGAGGGCCTTCGGACTGGGGTACCTGGCCGGGCTGGCGCATCATTTGGTGGGGCTGCGCTGGTTGTTGCACATCCCGTTCCCGGCCGGGGCGGTGGCCGGCTGGCTGGCGTTGAGCGCGTATCTGGCGCTGTACCAGGCCGGGTGGGTGTGGCTGTGCTGGCACGCGCTGCCCGCCGCTCCGGCGGAACCAGAGCGGGAACCAGGGCGGGAGGTGGAGGCAGCTTGGGCCGGGGACGGGCCGCCGGCGTGGTGGAAGGCGTGCGCCCGAGTGGCGGACCTGGCCTGGAGCCAGCGCGCGGTGTGGGCGCTGTACTGTGCGGCTGCCTGGGCGGCGATGGAAATGCTCGCGGCGCACGTGTTGACCGGGTTTCCGTGGAATCCGCTGGGCGTGTCGCAGTACCGGCTGTTGCCGCTGATTCAGCTTGCGGCGGCCACGGGGGTGCCTGGCGTGTCTTTCCTGGTGGCGTGGACCGCGGTCTCGCTTTTGGGAGCGGGCCTGGTGTTGGCGGCGCGGGTGGCGGCGGATTCGGGTTGGCCGGCGCGTTCACGGGCCCGGCCGCCGGGACCGGTCAGATGGCCCGGTGCCGGACGGCTGAGGGGGACCTTTCGGGTGGGGTTGTTGGGCGAAGTGGGGCTGCCGCTTTTGGCGCTGTTCGGCGTGGCGGCTTGGGGGGCGGGTCGGCTGGTGGAAACGCCCCCGGCGGCGCGCGAGCTGAAGCTGGCCCTGGTGCAGCCGAGTATCCCGCAGCGGCTGATCTGGGACCAGCGCGAGAGCACCAACCGCTTCGCCCAGATCCTGGCCCTGACCCGCCTGGCCCTCGAGACGCGCCCAGACCTGGTGGTTTGGCCCGAAGCCGCGTTACCCGCCCTGGCCGAGGCGGATTACCGGGCGTTGAGCGAGCTGATCGCCACGCACCGGGTTTGGATGGTGCTGGGGGCCGACGATGCCGAGCCGCGTCCCGAAGGAGGGCATGACTTTTACAACAGCGCCGTGCTATTCGGCCCAGACGGCGGGTACCGGGCCAGTTACCGCAAGCAACGGCTGGTGATTTTCGGGGAGTACGTGCCCTTCGAGCGCTGGCTGCCGGTGCTCAAGCGCCTGACGCCCATCGAGGGCAGTTTCACCCCCGGCCCGGGACCGGTGACGTTCGTGCTGACCAACCCGTTGGCGCGGTTGGCCCCGTTGATTTGCTTTGAAGACGTGTTTGCGCGCGGGGTGCGCCGCCATGTGGGGCCGGACACCGATTTTTTGCTCAACCTGACCAACGACGGGTGGTTTGGCGAAAGCGCCGCGCAATGGCAGCAGGCCGTGCACGCCGCCTTTCGGGCGGTGGAAACCGGCGTGCCGTTGGTGCGTTGCACCAACAACGGCCTGACCTGCTGGGTAGATGCCCAAGGACGCTTCCGCGCCGTTCTGGGCTGGCCGGGCGGCAACTTGTACGGTCCGGGCTTTCTCCAAGTGCGCTTGCCCTTGCCGCCCGCGGGGACGATGCGGACGCCGACGCCGTATTTGCGCTATGGCGATTGGTTTGGCTGGGGGTGCGCGGGGGTGACGCTGGCGGCGTGGGCGGCACGCGGGTGCTTTCGCCGACACCCGGCCGGCTGCGGCTTGCCCCGGGTTGGCGGGGTCAGGCGCGTATTGACAGCGGGCAAAGCGAATAAAGATCAAGAAACCACTTGACGGAGGCCGTCGAACCGGCTCTACTAGGCGCGCTTGGACGGCATCCTGCAATTGCGGGAATAGCCGGCAAGCCGGGCCGAAGAACGAACCAAACACAAAACACTGTTATGACGCGAGGGATTCTTTGGGCAACACTGTGTGCGGCTGGTACGACCGTCGGGCTGGCCCAGACGGCGATCATCAACTTCGAGAGCGAGGCCAGCGGGGTCAAAGCCAATGGTTATAGCGCGATTGGGCATCCGGACGTGAAGTTTTACGACACGGTGGGCGCGGGGCTGACCATCGGCAAATTTTCTGGAAAGGGGCTGGGGAACCGGACCTTGGCCGTCTGGGATGACGGCGACGGCAGCAAGTTACGCATTGATTTCGTGAAGCCGATGTCCGCGCTCACGCTGTGGTTCGGCAACGACGACATTAGTTTCGCGTCGGCCAGCGACCGGGCGTGGCTGGAGATTTGGAACGGCAGTACCTTGGTGCAAAAGACCAGCTTGGCCATGAACCTGAACAAGACCATGGACCAAAGCATCAGTTACAGCGGCGCCAGCTTTACACAGGCCTTTTTCTGGTACGGCGACTCAACCGGCGCGCCTTTTACACACAGTGCCTTTGGCTTTACCGGCTTGATCGAGATGGTGGACAACATCAGCTACACCTACGCGGTGATTCCCGAGCCGGGCAGCGCGCTGGCTGTGGCCACGCTCCTGGGGCTGGGAGCCTTCGGCCTGCGGCAACGCCGTTCTCGGAGCTAAGCGTATCACACTTTGATGACCCCGGGTTGGGCCTGCCCACCCGGGGTTGTTTTTTCTCGGGCTCTTCCGACCCCTCGACTGCCGGATCGCCGGCTACCAGTCGGCTTTTCTGAGTGTCACCAGCGCAATGCCCAAGCCCCGCCGGCGCTCCCTCTTGGTGCTGTTTCGCGCGCGGGGATGCGATTCCCCGGTTAAGGGTTGGCGTGACGCGGCCCGGGAGTTAAGCTGCGCGTCCGATGTTCGACATGGTTCAGAGCCGACTCGACGCCGCCACTGACAAGCTGGCCCAGTTGCGGAGGTTTCTTTGACGCGCCCGCGCTCCAAAAACGCCTGGGCGAGATCGAGGCGGAGATGGCGCGGGACGCCTTCTGGAACAACCGCGAGGCGGCTCAGCGGCTCATTGACGAGGCCAACGCCATCCGCCGCAAACTCGAACCCCTCGCCGCGCAGGAGAAGCAGCTCGAAGACCTCCGTGTCATGCTCGAGCTGGCACGCGCCGAGCCGGAGGCGGCTCAACCGGCCCTCGAGGCCGAACTGGACCGCGACACCGCCAGCTTCACCCACAAGCTGGACGCGCTGGAGCTGAGCTTTTTGCTCAACGGGCCGCACGACCGCAACAACTGCATCCTCTCCATCAACGCCGGCGCCGGCGGCACCGAGGCCTGCGACTGGGCGAACATGCTCCTGCGCATGTACCAGCGCTGGGCCGAGTCCCGCGGCTGGCAGGTCGAGGTGACCGACGCCCTGCCCGGCGAAGGCGCGGGCATCAAGAGCGCCACGCTGCTCATCACCGGCGAAAACGCTTACGGCTTCGCCAAGGCCGAGCGCGGCGTCCATCGGCTGGTGCGCATTTCGCCCTTCGACGCCAACAAACGCCGCCATACCAGCTTCGCCAGCGTGGACGTGATCGCCGAAATCGAGGACAGCACCGAAATCGTCATCCCGCCCAATGAGCTGCAGATTGACACCTACCGCTCTGGCGGCAAGGGCGGGCAAAACGTGAACAAGGTCGAGACCGCCGTGCGCATCACGCACCTGCCCACCGGCATCGTCGCCGCCAGCCAGAGCCAGCGCTCGCAGCACCAGAACCGCGCCACGGCCATGAAGATGCTCCTGGCCAAGCTCTACGCCCTGCGCGAGGACCAGAAAAAGGCCGAGATGGAGCGCTTCTACGGCGAGAAAGGCAGCATCGGCTGGGGCAACCAAATCCGCAGTTACGTCCTCCAGCCCTACCGCATGGTCAAGGACCTGCGCACCGGTTACCAAACCGGCAACACCGACGCCGTGCTGGACGGGGACCTGGACGAATTCGTGCACGCCTGGTTGCGCGCGGGTTGCCCCACCAAGCGCAAGGCCGGCATCCGGGATGAGGAGGAGTAACCACCGGTTTGACGCGCCCTCCGAACCGGCCTGGGAACGCGGCATGAACACCGAGCAGATGCGGAAGCGGTTGCAAGGCCAGGGCCCCCATCGGTTGCGCACCTCGGACGGCCGGGAGTACCTGGTCCCGCATCCCGAACTCGTCCTCGTGGGGAGGCGCAATGTCGTGATCGAGGACGAGGCAGGGATGCTCGAGGTGATGGACCCGATGCACGTGGTTTCCATCCGCAGCGGAACCTCCCGCAAACCGCGGAACGGAGGGCGCGGCCAGTGAACCCACGGACGCCCGCCCCGGACATCCTGACCACCATCGTGGCCGAGAAGCGCCGCGAGGTGGAGGCGCTGCCCCCGGGGCCGGTCACCGTGGAGCGTCTCCGGGCCGCGCTCGCCGCCCGCGGGGAGTCGCGCGACTTCCTGGCCGCGCTGCGCCGCCCCCGCTCGGGGGACGTGGCTCTGATTGCCGAGGTCAAGAAGGCCTCGCCCAGTGCGGGAGTGATCCGGGCCGACTTCGACCCCGTGACGGTCGCGCAGGCCTACGAGGCCGCGGGCGCCACCTGTCTGTCGGTGTTGACCGATGCCAAGTTCTTCCAGGGCTCACTCGAATTTCTGCGGGCCATCCGCGCGGCAGTGAGCCTGCCGCTGCTGCGCAAGGACTTCATCATTGACGAGCGCCAGATTCTCGAAGCGGTTGAGTGGGGCGCGGATGCCATTCTGTTGATCGCAGCCATCCTTGACGACGCGCGCCTGCGCCACTTCCACGAGTTGGCCCGCGGGGCCGGTCTGGCGGCGCTGGTCGAGGTCCACGACACGGCGGAACTGGACCGGGCCCTGGCGCTGGGCGCGCCGCTCATCGGCGTCAACAACCGCGACCTGAAAACCTTCACCGTGGACCTGGTCACCACCGAGCGGCTGGCCGCCCGGCTGCGGGCGCATCCGGCCGGACGGGAGGTTTTGCTGGTCGCCGAAAGCGGCATCCACAGCCGTGCCGACGTCGAGCGGCTGCGCCGGGCCGGCGCCGGGGCCATTTTGGTGGGCGAATCCTTGATGCGTCACGCCGACCTGGCGGCCAAGACCCGCGAGTTGCTCGGCCCGGTGCGCTGACGAGCAGGCGGGCTTGGCTTGAGCAATCTTGGAAGCCGCCGCCCGCCTGGCGGGGCGGGCAGGCGCGGTCTTGCGTCTTGCCCGGAGTGGGTCTCCCGCGGCAGAGTGGCTGCGTCAATCACCACTTGCCATGAAGCCAGCGCTCCTTTTCGTTTTGGTGCCCGTGCTGGGCCTGATTAGCGGCCTGCAGGCGCAATCCCTGTTCGGCAACCCGCTCGCCGACCTCGCCCGACTCAAACCCTTCGAGGCCCGCCGGGCCTCCTCCTCCGACCCGGACTGGAAAAACGGCAACGCCGACGCCCGACCCATCGCGCCGGGCGGCACCCTCACCCTGGCCGAACTCGAGGGGCCCGGGGTCATCACGCACCTCTGGTTCACCATCGCCCCCGACGTGCCGTTTTACGCGCGCCTGTTGACCCTGCGCATGTACTGGGACGGCGAGGAGCATCCCAGCGTGGAATGCCCGATCGGGGATTTCTTCGGCATCGGCCACGGCGTGGATCAGCCGTTTACCTCACTGCCGGTGCGGGTCTCCTCGGACGGGCGGGCGCGCAATTGTTACTGGCCGATGCCGTTTCGGAAATCGGCGCGGATCACCGTGACCAACGAGAGCGACCGGCGCTGCCACGCCTTCTACTCCTACGTGGACTGGCAAAAACACCCGGCGCTGCCCGAGGACATCGCCTACTTCCACGCCATGTACCGCCAGGAACACCCGTGCGTGATGGGCCGCAACTACTTGATCGCGGACATCGCCGGCCGCGGCCATTACGTGGGCACCGTGCAAAGCGTGTACCACGTCTCCGCCGGCTGGTACGGCGAGGGCGACGACTTCTTCTTCATTGACGGCGCGGCGGAGCCGCAACTGCGCGGCACCGGCACCGAGGATTACTTCTGCGACGCCTGGGGTTTCCGCCAGCAGGACGGGCCGTTTTACGGCACCCCGCTCTGGGAGGGCTACGGCCCCGGCGACCGCAGCAGCGCCTACCGCTGGCATCTCGCCGACCCGGTGCCGTTCACCAAGTCCCTGCGCGTGGAAATCGAGCACAAGGGCTCGCAGACCTTCCCGGACGGCAAGGTGGACGGGTTCATCGAGCGCGACGACCTCATGTCCAGCGTGGCATTTTGGTACCAGCTCGAGCCGCACAAGCCCTGGCCGGCACTGCCGCCCGGACCCGAGCGCCTGCCCTTCCGCGAGCAGGCCCTGGTGGTCGGCCACCGGGCGGTGCCGCAGGCCAAGGCCGCCGGTGGACCGGTCGAGGTGCAGCCGCTGGGCGGGGTGACCGACGGACGTCAGCTCTGGTTCAAGCCCGCCACCGCCGACGCCTGGCTGGAAATCCCCTTCACCACCGACAAGGAAATCACCGCCGAGCTCTGGGTGAAGCTCACCCATTCCTGGGACTACGGCAGCTACCGCGTCAAACTGGACGGCCGCGACCTGGGCACCTTCGATCTGCTCAGCCCGAACGTCGCGCCCACCGCGCATAAACTGGGCTTTCACACCTTGCCGGCCGGCGCCCACACCCTGCGCTTCGAGTGCACGGGCAAGGCCGAAAAGTCCCAGGGCTACTTCTTCGGGCTGGACGTTCTCACCGCTCGCATCCCGGTCTATGCCCGGCCCGCCAGCAAGGACCTGCGCGAACTGCAGGCGCCGGCGAAGTAACCGCGGGGCACCTGTCCGGGCGGCCATCGCCGTTAAGGACCGCCGGGCCGGCCAACGCCTGCCGGCTGCGCGCCACCGTTGACTCTCGCTTGAGGTGCCTCCGTGCCCTGAGGAAGTGTCAGAACCTTGGCGCGACGCAGGGGAAGCGATGCTGTCCAGCCGGGAGGAACAGGCCCTTGGCCGGCATATTTCAAAGCCCGATCGTAGCGCAGACTTCTCAGTCTGCTGTAGCGCGGGTTTCCAACCCGCTGAACGCTCAACCGTTGCCACACCCTGCCGATTGGAAATCGGCCGATACAGCAGGTTGGAAACCTGCGCTACAGGGGGGTTCGTGCGTTCGTTTCAACCTAGATTCCGCAGTTGAGGTTCAGCCGGAGGCGGGTTGAAAGAAGGGT
>CAYXPA010000115.1:0-11994 GCA_964466945.1 uncultured Verrucomicrobiota bacterium | reverse complement strand
ACAGAGTGAACAGAGTGAACAGAGTGAACAGAGTGAACAGAGTGAACAGAGTGAACAGTATCCAAGCTGCCCATCGTGTCAACAGAAAAATTTCCACTACCGGCGCCCGGGGCAGCTTGCATTTTTGCCCCTGAAGCGCTTGGGCGCCACGCGGTATGCGGTGGCCCTCCGGCCGCCCGGGACAGGCCCGGCGGGTCGCCGGGTCGGAGCACGGCGGGCGCCGCGCCACTCTCCAGCCTGCAGCCGCTGGCAAGATGCCGGCCGCGACGGCTCGGCGGGCCGTCGCCCACCCGGCGGGAAACCAGCCGCAACCGCGTCGCCACCACGGCAAGAAATTGGAATGCGCTCTCCAACCCTGGCTGCCTCTGTGACCTGGCTGTAACCTCCCTGCTGGTGAAGCAGTCTGAGTGGCCCGTGAACGAACCGGCAACCGCCGCCCCGCTCGTCCGCCCGCGCGCCGTGCCAAGCCCCTGGCTGGCCGCCGCCCAAGCCGCCTGGCTGGTCCTGGCCGGCGCCAGCCAGACGGGAACGGCCGCGCCCGTCCGGGCGGCCTCCTTGCCGTCCGACCCCGCCGGGTTGTTCAACCTCACCAACGTCTGGACCGTGCTTCTGCGCTTCACCCGGGAAGAATGGGAGGCCTTGGAGCCCGCGAGCGGCCCCGGTCCTTTTCCTTTTGGCGGCCCGCCCGGCCGTGGCGCTCAAGCGCCTGCGGGCGCCCGGCCCGGAGGATTCGGCGGAGTTCCCGGTGGCGGACCACCGGGCGGACCGGGCGGCTTTGGTCCCGGCCTGTTTCTGACGCCGGCGTGGCTCCGGGCCGGCGATACGGATGGCGACGGCCGCCTGGCGCAGAAGGAATTTCAGTCGCTGGCCGAGAAGTGGTTCACCAACTGGGATACCAACAAAACCGGCCGGCTCGACTTGGAGCAGGTGCGCGCCGGCTTGCATCGCGACCTGGGCGGCGGTCCGCCGGATATCCGGCCTTTCGGCGGGGGACCGGGTGGACAAGGCGGGCCGGGCAGACCGGGCGGTCGCGGTCCGGGCATGAACCTCCAGGGTCGCGAGGGCCAGCGCAACGGCCTGGCGGCGGCGCTGGGCATTGACTTTCCGACCGTGCGCGCGGAGCTGGAGTTTGAAGGCCGGCTCTTCCCCGCCGTGTCCGTTCGCTACAAGGGCAACGGCACATTTCTGCAATCCCGCGGCTCGCTGAAGCGCTCGTTCAAGGCGGACCTGAACGACGTTTTCCAACGCCAGAATCTCGCCGGCGTCTCGAAGTTGAACCTGCACAATTGCGTGACCGACGCCAGTTGGATGAACGAGGTGCTCTCGCACCGCCTGTTCCGCGACGCCGGCGTGCCCGCGCCCCGCACCGCGTACGCGCGCGTGTTCCTGACCGTGCCGGGCGAGCACGACCGCCAGTTCATCGGGCTTTACTCGCTGGTGGAAAACGTGGACCGCGACTTCGCCCTGGACCGCTTCGGCACGCGCAAAGGCGCGCTGTTCAAGCCGGTCACGCGCCAGGTGTTCGAGGACCTCGGCGACGACTGGGCGGCTTACCGGCAGACCTACGATTCGAAGACGCCGGTTTCGGACGAGGAAACACGGCGCGTGATCGCCTTCTGCAAACTCGTCTCGCACGCGGACGACCGGCGGTTTGCGGCGGAACTGGGCGACTACCTTGACCTGGACGAGTTCGCGCGGTTCATGGCCGTCACGGTCTGGCTCAGCACCCTGGACAGCATCCTGGGGCCGGGCCAGAACTTCCTGGTCCACCTCCACCCTGTGACGCGGCGCTTTCAGTTCATTCCCTGGGACCTCGACCATTCCTTCGGCCAGTTCCCGCTGATTGGCTCGCAGGAGCAGCGCGAAAACCTCAGCCTCCAGCGTCCCTGGCAGGGTCAGCAACGTTTCCTGGAACGGGTGTTCGCCGTGCCGGCCTTTCAGGAGCTTTACCGCGCGCGGCTGGCCGAGTTCAACCGCACGATCTGCCAGCCGGAACGCCTCGTGAAACAGGTGGACGAACTCGCCGCGGCGCTGCGGGCGGCCGTGGCCGAGGAATCCGCGGAGAAACTCGCGCGCTTTGACCAGGTGGTGGCCGGGCAGGCGGGCGGTCCGCCGGGCGGCGGCGCCAGCCTGGCTGGCCTGGACCGCGCGCCTGGCCGCGCGCAGAACCCGGGCGGCTTTGGCATGGCGCCCAAACCCATCAAGGGCTTCGTGACCGCGCGCTGGAAATCGGTGGAAGACCAGCTTGCCGGCCGCTCGGCCGGCCAGACCTTGGGCGAGGGCTTCGGACCCGCCAGGCCCGGTGGTCCCGGTGGGCCGGGCGGGCCCGGCGGCTTTGGGCCGGGGTTGTTCATCGGGCCGGCGTTTCTGACGGCGCTGGACGCCGACCGCGACGGCGGCCTGGCGCGCGCGGAGATGACGCAAGGCTTCGAACGCTGGTTTGCCGCGTGGGACGCCGACAAGAACGGCTCGCTCGACGACACCGAGGTACGGGACGGTTTGAACCAGGCGCTGGCCACACCGCCGCCCGGCGCGGGCGGTCCGTTCGCGCCCGGCCTCCGGCCGGAGCCCCGGACAACGCCAGTGGAAACCCATGACGGGCAGCACAGGCTTTTCCGCAACTGATTCAGCCGCGTTTGCGAACCGGCGTTGACCGCCCGACCTTGCTTTCCAGATACAACCCAGAAACCTGAACATGCAACTCGACCAACTCCTCAAGAACCTGCAATTGACCAGCCCCGACACCTCGACCCTGCCGGCCTTTGCGTTGAACCTCGTGCTGGCGGCCGTGCTCGCCACCGTGCTCGGCCAGGCGTACATCCACTTCGGCCAGTCGCTGTCCAACCGGCGGATGTTCGCGCGGAACTTTCTCCTGCTCACGCTCACCACCACGCTGGTCATCAGCATCGTGAAATCCTCGCTCACGTTGTCGCTGGGGCTGGTGGGCGCGCTTTCCATCGTCCGGTTCCGCGCCGCGATCAAGGAGCCCGAGGAACTGGCGTACCTGTTCCTCGCCATCGGCATCGGGCTTGGGCTGGGCGCCGGCCAGCCGCTGATCACGGCCGTGGCCCTGGTGCTGATCCTGGGGCTGATCGCCATCCGTTATTACGCCCGGCCGAAGACGGACACGCCCAATCTGTACGTCACGGTCACGGCTCCGGGCGCGCCGCAGCTTACCGCCAACTCCATTCTTGGCGCGCTCACCGGCGCGGGCGCCACCGCCACCTTGAAGCGTTTCGACGAAAGCCCCGAGCAGATCGAGGCCGCCTTCCAGGTCAGCTTCCGCCACGTGGGCGCGATGGAGGACGCCGCCCGGCGGCTGCGCGAACTGGCCTCGGGCGTGCGCATCAGTTGGCTCGAAGAACGCGGCCTCGGCGTCTAAGTTCCCCCAACGACATGACCGACGGCCTGCCCAACCTGCGCTTCGAACGCAAATTCCTGCCCGCCGACCGCGACGCCGGGCAGGTGCTTGCCCGCGTCCGCCGGCACCCGGCCTTGTTCCGCGAGGCCTACCCGGCGCGGATGATCAACAACCTGTACTTCGACTCGGCGGACCTGCGGAGTTACCACGAGCACGTGCGCGGCGTCGGCAACCGGGTCAAGACCCGCATCCGCTGGTACGGCCCGCCGCGCGGCGCGATCGCCCGGCCGGTGCTCGAACGCAAGCTCAAGCGCGGTCTGGTCAGCGGCAAGACCGGCCATCTGCTGCCGCCGCTGGCGCTCAACGGTTGTCTGCCGCGACGCGAACTCGCCGAAGCCCTGGCCGCCCCGGACCTGCCCGAGATGCTGCGCTGGCAGTTGCGCGGCCTCTCACCGGTGATCGTGAACCGCTATCGGCGCCGTTACTTCGTCAGCGCCAACGGCCGCCTGCGACTGACCGTGGACACGGACCTAGAGTTCTTCGACGCGCGTGGCGCGACGGCCGGACTGACGCCGTTGCCGGTAAAAGCGCCGCGGGTCATCCTCGAGTTGAAGTACGCACCCGAACACGCCGCGGAAGCCGCCGACGCGGCCAGCGCGCTGCCTTTCCGCCTGACCCGCTGTTCCAAATACGTGCTCGGCGTCGAGCACCTGCCCGCCACCTGACCGTCCCGGCGCTTGCTAGACCCGGCGACTCAGTATTGCGTCGTGGACTCGATCTCCGTGATCGGCTCGACGAACTGGTCGCTGGTCAGTTCTATCTGAAACCGGCTGTCGCCGGCCGCCTCGGCCCGCACCACCACCCGCCAGGTCGCGGTGGCTTTCGGCTCCAGCACCGGCAGCGGCTCGGTGATCAACCTGCGGCTGGACGCCGCCTCCACGGTCAAGGCGGTCTCGCCCTCGCCCGAGACGAAGGACTGGCTGTCGTGCAGCAGGCAGACCAGCCGGATGTTCGTGCCGGGCGCGGAGCCCTGGTTGGTCACGCGGATTGCGTAAGTGACTTCCTCGCCCACCTGGACGGGGTCGGCCAGATCCACCGCCTCGACGAGAATGGCTGGGATGCCGGCGATCCGTGTGGAGCAGCCGGCCGTCACCGCCGGGGCGCAGGCGCCTTGCGCGGTCGCGGAAAACGCCAGCACGCCCGGCGTTCGCTGGCGAAATACCGCGCAGCGCTTCTCCGTGTCGCCCGGCGCCAGCTCCGGCAGAGTCCACGTGACGCGGCCGTCGGCCAGCACGCCGCCGTCGGCGGCGCTTTCCAGGGTGCTTCCCTCCGGGACCGGCAACGCCAGCTTCACCTGCGTGTCCGGCGCGTCACCCGTGTTGGCAACCGCCAGGCAGACTTCCACCAGCCGGCCCGCGAGCGTTTCCAGCGGCGCGCCGCAATCCACCGCGAGCATCGGCGCGCGGACTTGCGTGACGGCTTGGGCGTCGTCGCCCACGTCTTCCGCCGCGACGGCCCGCGCGGTGTTGGTGTAACTGCCGGCGGCGGCCGCCCGGACTTTGAAGCGGAACCGGCGTCCTTCGCCGAGCGGCAGCGAACCCGCCTCCAATTCGAGCCGCTCACGGCCGTCCTCGGTTGCCAGCCCGGCCGGCAGCGGATTGGACACCCGCACTTGCGTCAACGGCAAGGCGCCGGTGTTGAACACCGCCAGTTCGATCTCAAACGGCGCGCACACGCTGGCCTCCGCCGGCAGGTTCTGGGTGAGGCGCAAGTTCGCGCGCGGCAGCGGGCCGAGGTCTTCCACGTAAAAGTTGCTGCATGGCCGGGGCGTGACGCAACGCCACCGCCGGTCCCGGGAAACGAACTCGAAGGCGTAGGCCTCGACCGGTTCCTTGCCGGCCCAGAGCACGTCGCGCAACGCCACCGGCTTGCCGCTCTTACGCGAAGACATGAACGGCATGCGCGTGCCGGGCGGCAGACGCAGTTCGGTAACGGGCGCGTTGCTGGCCGCCCGCCGCAGATCTTCCACCGCGCCGGACCAGCCGGCCTGCCGCAGGATCGCCACCACATCCGCCCGGAACTTTTCGCCGGTGAGCAGCTCGCGCAGTTGTTCCACGCGGGTGAGCGGCGCGGCGAAGCGGGTGGCCGGATTGCCCAGGTGGGTGGCGCAATGCTGCTGGGCGTGCAACGCGGCGGCGGTGAGGAGGCTCGCTGCAAGGAAAAGGCCGACTGGGAGCCGGAAGCAGTCGGACACCACGAGGCTGGGGTTGCGGGTCATAACTGGAACTCCCGCCTTCCCGGCGTCTCCGCGGGCGCCGGAATGACGGATTCGCCGTTCCTGCGGCCGAGCCTACGCCGACCCTCCGGTGCCGCAAGAGGGGAGTCAGTGCTAGTCTTGCGGTGGGGCGAGCCTCTGCCGAGCCCTGCAAATTGGGGTTCGGGGTGCGAGGTGCGGGGAAGACGGATTGCGGACTGAGGATTGGGTTCGTGGTCGCGGGTCACTGAATACTGATTACTGGTTACTGGAAGGCGGATGCCGGATACCAGAAGCGGGAAGCGAGGATTGAGAATTGAGGATGCTCGCTTCTCGCTTCTCGCTTCGCACTTCGGCTCTCGCGACTGTTGACTTGGGACTTTGAACTTGGGACTTGGGACTTGGGACTTCAAACGTCGGCCTTGCCTCAGCGAGGCGGGATTCAGCCGAAAGTCTCGCTCAGACAGCGGTTGCTTCATGACTCGTGGTGCCGCCGCGTCTCGCCCGCAAGCGCCGCCACGCCGCCTTCACCCGCCAGCCGCTGCGCGCCAGAGCCGCCCGGGCCGTTTCGGCCGGGACGCCGGTCAGTGTTTGCACGATGCGCACCGCGCGGTCGCGTAATTTGGCGTTCGTCGGCCGCACGTCCACCATCAGGTTTTCCACCACCTTGCCCAGCCGGACCATGGCCAGCGTGGAAATGATGTTGAGCAGCAGCTTCGTCGCCGTGCCGGCTTTGAGGCGGGTCGAGCCGGTGAGGACCTCCGGCCCGACGCACGGCGCCAGCACCAGGTCCGGCCGCGTGCCGCGCGCGAAGCGCAGGCGCGGGTTGAAGCAGATGAGCGCCGTGCGCGCGCCGGCCCGCCGCGCCGCGTGCAGCGCGCCCCAGACAAACGGCGTGCGTCCGCTTGCGGCGAGGCCCACCACGAAGTCGCGCGCGCTCACGCCGCGGAACCGCACCGCCCGCGCGCCCGCCGCCGCGTCGTCTTCCGCGCCTTCACTCGACTGCCACAGCGCGGGGTGTCCGCCGGCGATGATGCCCTGCACCGTCTCGGGCCCAACGCTGAAGGTGGGCGGGCATTCGCTGGCGTCCAGCATGCCCAGCCGCCCGCTCGTGCCGGCGCCGACGTAGATCAACCGGCCGCCACGGCGCAGGCTGGCGACCGCCAGCCGCACGGCGCGTTCAATACCCGTCCGCGCGGCCCGCAACGCCCGCGGCAGCCGCGCATCCTCACGGAGCATGAGTTCAACCGCCGCCCGCAGCGGCAGGCGATCCAGTTGGCGCGAGCGTGGATTCCGCTCTTCGGTGGGCGACAGGCCGGTTGCTTCGGGGATGCGAAAGGTCTGCTGGCTTGAGCCATCAGGGTCGGCTTGGTCAACCGGCGGTGGAGTGGCTGAACCCGAAAACCGGAGTTCGGCGGGCGAGGTCGCCAGCGCCTCTACGAACTCCGGCTTTCGGGGAGAAAGCGTCTTGGGCCCCGCCGGCTCCGCCAGCCAGGCGCGGGCAAGTGTCACCGCGCCCCAGGCGCCTTCGCGTTCGAGCGGACGAACGCGGGCCGCGGGGCGTTCCCGGCACAAATCCCGTCGCACAAGCGCGGCGAACCGCGGCTGGTTCGCGAGCAAGCCGCCGGTCAGGATGAACTCCACCACCCGCCCCGGCCCGGCCAGTCGCGCCGCGCACTGAACGGCGTCGCGTGCCAGCGCAGCCGCCGCGTCGCGCATCACCGTGGCGGCCAGCCGGTCGCCCGCCGCGGCGGCGGCGCAGACTTCCACCGCGAGCGCGGCGACGTCGGCCTTGCTGGCGGCGTGCAGCCAGGTCACCAAGTCGTTGGGTTCGTTCAACGCCAGCGCCCGCAGCAGGCGCGCGCCGAGCCGCGGCCAGTCGCCGGTGCGGTCGTAAGCCGCCAGCGTCGCCCGCAGCGCGGTGAGCGCGACGTCATAACCGCTGCCGCGGTCGCCCAACAAGTGCCCCCAGCCGCCGACCTTGATGTCCAGCCCGGCACGATTCCGGCCGAAGCAGCATGAGCCCGTGCCGCTGATGACCACGACGCGCGCGGCGGCGCGGTTGTCCAGTTCTCCCGCGGCGGCAAACGCGGTGTCGAGGTCGTTGCCCGCCCAGCACGGCACGCGCGGCCAGGCCCGTAGCGCGGCGTCGCGGATGCGCCGGCGGTCGGATTCCTCGCGGGCGCCCGCCATGCCGATGCCCACCGCGACCGGGCGGGGCAGTTGCGCGGCCAGTTCCGCCAGGTGCCGGCGCAGTTGCGCGTCGTCGAGCAGGCGGAGATTGGCTGGACCGCTTTCCATCCGGCGAACCACGCGGCTGGTGGTGTCTACGGCCAGGGCCACGGTGCGGGTGCCGCCGGCTTCAATGCCGATCACCCGCGGGGGGGTGGCCGGTTCAACGCGGGGAGTTGCCATGCGCTTGACGCCAAGCTGCGGGCGCGGTTGCGGGCCGTCAATCGCACAGGCGCCAACATCGCGAAGCATCTGCTGTCTGTGCGCGACTTTCGGCCGAGTCCCGCCTCGCTGCGGCGAGGCCGACGTTTGAAGTCCCAAGCCCCAAGTTCCAAGCCCAAGCTCAAAGTTCAAAGCCCCAAGTCAACGGCCGTGAGAGCCGAAGTGCGAAGCGAGAAGCGAGCATCCTCAATTCTCAATCCTCGCTCCCCGCTTCTGGTAACCGGCATCCGCCTTCCAGTAACCAGTATGCAGTATCCTGTGGCCAGTGACCACGAACCACGAACAAAGAACCACGAACCATCAAAGCCAGCTCGCCCCATCGCTCTTCGACCGCCCAACTTTGTATCGCGTTTGGCCGACGGCCTGGCGAAAGTGAGCCTTTCTGGAACTCATGGACGGCGCGCAGTCATACCCCGGCCCGGTGGTGAACTCCAGCGTGGTTGCTGGCGGAGAGGCGGCCTTGGAGTCCGGCCAGGTCGGGCGGTTTGTGCGGGCATTTGGCTGGGCGGCGTTCTGGCAGGTCCTCGGCAAGCTGATCGGCGTGGTGGGCCTTTCCTACGCCTTTCGGTGCCTGGGTCCGGACAATGTGGGCGTGTCCGGCACCGTGCTGGCTACGGTGATGTTTGCCCAGGTGGTGCTGGACTTCGGGCTGGAGATCGTGGCGGTGCGAAACGTGGCCGCCGGCACGGTGAAGCTGGCGGAGATCACGCCCGCGTTGTTCACGCTCCGCGTGCTGCTGGCGGCGGGCGCGCTGGTGATGTGCACCGTCGCGCTCCTGGTGTGGCCGTTGCCGGCCACGCTGCGCTGGGTGTGGTGGTTCGGCGCGCTGCACCTGGCGTTTCTGACCGTGGGGTTCAGTTGGTTCTACCAGGCGACCGAGCGGATGCCGTGGTTCTCGCTGGCGCAGAACGCGACGACGGTGGCGACGAGCGTGGTGTTCCTCGTGGCCTTCCGGCCCGGCCAGATGATTGGCAGCGACCTGGTCGTGACCCTGGCCTTGAACGCGGTGATGACCGCCGGCGTGTGGTGGTGGATTCACCGCCGTGTGGGCCGGGGTCTCTTCCGCCCGGCCGCGCTGCCCCTGGCCCTGCGCCTGTTCCGGGAGGCCCGGCCCACCTGGGTGTTCAACCTGCTTTACACCGGCCTGATCAATATGAATCTGCCGTTGTGCACAGTGTATCTGGGCGACCGCGAGGCCGGCTACTTCCGGTCCGCCGCGATGCTGGTGGCGGCCTTGCAGGTGTTCCTGAGTTACTTCGCGCTCATGCTGAATCCACGGATCGTTCGCTGGCGGGCGGCCGAACCGGGCGTGCTGCAACGCCGGCTGCTGGCGCTCACCGCGGGGCTGGTGCTGGCCAGCGGGGGGTGTCTGGCCGCGGTCTGGGCGCTGCGGGAACCCGTGATCCTGCTGCTCTGGGGACGAGAATTCCTGCCGGCGACGAAGGTGCTGCCGCAGCTTCTCGCGGCCAAGTTCCTGGCCATCGCCAGCGGCTTGCTCGTCTGGGGTCTCTTTGCCAGCTACCGCGAGTGGCTGGCGGTGGGCTGCGTGGCGCCCACCTTCGCGCTCGCGCTCGCGCTGAACCTGTGGCTGATCCCCCGCCACGGCATTGCCGCCGCCGCCTGGCTGAATTTCGGCGCGGAGTTGTTTCTGCTCGCGTTGAGCTTCTGGACGTTGAACCGGGTCGCCCGCGCCCGCGCCCGTCCGCGCGCCGCATGAAGAACCCGCTCGCCAACCTCCGCGTCGCGGTCCGCACGTGGAACGCCCTGCGCCGCCGTCGGCCGGGCTTGTTCCGGTTGCGTGACGCGGCGATGCAGTTTCACCGCGTGGTGCTGCCGGCGCGCCTTGCCCACCGCGCCGCCGCCCGCGCGCTGGCCCGGCACGCGCGGATCACCGCCGAGGGCGACGCCTGGCGCGTGCGCCTGCCCGGCCACGACGGCCTGGAATTCCTCTGGCCGACGCCGCCGGACCCGAACCTGTGGTTCCTGATCGAGCAGGAACTCACGCCGCGCAACCCGCACCATTACACCACCCCGCCGGTGCAACTCGCGCCGGACAGTTGCGTGCTGGACGTCGGCGCCTGTGAGGGCCTTTTTGCCTTTCGCGCGCTGCGGCAGGGCCTGGCGGGAAAGGTCGTCGCCTTCGAGCCATCCCCCGCGATGCAGGGGCTGCTGCAACGCAGCGCTGCGGCCAACGGCGTGGCCGACCGCCTGCGCGTCGAGCCGCTCGCCGTGGGCGCGCAGGCCGGCACGGTGCGCTTCGAGCCCGCGCCCGGCGCCGAGGCCGGCCGGATTGACGCCGCCAACCCCGCCGGCCAGGAGGTGCCCTGCACGCGGCTGGACGACTATTGCCGCGCGCACGGGCTCTCGCTGACCGCGCGGGACTTGATCAAGATTGACGCGGAAGGCGCGGACTTTGACGTGCTGCGCGGCGCGGAGGAATTGATCCGCAGCGCGGCGCCGCAGATTGCCGTGACCACGTACCATTGCGACGCGCACGCCGCGGACATCGTGGAGTGGCTGCGCCGGGTGCAGCCGAAATACCGGTTGCGGTTGAAGGGATTTTCGTTCTGGACGCCGCGCCCGCGCCCGCTGCTGCTCCTGGCCTCGACGCGGTGAGCGGCCGGCTTTGCCGTGAACATCCTGATCGTGAAGCTGAGTTCGCTGGGCGACGTGACGCACACGTTGCCGGCGCTCACCACGCTGCGCCGTCACTGGCCGGCGGCGCGGCTCACCTGGCTGGTGGAGCCCCCGGCCCTCGAGATCATCCGCGGCCATCCGGCGCTCGACCGCATCATCGTGTGGCGGCGGGGCGAATGGGTGACCCGGCTCCGCGCGGGCCGCCTGCCCGCCGCGTTCCGGCTGCTCCGGGCCTTCCTCGGCGAATTGCGCGACACGCATTACGACCTGGTCGTGGACTTCCAAGGCCTGGCCAAAAGCGCGCTCTGGGTGGCCGCGGCACGCGCCGCGCGCAAGGCCGGCTACGGCCCCGGCAACCGGCGCCACGAGTGGGCCTGGCTCGCCTGCGACCAGCGCGTCCCGGTGCGCGACCCTGACGCCCACGCCGTCGAGCGCAACCTCCGCCTGCTTGAAGGCCTGGGCCTGCCCCGGCTGCCGCTGCGATACGACTTCCCGATCCTGCCTGAAAACGAGCGCGAGGCCGCCAGCCTGCTGGCCCAGGTGGGAGTCGAGAACGGCGCGGCCTTCGTCGCCGCCAATGCCCTGACGCGCTGGCCCACCAAGAACTGGACGTCTGAAGGCTTCGCGCAAACGGCCGAGGCCCTGGCTCTGCGCGGGCTGCCGGTGGTCTTCACCGGTGCTGCCGAAGACCGCGTGGCGCTGGACGCCGTGGCCGCCGCCCTGCGGACACCGATGCGGCGGCTGGACGGCCGGACTTCGTTGAAGACCCTCGCCGCCGTTTTCCGGCGCGCGCGCGCCGTGCTTTCCACCGACACCGGCCCGATGCACATCGCCGTGGCCGTGGGCACGCCGGTGGTGGCGCTGTTCGGCCCCACCGACCCCGGCTACACCGGGCCGCATGGCGGCGACCACGTGGTGTTGCGCAGCGGCGTGCCGTGCAGCCCGTGTTTCAAGAAGACCTGCCGGACCCGGCTGGTCGAGCGCCACGCGTGCATGAGGCGGCTGCAGCCCGGCGCCGTGGCGGACGCCGTGGCGCGTCTGGCCCTGCGGGAGAAAGTAGTTACGACACCGGTTTAGTTGGCGCGCGCGGGAACGCCTGCCCGCCAGTCTTGACGGCTGTGGACTCACGGATGGTGGTCACTCAAGCTCCGATTCATGAAAAAAGTTTGACCCGGAGCCTTGCGGTTTGGTACACGCCGGCGTCAAATGGTATGAAGAGACCGTTCCAACCGCCTCAGGCTCTCAGGCTCTCAGGCTCTCAGGCTCTCAGGCTCTCAGGCTCTCAGGC
>CAYXPA010000114.1:0-12008 GCA_964466945.1 uncultured Verrucomicrobiota bacterium | reverse complement strand
CTCTCCGGTCGGCAAACCCGCCGGGGCGCAGCCGCCCCACTCCGAATCCCAACCGGTGACGCCGTGAGCGTGTCGTGGGTCAATCCCGTCGCGCAGACTGGCACGACATGGCTGGCCTTCGTAGCGCAGGTTTCCAACGTGCCGTATCGCCAGCTTCCAGCCGGCCGGGCGTGGAAACAACCGACGCGTGCGGAATGTCGGCTGCGGCTTTGGATTGGAAAACTGCGCCAGCCGACCGGAACTCCGGGCTCCAGCATCAGCCCAGCGACCGGCCGCAAGAAAATGAGATGCGCCCCGCGTCTCCCACCATGGCCCGCCCCTGCCGGGGTTGCGGGTAAGCGTGCCGCGAGCGTTCAGGCCGGCACCGGCAGACTGCGCAACTCGAAGAGCCGGCGGATGGTGTCCTCGATGAGGTTGTTCGGGCAGGAGGCGCCGGCGGTGATGCCCACGGTGACCGGGCCGGCGGGCAGCCAGTCGGCGGTTTCGACCTCCCGGGCCAGGTGCAGGTTCCAGTGCCGGATGAGGCGGGGCGAGGCCATCTTGGCGGCGTTTTTGATGAAGTAGGTGGGCAGGACCTTCTCGCCCATCTCGGCCAGGTGCGAGGTGTTTGAGGAGTTGTAGCCGCCCACCACCAGCAACAGGTCCATGGGCTCGCGCAGGAGTTTTTCGAGCGCGTCCTGCCGGTCCTGAGTGGCGCCGCAGATGGTGTCGAAGTACCGGAAATGCCGGGGCAAAGCCTCCGCGCCGTAGCGGTCCTCCATGGCCGCGCGGATGCGGCGCTGGACCTCCTCGGTCTCGCCGCGGAGCATGGTGGTTTGGTTGGCCACGCCCACGGCCTGCAGGTGCACGTCGGGGTCAAAGCCCGGCGAGTAAGCGCCCTTGAACTTTTCCAAGAATGCCGCCTTGTCGCCGCCGTGGCGGATGTACCGGCACACGTAGTCGGTCTCCTCGAGGTTGTACACCACCAGGTAATGGCCGCGGCCGTAAGCGGTGGCCTGCGAGGTGGTGGCCTTGGTTTCCTCGTGCCGGGCCTTGCCGTGGATGATGCTGGTGACTGCCTCCTTCGAGTATTGGCGCACCCGCTTCCAGACGCTCATCACGTCGCCGCAGGTGGTGTCCACCAGGATGCACCCCTTGGCCTCGAGCGCCCGGCGCGTGGCTACCTCGGTGCCGAAGGCGGGGATGATCACCACGTCTTCCGCGGTGAGTTGGGCCAACTCGGCCTCGGTGGGACGTGGCGCCAGACTCACGATGCCCATGCCCCGAATCTGGTCGTTGACCTCCGGGTTGTGGATGATTTCGCCCAGCAGAAAAATCCGCCGCGGCGGCGGGAAGTACTTGCGGGCCGCGTAGGCCAGGTCAATGGCCCGCTCGACCCCGTAGCAAAAGCCGAACTCCTTCGCCAGCCGGATGGTCAGCCCTTCCGCGCGGATGACCCCGCCCGCCGCGCGAATGCGGTCCACCAGTTCGCTGCGGTAATGGCCCAGCACCAGCGCCTGCACCGCCTGCATCACATCCGGCCGACGCAGGTTGACCTTCTGCGGCGGCGTCGGCGAAGAAACTGCCGTTGACATGCCGGCCAATCTACCACCCGGCCGGGGCGCGTCCAGCCCGGCCCCGGGAACGGCCTTGACGACACCCCGCGCCGCCGGTGCACTGGCGGGCGTATGCAAGCGCGTTTCCTGGTCGTACTCGGCCTGGCGGCGGGACTTTTGACGGGCGTCACGGGCGCCCGTGCCGCCGAGGCCACCGACGCCCTCCGCCAAAAAGACGCCGAGGTGCGGGAGCTCCGGCGCCGCCTCGAGCAGGCCGTGAAGGAACTCGAACAGCTCCGCCGCGACAACGAACGCCTCCGCCGCCAACAGCAACCAGCCGCGCCCCAAGCCGCGCCCGCCGAGACGCAACGCACCGCCGAGGAACTCCGCCGGCTGCGCGAGGAAAACGCGCGCCTGCGCCAGCGCGCCGCCCGCGCCACCGCCCCCGGCACTGCGACCGAAACCAAACCGGTCCGGCCCATGACCGGCCTGCCGCCCGTGACGCCCGAGACGGTGGTCGAGGTGGACGAACTGGTGGGGCACTTCCTGGCCGACCCGGCCGCCGCGGCGGCGCGTTACGCGAAAAAGACCTTCCGCGTCCGCGGCGAGGTGGAGCGCTTCCACACCGCGCTGCTCCGCCGCCAGTTCACCGTGCTGCTGCGCGGCGCGGACGGCGGCCCGCCCGTGGCCTGCCGGTTCAACTACATTGACCGCTACAAGACGGTGTTCACCACGCAGAACGGCCGGGCGCTGACTGCGCGGTATGACAGCGGCCGCGAAGCGACGCTGCTGGAAGCCGGCCAGGGGGTGGTGATCGCCGGCCGTTGCGGCGGGCTGGACGCCAACGGAACGATCGAGTTCAGCCGTTGCGAACTGGCGCGCTGAAGTCCGCCCCGCTGCCGCGGCGCCGCGTCATGCCCGCTCGGGCGCGCCGCTGCCCGCCGTGACCGCGGCCACGCATCGCCCGCAAAGCGCGGGATGCGCGGCGTGGGCGCCGACGTCCGGTACCCAGTGCCAGCAACGCGCGCACTTCTGGCCGGGCGCGTGCGTGACCTCGATGCGCAGGTCCTCGGTCGCGGTCGGGTCCGGGTGAATCTCCAGCGCCGAGACGTTCAACAGCTCGGCCAGCACCGGGCGGTCGGCCGGGGCCAGGGCAGCCAGGCGCGGGTCGCGCCCGCCCAGGCGCACGGCGGCCTCGAGGGCCTTGCCGATGAGTTTGGCTTGGCGGGCTTTTTCCAGTTCGACCAACACCGCCTCGCGCAGGGCGAAGAGGGTTTTCCACGTCGCCGCTTCGGCCTCGCTCCACGCGAAGGGCTGCGGCTGCCACACGGTCAGGTGCACCGATTCGGCCGGCCGGCCGGGCAGAAAATCCCACGCCTCGTCCGCCGTGAAGGCCAGGAGCGGGGCGAGCATCTGGCACAGGCGGGTGGCCATCCGGTACAACGCGGTCTGGGTCGCCCTGCGGCGCGGCGCCCCGGCGGGGTCGGTGTAGAGCCGGTCCTTGACGACGTCGTGGTACACGGCGGAGAGCTCGACGGCGGCGAACTGGCTGAGTTTTTGGTAAACCAGGTGGAATTCGCAGCGGTCGTAGGCGCGGGCGACCTCGGCCTCGAGGCGCGCGAACTCGGCCAGCACCCAGCGGTCCAGCGGCGGGAGGTGCGCGTCCGGCACGGCGTGGCGGGCGGGGTCGAAGTCGTAGAGGTTGGCGAGCTGGTAGCGGAGGGTGTTGCGGAGCAACCGATAGGTCTCGGCCACCTTGAGCATCCGCGCCTCGCTCAGGACCATGTCGCCGCGGTAATCCTGGCTGGCCACCCACAGGCGGAGGACGTCGGCGCCGAAATCGTTCACCCAGAGCGTGGCGGACTTCGATCCGCGGCTCTTGGCCTCCTTCTCGCCGGCGTCGTTCACCACGAAGCCGTGGGTGAGCACGGTCTGGAAGGGCGCCGCGCCGTTGCCGGCCAGCGAGAGGAGCAGCGAGGACTGGAACCAGCCGCGGTGCTGGTCGGACCCTTCGAGGTAGAGGTGCGCCTGGAAAGGGCGGCGCGGGTCGTCCGCGTTGTCCGCGCCGCGCAACTCGGGTCGGCGGGCGATGACGGCGGCGCTGCTCGAGCCGGAGTCAATCCACACGTCGAGCGTGTCGGCGGACTTGCTGGCCGCTTCCGGGCCGGTCCAGTCCGGGGGCCGCACCTGCGCCCACAACTCGGCGGCGGTGCGCTCGAACCACACGTGCGAGCCGTGGCGCTCGACCAGGTCGGCCACCCGGCAGATCACGCGGGCGTCGAGGATGGGCCGCCCGGCGGCGTCGTAGAAGGCCGGCAGCGGCACGCCCCAGGCGCGCTGGCGGGAGATGCACCAGTCGGGGCGCGCTTCAACGGCGCCCTTGATGCGGTTGATGCCCCATTCGGGAATCCAGATCACCCGGTCAATTTCTTCGAGCGCAAGCTGGCGGAAGGTTTTCCCGGCCTCGGGTACCCGGCATCCGGCCTCCGGCGTCCGGTATCCGGCCTCCGGTATCCGGCCTCCGGTATCCGGCATCTGGTCAGCGCCTCCCACCACCTGGTCTATCCGGATGAACCACTGGTCCATGGCGCGGAAGATGACCGGTGTTTTGCTGCGCCAGCAGTGCGGGTAGCTGTGGCGGTAGTCTTCCCGGAACAACAACGCGCCCCGCGCCTCGAGCAACGCCAGCACCGCGTCGTTTGCCTCGCTGCGGCCGTGCTGCTCGAGGATGGACCGGCCGACCAGCTCCGCCGGCATTTGCTGCTCGCGCGGCAGGTCGTCCGTCCAGGCCAGCCGGCCGTCGTCGTCCACCGGCGAGTAAATCGGCAACCCGTGGCGCAAGCCGAGCGTGTAGTCCTCCAGCCCGTGGCCGGGGGCGATGTGGACAAAGCCCGTGCCGGTGTCGTTGGTCACGAAGTCGTCGCCCGCGTAAAGCCGGCCGGTGCGCGCGCAGAAGGGATGTTCAAACTCGAGCCGGCTCAGGTGCGCGGCCTCGAGGCTCCGGACAATCTGGTAGTTCGACCAGCCGCACTTCTGCGCCACCGCGGGCAGCAGGAAGGTCGAGACCAGGTAATCCTCGCAGCGCGCGCCGTCCTCGTCCTGCGGCACGCGCACCAGCGAGTAACTAAAGGCCGAGTGGTACGCCACGGCCAGGTTGGCCGGCAGCGTCCAGGGCGTGGTGGTCCAGATGAGGATGAACGTGCCCGGATGCCCCGCCAGCGGGAACTTCACGTAGATGCTCGGGCTGACGTGTTCCTGGTACTCGACCTCCGCCTCGGCCAGCGCGGTCCGGCAGGGGATGCTCCAGTACACCGGTTTCTTGCCGCGATAGACGAAGCCCTTTTCGACCAGTTCCGCGAACAGGCGCAGCTCCTCGGCCTCGTACTCGGGGTGCAACGTCAGGTACGGGTGGTCCCAGTCACCCAGCACGCCCAGGCGCTTGAACTGGTCCCGCTGAATGGCCACGAACTTGCGCGCGTAGGCCTCGCACGCTTGGCGGATGGCGGCGGGGGAGGTGTCGGCCGCGAGCCCCGCCTCACGGCGCAGCTCCTGCGTGACCTTGAACTCGATGGGCAGGCCGTGGCAGTCCCAGCCCGGCACGTACGGCGCGCGGCACCCGCGCAGGGTTTTGTACTTGATGACGACGTCCTTGAGAATCTTGTTGAGCACGTGGCCCAGGTGAATCTCGCCGTTGGCAAAGGGCGGGCCGTCGTGCAGGACGAAAGGCGGCGCCCCGGCGCGGGCGGCCTGAATGCGGTCGTACAGGCGGGCCGCTTCCCACCGGGCCAAACGCTCGGGCTCGCGCCGGACCAGATCGGCCTTCATTGGGAAGTCCGTGCGCGGCAGATTCAACGTGTCTTTGTAGTCCATGGACGCCGGTCAAAAGCCGGGGGCGGAAGGCTACTCCCCCACCGGCACGCCCGGCAAGGTACCAAGCCCAAGCCGCCGACCTGCGGCCCAGCCGAAACTCAGAAACTCAGAAAAGGTCGCCAGCAAAACGAGGGGGAAGGCCAAAAGGCGAAGGGTAATGCCGGCAACCGGGCAGGCGCCCCGCGCCATTGGTCAGGGGCCTCCGGCACCTGGAATCCGGTATCTGGCATCCGGCTTTCAGCCTGGCCGAAACTCAGAAACTCAGAAAAAGCGGCCCGGAGAAAGCGGAAAAGTCCAAAACGCTGGAGGAAAAAGGCACCACGGCAGGCCACGCGCGTCGCCGGCATCCGGCCTCTGGCATCCGGCTTCTGGCATCCGACATCCGTCTTCTGACTTCTGGCTTCTGCCTCCTGCCTTCGGACTTCGGACTTCGAACCTCCCCCACAGTGCAGGCCTCCGACCTGCCCGCCGCCGCGACGGCCAGCCCCAAACCACCCGCGCCGCCGGAAGCCGGCACCGCCGCGCGAAAAAAATTTTTGGTCCACCCCTTGACAGGCGGGGGGGGGGTAGGCGTTATACAGTCAGCGTTCGAGAAAAGTTTCCGTCCCATGAACCCCGGTCCGTCCACCCCCGGGAAGAAGCTCCCGAATGCGCTTCCTCGGGTCTTTTGGATCGTCATCGCCCTCGGCCTCGGGGACGGGGGGTTGACCTACGCGGCGCACGGCCGGATTTACGACCCCACCTCCAGCAACCCGTACTGGTACCACTATCCCTCCCTGAACGTGAATGCCGCCGGGCACCTGGTGGTGGGCTTTTCGGGCTCGCGGGCCACCGAATACATCGGGGCCTTCTGGCTGGGCCGCCAAGCCAATGGCACGTGGATGAACCGGCCCGCCTTGGTCCAGGCCGGGCGGGGCGCCTATGGCGGCGGCGAACGCTGGGGAAATTATTCGGCCACGAGCATGGACCCGAGCGACGACTCGTTCTGGACCATCCAAGAATACGCCGCTCCTGTCCCCAATCCGCCGTGGGGCACGTGGATCACCCAGGTCAAAGTCGGCCCCTAAACTCCGTAGCGCCCAACGATGGAGGATTCATGAAAGCGTTCCCGATCGTGTTGCTGATTTGCGCCGGCTCGATGCAGGCTTGGGCGCAAGGCCAGATTGGCTTCGGCAACCGCGTTCGCGTGGCCGGCATTGATGCGCCGGTCTTTGACTCGGATTGTGCCACGCCGCTGGCCGGAGCGGCCTACCTGGCCCAGGTGTACGCGGGCCGGGCACCGGACAGCCTGAGCCCGGTGGGCTGGGTCATGCCGTTCAGAACCGGCGCACAGGCAGGCTACATTACCGCCGTCGTAATCACGATCCCCAACACCATCGCCGATCTGGTCTATACCCAACTGCGGGCCTGGGAGGCGCGGGCGGGCGCCACTTTCGAGGAGGCGGTGGCGGCCGGGGGCAAATACGGCCTCTCGAACATTGTGCCCATGCGGACCGTCATGCCGCCCGGCACACCCAACGAGCCGGTCGGCCTGCAAAGCTTCTGCCTGGTGCCGGAGCCGCCGCCAGGGGTGCTGCTGGCGCTGGGCGGCGGGCTGGGGCTCCTGGCGGCGCGGCGACGCGGGGTTCAGGGATTGGGCAGGCCGGGCGAGGGCGGGAGCACGGTCCAGAGGTCCGGGTTGGCGGCAGGGCGGCCCAGGGCTTGATCGGCCGCCTGCGGGCCGTACACCACGCGGTCGCGAACGACGTTGAAGTTGGCGTCGGTGTCCAGCAGGTAAATGGCCTCGCCGTTGGCGGAGAGTTTGAACGCGGCGTGCAGGCCGAAGGGGGCGTCCACGTCTTCATCGGCCCAGACCAGCAGGTAACCCGCCGGGGGGATGATCGTGCCCGGTGGGAAGGCCCATTGGCGGGGGTTGTTCGGGTTGTCGGTGAGGTACCAGCCGCTCAGGTCCACGGGCGCATCGGTCAGGTTGCGCAACTCGATCCAGTCGTCGTAATCGCCCTGGGGATCGGCGAGTGTGCGCGTGTTGGCGGCCATGAATTCGTTGAGGACCACCGGGGTGTCCGGCGCGGAGGCCAGCCCGACGCGGTAGCTGAAGGTGGCCTCCTCGGCCCGGGGTGGCGCAAAGCTGGCGGCCCGGGCGGCGTTGGCCGCGCGCGCCTCGACGTAGTAGCGCACGCGCGTGTCGGCCAGGTAGGCGGGCGCGGCGGCGCCGTACACCCCGTCGCCCGCGGCGCCGTCGCCGTGCGCGCCGTCATCGAGCATGGGCACGACCGCGAAGCGACCGTAGTCGCGGGAGCGGTGGTAGAGCCAGACCGAGTCCACGCCAGCATCGTCTCCGGCGCGCACCGTGGCGGTGATCCAAGAGGTGCGACCGGCCACGGGCGGGGGTTGCGGCGGGTGGACGGCCTCGATCACCGGCGGGCGAGGGCGCAATTCGGCGTGGTTGGTGAGGAAGTTGTAGCGATTCGTGATGAACGTCTTGAGCGTGCGCAGGTCGTTCGAGTAGGCGGTCATGGTGTAGCCTTTTTTGGGGTCGGCGGCGATGGCGGCCAGGGACAGCGCGCTGAGCCGGTCAATCTGCGGCGTGAGCCGGGCGGGGTGGAAGGATTCCTCGAGCGCGGTGCGCAGGTGGGCGAGGTACCGCTGGCGCAGCTCGGGGAGGCCGAGGAGTTTTTGCAGCACGGGGCGATTGGCGGCCGTGGCGCCCTGGACCGGCGAGAGCGTGGCGTCGCGGGGCACAAAGGCCTCGTTGCCGTCGTGCTCGATCGGGTGGAGGCGGCCGCTCTCGGGTTCGTAGTAGAACATGTAATCGGCGCCCTTGTTCCAGTAGCTGTCGTCGTCGGCGAAGAGGTTTTCGAGCGCCAGGAACCAGAGCCAGCGGTCCACGGCCAGGACGCGTTCGAGGGCGTCGCGGAAGGCGTCGGCGGGGGAGGTGGGCGTGCGGTTGAGCACGTAGATGGCGTTGGTGAGGCGCTGCCAGGCGTTGGTCGAGTTGTCGGTCTTGAGTTCGTAGGCGGCGCGGTAGCTGGCCAGGTTGGTGCCCAGCCAGCTCAGGGCGGAGGTGCCGCTGCTGAAGCCGCCACCGCCCCCGCCGATGTTGGGCGCGCGCCAGCGGTCGCCGTCGGTGCTCGGGAACCATTCCTCGACAAGGTCGCTGTTTTGTTGCTGCGCGCAGGAGTACACGCCCCAGTAGGCGCCGTTGATGTAGAGCCGCGCCAGGCTGGCGCGCGGGCAGACGGCGTATTGGCGCATGACCGAGAAAAAGAGCGGCTCGCGGAGGAGGGTTTCGTCGCCGTAGGCGTTGTTGAGGTTCAGGGTGCGGTAGCCCAGCAGGCGGGCGTCGGGGTCGGTGAAGTCCAGTTCGAGGTTGAGGGATTTTTTGGCGGGCGCGCTGCCGCCCGGGCCGCCGGTGAAGGAGGTGTTGCCGCGGTAGCGGGCGCCCACCCCCGCGATCCGTGCCCCGTTGTCCATGTCCAGCAAGGCGGGAGTGTTCGATCCGGTGGTGCGGCCCTGGGTCAGGAGGGTCTGCCAGTTGGCTTGCGTGAAGGTGAGGCTGATCGTGCGCAGCAGGGACAGGTCGTAGAGGCCCTCGGTCTGACGGGCGCGGTAGAATTGGCCGCCGGGCGCGGGGAGCGCGGACAGCCGGCGCACGGGCGGGTTGGTGCGATTGGCCAGGAGCGGCGGCTGGTCGGTCAGTACCGACCAAGTGCGCAGGTCGGGCGAGGCTTCGAGGAACCAGTCGTACTTCCGGCTGCCCCAGATGCGCAGTGCGGGCGCGCCCTGGTCGCGGAACAATTCGAGCACAGCCTCGGCGGCGTGGAGGCCGGTTGCCGCCAGCGCCGCGACGATCAGCACGAACGTTGTTCTCATGGACCGGAAGCCTGGTTGAGCGCCGGAACCGGTGTCGAGCCCGTCGGCATACGACCGGCTCAGCGCGCCGGTGGTTTCAGCGCGGGCACGGCCTGGATCGCCGGGTGGTTCAGAAGGTACGCGCGCCGGCGCTCGGCAAATTCCTTCAGCGACATTTTCTCGCCGCCGGGGCCGAAGCGTGGTCGAGCGGCCCCCGGGCCGGTCGCGGAAGCCGGGGCGTCGGCGGCCGGGCCTTCCAAGCTGCGCAAGAACGCTTCGGTCGAAAAGAGCTTGCGGGTGTCGGCCTTAACGTCGTCGGCGATGAGGTCATGGTACCGGCGGGCGATGGGGCCAAGGTGATTCCAGTCCAGCCAGCGCTCGGCGAGGTCGCGCACATAGCCCAGGTAACGGGTGCGGTACTCGGGCACGGCCAGCAGGCGGGAGCGCAGGGGCTTGGCCGGGTCGTCCAGGCCCACCAATGGGTCCAGCTCCACGCCGCCGTCCGGGCCGCCGCCGGGTCCGCCGCGCAACCCGCCGCGGCCGCCGGGGCCGCGCATTCTTGGACCGCCCGCGGCGGTGAAGGTTTCGTTGACGTCATGCGGGAAGAGGTGAAAGCGGCCGCGTTTGTCCTGGTAGAGGTTGTAGTCGCTGGAGCGGACCCAGTAGCCGTCGTTGTTGATGAGGGTCAGGTCCACGGCCAGAAACCGCAACACCTCGTCCACGTTCAGCAACGGTTCGAGGGCCGCCGGCAGGGCGGCGGTCTCGGTCTGGTTCAGGACTCGGCAGAGCCGGATGAGGTCGGTCCAGACCTCGGGGGTGTCCTTGGTTTTGAGCTGGAAGAGGCGCTGGTAAGGCGCCGGGTCTTCGCCCAGGTACTCGAGGCCGGCGCGGGTCTGCGGGCTGCCGGGCACCTTCCAGCGCGCGCCCTTGGCGGTGCCGAACCAGTCGCGCACGAAGTCCTTGTTGAACTGCTGGACGTTGATGTAGATGCCCCAGCACTCGCCGTTAATGACCACGCGCACGAAGTTGGCCCGGGCGGCGGGCAGGTAGTCGCGGGCAATCTGCAGGTAAAGCACGGCCCGCAGAAAGGACGGGTCCTCGTGGGCGTTGAGCAGGTTGAAGGTGCGGTAGCCGCCGAGGTTTTGCTCCGGGTGGACGAAGTCGAACGACAGGTTCAACGGCCGCTTGCGCCCGGCGGGGGCAAACATGAACGAAGTGGCGCCGCGGAAATGCACGCCCACGTCCCGGTAGGTCCGGCCGTCCACGACCACCGTGGCGGGCACTTCGACGTCGGTGTTGTTGAAGTCGGCCAGCTCCTGCTCCCAGTCCGCGCTCTCGAACTCGAGGAAGAACGTCCGCAGCGTGAACGGGTCATAGACCGGCGCGTCGGGGAAGGCCGGGACCTCCGCCGGGGTCAGCTTGCCGCCCGGTTGGGGCGGCGCCGCGCTCTCGTCGCCACCGGGGCCGAAGCCGCCCCGTCGCCCGCCCGGCCCGCCGAAACGGCGCCCGCCGCCCTGGGTTTTCAGCCACGCGCGCGCGGCCTGGCGCTCCTCGCGGTTGAGGCGGTCGTCGCCGTCCTTGTCGAACTGCGCCACCACCGGGCGCACGTAATTGGGCCCGCCCGGACCGTTCGGATCGAAACCGCCCGGACCCGGGCCGCGCGGCCCAAACCCCGGCGGAGGTCCGAACCCCGGCGGCGGCCCGAAACCGTCCGGCGGGCCGAACGGCGGCGGGCCGAACGGCGGCGGGCCGTCGAAATCCGGCGGCGGCAGGTCGGGGGCGTCTGGCGGGGCAGGCGCGCGCGGAGTTTCGGCGCTGGCGGACGGGCGCTCCGCGGCCTGGAGCGCGGGCTGGCTCACCAATTGGGCGGCGCCGAGGAAGCTCAGGGCCAGCGCAAGGAGGAGGCCGGGTTGAGACCAGGTTTGCATTCGATGAACCTGATGACGCACCGCGCCGGGGCGAGGTTTCGGCGGACTCCGCGCCCCAGCGGATGCGGTTGCAGAGCGGCCTGCAGCGGCTCCGTTAGCGGAGAAATTTCACGCCATCTGGTCCTGCCAGGCGCTGCCGGCCCTGGCTACCGCACGCACGGCACGCATCGGCACCCGGGAGGTGCGCCGATGAGTCACCGGGTTTGGCCCGTCACAACCCGAAGCCGACTCGCAGCCGGCGTTCGGGAAGCGCGTCGTGAAATGTTCGGGCTAGGCCCGGTTCAGCAACTGCCGCAGCACGTAGGGCAGGATGCCGCCGTGGCGGTAGTACTCGACCTCGATGGGGGTATCAATGCGGCAGGTGACCGGCACCCGTTCGACCGCGCCGGTGGTGCGGCGAATCCAGAGGGTGAGGTCCTGCTGCGGCTTGAGGTTCGGGCCCAGGCCCTGGACCTCGTAGAGCTCGGAGCCGTCGAGCTTGAGGGTCTGGGCGTTGGTGCCTTCCTTGAACTGAAGCGGCAGGATGCCCATGCCCACCAGGTTCGAGCGGTGAATGCGCTCGAAGCTCTGCGCGACGACCGCCTTCACCCCCAGCAGGGCCGGGCCCTTGGCCGCCCAGTCGCGCGAGCTGCCGGTGCCGTATTCGTGGCCGGCGATGACGATCAGCGGCGTCTGGCTTTCCGCATAGCGCAGCGCGGCCTCGAAGATGGTCATCTTCTCGCCGCCGGGCTGGAAGCGCGTATAGCCGCCTTCCTCGCCCCCGAGCATGAGGTTTTTGATGCGGACGTTGGCGAAGGTGCCGCGGGTCATGACGCGGTCGTTG
>CAYXPA010000113.1:0-12022 GCA_964466945.1 uncultured Verrucomicrobiota bacterium | reverse complement strand
GCAGCAGGGCGGCGCGTTTGCCCCGGCGTTGCTCGAAAATGACCTCCAGGACGATGGTCTCGCCGGCCTCCGTCCAGGACCGCAGCTTTTCGCGCATCGGGCCGATACTGCCCGCCGGGCAGGGTCAGGGCAAGCGGGCGTCCGGCCGGGGTGGCCACGGACTACTTCCAAACGCGAACGCCGCCGCCGGGGAGAGCCCGGGGCGGCGTTCGGTCTTCTCGGCAAGTTCTGCGGTAAGGGAATTGCTGATGGTCAGGTCAAGCAGTGGGCTCGCGCCGACGCAACCGCCGATACACTCCCGTGCCCAGCAACCCCAGTCCGGCCAGCAATCCCACTTGAGCTGGTTCCGGGATACACTGGTGAGTGAAGGTGCCGCTGATTTCGTAACCGAACGGGTCCTTCGTATCGAAGTGGATGCTTACCCGCTGCGGGCAAAACGGAAGCAGGTCTTGGACATCAATGGGAATCGTCAGGTCACCGGGAAACACCCAACCGGGCAAAAAAACTATCTGCCCGGTTAGATCCACGTAATCAAACGTCACGAATAGCGGAGCTGGAGCCACACCCACTGGGCCTGACCAGGCGGCATGGCCTTGAAAGGTGACTTCCTTGGGGTGAAAGGGGTCAAAAACATTTGGAAACCACATTTCCAAGGGTCCGTTGGGACCGGCGAACCCATTAATGGGCTCGGACCCACCTAAGGGTTGCGCGCGCAATGGCAATACCGCGACCAAGATCGCGATCAGGAGCGTTGGGGGCTTTTTCATGTCTGCTTTGGGGCTTTTGGTTTGTTTGAGTCGTTTCATTGCTCGGAACCACTTCTAGCAACTTAGGGAAATGCATACGCTGAATGCAACTAACGTCAATGTTTTTTTTGAAGAAAACTACCGAGTCATGGCAAGCTTTTGATTGCTAGTTGGTTGCGTCGCAAAAAAACAGCAGCAATTCCGTGCAGGACAGTTGTAACGGTTGTGCAGCCATGCTGGTAACAACGGCCTTTTGCGGAGCGGTGCAATCGGCTCAAGTGCGTGCGGCATGAAAAAGCCGTTTCAAGTTGCCCTCGTAGGCGGCAGCGCCGCGGGCAAAGGCACCCTGGCCGCTGCCCTGGCGCGGCGGCTCCGCGTGCCGGTCTCGCGCGTGGAATTGGACGCGTTTTACCGGGACCTGTCCCGGCTGGCGCCCGCGCGCCGCGCCGCGTTCGACTTCGACCATCCCCGGGCCATTGACTGGCCCCGGGTGCGGGCCGTGTTTGACCGCCTGGCCGCCGGCCGGCCCGCGGCGGTGCCGGTTTATGACTTCGCCCGGCACGCGCGCCGGCCGGAGGTCCGCCGGGTGCCGCCGGCCGCGGTGGTGCTCTGGGACGGGCTGTGGCTGCTGGACTGGTCCTGGATGCGGCGGCGGTTTGCGTGGAGCATCTACCTCGAGTGCGAGCCCGCCCTCTGTCTGGCGCGGCGGCTGGCGCGGGACGTGCGCGAGCGCGGCCGCACGCCGGAGTCGGTGCGCCGGCAGTTTCGCACGCAGGTCTGGCCCCAACAGCGGCGCTGGGTGGAACCCCAGCGCTGGTGGGCTGACGAGGTGGTGCGTTCGCCGTGGTCCGCCGCAACCTTGGACCACCTGGCCGCGCAACTGGCCGCGCGCCTGGCCGGGGCCCGCCGCGGCGCGCGGCTCACGCCTCGTAAGGCGGCGGGAAACCGGCCGGGTGGTTGTCGAAGTCCTTGGTGATCTTGTACGGCTCGTTGGCGCCGTCTTTCACAAACGGCCTCATGCGCTCGCGCAAGGCCTCCATTTCCGCCTCGGACAATTTGCGGAAGGCGCGCGCCGCGGCCAGCGCGGTTTCCAGCCGTTCCATCGTCTCGCAACCGGTGAGGGTGACCGAGACCGGCAGGCTCATGGCGTAGTGCAGGCACTCGGTGCTGGTGATGACGCCGGTCTTGGGCGCGTTCTGGAAGGCCATCGGCTTCATGCCCACGATGCCCAGGTTGCGCTTGACGGCTTCGGGCAGGACCCGCCGCTCGAAGCTGCCGAAATGGGGATCGAGCACGTTCAACGGCATCTGAATGGCGTCCCACGCGTACGGCTTGGTGAGCATCTTCAGGTGGTAGTCCGGGCTTTTGTGGCCGGTGAAGCCGATGAAGCGCGCCTTGCCCTGCTGCTTGGCCAGATCGGCGGCCTCGATGGCGCCGTGCGGCGCAAAAATCCAGTCCGGATCCTCCTGCCGCTCGATCGAGTGGAACTGCCAGAGGTCCACGTAATCGGTCTGCAAGCGCCGCAAACTGGTCTCCAGCTCGCGCAGGGCGTTTTTCTTGTCGCGGAAGTTGAACTTGGTCATCACGAAGACCTGGTCGCGCCGGCCCTTGATGGCCTCGCCCATGCGGATTTCGCTCTGGCCCTCGTTGTAGTCGTTCGAGTTGTCCAGGAAGTTGATGCCGGCGTCCATTGCCGTGCGGATGAGGCGGTGGCTGTCGGCCGGGTCCTTTTGAATCCCGATGTGCCAGCCGCCCAGGCCGAGGATCGAGACCGGCACGCCGGTCTTGCCAAACGGGCGGCGCGGGATTTCGCCCGCGGCGGCCGCGTGCAGCCGCGGCCCGGTGAGGACGGCGGCTCCAACCGCGCCGGCCGCCAGAGCGCCCGGCAGATTCTGGGTTAGAAATTGGCGTCGCGTGGGATGCTTCATGCCGCACTTCTACCACAACCGCCGGGGCGGCACAAGCAGGCCGACCAGCGCGCCGCCGGCCCCTCTCCGTTGCCCGCTTCCGTGCAATCGAGGCTTGACTTTCAACATGCTATAACGAGACTTCGCAACGTTGAGCAAATCACCAACGACCATTCGGGAATTCTGCAGCCTGGCCGTAAAGCGTGTCCGTATCTCGAGCACCCGCGGCAAGGAGAAGTTTCTGTTTGGCCGGTAACCGAACCCAGATTAACCGCCCATGAACCCGCCTCTCCGCCCGTTCCTCACTGCCTTCGGCGGCTGCCTGTTGGCCGCTTGGACCTGCCTGGCTGCTGACCAGAATCCCCCGCCGGACCCCTCGCTCCCGGCCACACCCCGGGCGCCGCGGACCGCGCTGGCCAAGATCAATCCCAACCTGCTTTACGCCCAGGGCCCGGTGCAGGTGGTCATTCGCTTGGTGGACCCGCCCCTGGCCGTGGCCGCCGGCAAAGGCGCCAAACAAACGGGCCCCAAACTGACCCGCGCCGCCCAGCAGGCCCATGTCCAGCGCCTGTCCGGCCGCCAACAGGCCGTGGTCAACACCATCAACCGCCACGGCGGCACCGTGCAGGCACGCCTGACCAAGGCCCTGAACGCCGTGTGCGCCACGGTGGATGCCAAGGCCCTGCCGCAACTGGCCATGCTCAATGTCGTCGCCAGCATCGGCCCGGTGGCCGATTATGAGTTGGACCTGTCCACCACCGTGCCCCACATCGGCGCGGCCACGCTCCAGAGCCTGGGGTTCGACGGCACCGGCGTGCGCGTGGCGGTGCTCGATTCGGGCATTGACTACACCCACAAAAACCTGGGCGGCCCGGGAACGTCGGCTGATTACGCCGCGGCTTACGCGGACCCGAATGCCATCGAACCGGGCACCTTCCCGACCGCCAAGGTGGTGGGCGGCTACGACTTCGTGGGCGAGACCTGGCCCTCGGGCGCGCTGGCGCCGGACCCCGACCCCATTGACGCCGAGGGCCACGGGACACACGTGGCGGACATCATCGCCGGGGCCAGCTTGGACGGCACCCACAAGGGCGTGGCACCGGGGGCGACGCTGTATGCCTTCAAGGTCTGCAGTGCCGTGGCCACTGCTTGCAGTGGCGTGGCCATCTTGCAGGGCCTGGAAGCCGCGCTGGACCCCAATTCCGACGACGACACCAGCGATGCAGTGGACGTGGTGAACCTTTCACTGGGCAGCTCCTACGGCCAGATTCAGGACGACTCGGCCTTTGCCGTGCAAAACGTGGTGGACTTCGGCGTCGTGGTGGTCGCCTCCGCCGGCAACAGCGGCGACAAACCTTACGTGGTCGGCTCGCCCTCGATTGCCTCCGGCGCCATCAGTGTGGCCCAGACGCAAATGCCCAACGCCGTGGCTGTGGCCCTGCAAATCACCCCCGAAGGCCAGTCCACCATCCTTTACCCGAACACCGCCTCAGTGGATTGGGCGCCCATCACCAGCACCGTCAGCGGCGAAGTGGCCCACGTCGGTCTGGCCTGCTCCCCTCTGCCCCCGGGCAGCCTCACCGGCAAAATTGCCCTGATTGACCGCGGCTCTTGCAACGCCAGCCTCAAAGTGGATGCCGCGGCGGATGCCGGCGCGGTGGGGGTGATCATCGCCAACAACGTCGCCGGCGATCCGCCCTCGTTCAGCTTCGGCGGCGGGGATACGATGGTTCCCACTCTCGTCATCACGAAAGCCGACGGGGATGCCATCAAGGCCTTCCTCGGCGCGGGCATCGTGACCGCCACCATGGACCCCGGCGTGGGCACCCCGCTGGCGGGCAGCATGGCTTCAACCTCCTCGCGCGGCCCGTCCTTCAGCCTCCAGACCATCAAGCCGGACATCGGCGCGCCCGGCGCCTCGCTCTCGGCCGAGGTCGGCACCGGCGACGGCCAAACCGCCTTCGGCGGCACCTCCGGCGCCGCGCCCATGATCGCCGGCGCGGCGGCCCTGCTCCTGGACGCCCAACCTGGCCTGACTCCTCAGGAGGTCAAGGCGCGCCTCATGAACACCGCCGAGACCGCCGTGCAAATCAACCCCGTCACCCTGCCCGGTGTCATGGCGCCCATCACGCGCATCGGCGCCGGCGAAGTGCGCGTGGACCGCGCCGCCGCCACCACCACGCTGGCCTATGATCGCGACACCCTCGCCCCCAGCCTTTCGTTCGGCTACCGGCCGGTGATCAAGGCCGGCGCCGCCGGCAATCGCTTCCGCCGCACGCTCGAGATCAAGAACCTCTCCGCGCAGAGCTGCACCTACCAACTGGGCGCCACTTACCGTTACGCGGATGACCAGGCCGACGGCGCGGCCAGCCTCAGCTTCAGCCCCGCCAGCGTGACCGTGCCCGCCGGCGGCACCAGGACAGTGCAGGTCACCCTCACCGTGGACGGCACCAAATTGCCGGACTGGAACCTCAACGGCGGCTCCCAGGGCGGCAACGGCGAACGCCTGCGCCGCCTCGAGGTGGACGGCTACGTCACCCTCACCTGCGATGCCACCGTGGTGGCCACCGTGCCCTGGCACGTGTTGCCGCGCAAAGCGGCGGACGTGAAACCCACCAGCCTCGCGCTCAATCTCACCGGCGCGCCCGGCGCCGAAACCGGCACCCTCAATCTCAAAAACACCCTCGGCAGCACCAGCGGCACCACGGAGCTGTTCGAGCTGTTGGGGACCGACCCGGTGGACTACCCGCTGCCGGTCCCGCCCGGCGGCAACCAGGCCCTGGTGGACCTCAAGTCGCTCGGCGCCCGCGCCGTGACCTTCGGCGCCACCAAGACCGTCCAGTTCGCCATCGCCACCTACGGCGAGCCGGCCCACCCGAACTATCCCGCCCAACTCGAGGTGGAGATTTACACCGACGCGGACGATAACGGGACCTACGAGCACTACATCGTCTTCAACCGGGAAAACATCGGCTTCGGCCAGAGCGGCCAAAACGTGCTGCTCATCTACAACGTGGACACGGCCAACCTCGCCTCGCTGGGCTTTTTCAGCGACTCGGACCTCAACAGCGGCGTGGTGGTCTTCACCGTGCCGATTGCCGCCCTGGGCATGGCCGACTACGGCGTGCCAATGGCCCTGTTCGCTTACGCAGGCGACAATTACTTCACCGGGGCGTACACCGACTACATCGCCGACCCGGGCGACGCGCCCATGTGGTACACGCCGGGCGTGCCCCGGTTTTACTCCACCGGCACCGTGGCCGTGCCCGCGGGGCCGGGCCTCACGGGAGTCTTGGTCAACCACAACGGCCCCGGCGATGTCTGGTCGCCTTCGGTGGACGGCCTGCTGCTGTTCCACCGCAACGCCCTGCCCAAACGCTGGTCGGATAACATTCTGATCAACGTGCTGTTGCCATTCTGATCATCGTGACACGTACCCGGCCGGGCCAAGCACCCGCCATTCCTTGAACCCGCAACAAAACAAACCCATGCGAAAAACCGTCGTGACCGAACGCTTCCACCCGCTGGCCCTGGGCCTGCTCGGCTTCCTCGCCAGCCCTGCCGCCCTGGCCGCCATTATGGTGACACTCGACTTCGAGGGCCTGCCCGACCTGTATTACGAGGACGCCGGCGACCAAAACCTCGGCAACGCGTACGCCGCCCGACCCGGCGGCCCGGTGTTCGGCCCGGACGCCACCCTGCTGGGCGTGGGCCGTTGGCTCAACGACGCCGAGTACCCGCCCGCCTCCGGCGAAACGGTGCTCTACACCGGCTTTGAAAACTTCATCCGCGTGGACTTCACCACCGCCCCGGTCTCGATGGTGAGCACCTACTTTCGTTCCGGCACGGACATCTTCCTGTTCGCCTTCGACGCCGCGGACAACTTGCTCGGCCAGGCCTTCAGTTCCCCGAACACGGCCCCCGACCCCGCGGGCTACCTCACCGTCAACACGGCCGGCTTCGACATCCGCTACGTGGTCATCGAAGGCGCGCCGAATTTCTTCGTGCTGGACGACTTCACCTATACGGCGATCCCCGAGCCGGCCGCCGGGGCCGGAGCCGTGGGTCTGGCGCTGGCCGGCCTGGCCCGGTGGCGGCGTCGCCGCTGAGCCGGCCGGTCCGGCTCCGTCTTGAACCGCGCAGGGCTGGAACGCCCTGCGCTTTTTTGTTGCCCGGCTGGACAGGCGGCGGCCCCGGGGCAAGACTGCCGGCCATCACCATGCGTGCCATGAAACTCCGGTCCGTCCTGCTCGGCCTTTGTGTGGCCGCCAGCCTGCGCTTGCCTGCGGCGCCGCCCCCTGCTCCGGCGTCCGACTTTTACCTGCCCGAAAATCCGCGCTACACCATCGTGGACTCGGTGCTCGATTCACTGCGGTTCACGCTGACCAAGACCCTCGCGCGCGGCGCGTGCGGGCACTTGGTCTCGATTTCCAGTTTCGTGAATCCGGAAGGCCAGGTCATGGGCTGGCACGACTTCGGCCACCTCGAGGGCCCGGGCTGGGCCGCCAACGCCGTGGGCGGCGCTTGGGAGCTTTACCGCTGGGGCGCTTTCCTGGGGCGCCCGGCCTGGCAGTCCAACGCCCTGGCCATCCTGGACCACGTGTTGGACTGCGGTTTTCTGAACCCGCAAACCGGCTTCATCCGCGGCTACCGCATCACCACCAACGGCCAGTTCTGCCTCAACTACAAGCACAACTCCGACTGGTTCTGTCCCGGCTCGATGGCCAAGGTCGCCTTCCAACTGCTGCGCTTCGCCGACGACCTGCCGCAAGCGGACCCCCGCCGCGTCCGGATGCGCGCCCTGGCCGGCAAAACCGCCGCCTGGATTCGCGACCACCTCGAGCCCGTGCCCAACGGCTGGTACCCGCGCCGCGTCACTCCCGCCGGCCGCGTGTACCGCGCCTCGCCCGACGGTGGCAACGACCCCTTCTGGCAAACCTCGGCCGACAGCCTGTTCATCCTCCAACTCCAGGCCGCGCTCACCGCGCGCCAACTGGCGGATTACCGGCCCACCCTGCGCGAGAAAGTCGCCGTCTTCATGCGCGCCGGCGGCATTTTCGGCAGCATCAACCACGACACCTACGATCCTCACGAGAACGTGGCCTACAGCGTCGCCTTCCGCACCCTCCTGCCGCTCGCCCGCCTGCTGCGCGACGACGCCATCCGCGACTTCGCCTACCGCGTCTGCCTGGACGGTCTGGACCAGTTCAAAATGGCCGACGACCGCCACGGCGTGGCCACGCGCGGCCTGCTCTACATGGAAAAATCCTGGGACACCGCCTACCTCTGGGAAAACGCCGAGGCCGCGCTGGCGTACTTCGAGGCGGCTCTGGACCTGCGCCGCCGCGACCCCGCCCGCGCCCGCCGCTACGAGCGCGACGGCCTGACCATCCTGCGCGCCATCGCCAAACACCACTACGGCCCGCACGGGTTCCTTACCGAGGGCGTGGACTGGAACGACCACGTCGGCCAGCAGCATCACATCGGCGGGGCCAAGTACGGCGCCATCCAGTACACCGAGCCGTTTTTGAACAACCAGCACATCGCCGAGCCCACCTTGCTCTATCTGGAACGCCTGGCCACGCGCCGCACCCGCGAAGGTCAGCGTCAGTGGTTCGACTTCGAGGGCAACCGTCTGCTTTCCCTGCCCCGCCGCGCCGCGCGCTGAAGCCGCTCCCGTTTGGCCGCCGCGCGCCCAAAGGCACCGGCGGCGTTCAGGACCGGCCCCTCAAGGTTCGCTTGTCGCGGGTGCCTGACCTGCGGTGCCGCCGCGGCTCAAGGCTGCGATCACCCGCCGTTGCGTGAACTCGAACAGCAGGCCGTTGTAACGGGTCTGCTCGTTGAGGTAGCCGGCCTGGACGATGCCTTCGCAAAATGCGGCCGCGCGCGCGGCCTCGCCCCGGAGCAAGTACACATCCGCCAGCCGGGCGGCGGCGCGCAGCGGCGTGTCGGGGTCGAGCTTGAAGCGGGCCTGCCCGCGCGGCAGATCGGGGGCAAAGGCCTGCTCGCCCCAGTGCCGACACGCGTCGTCGTCTCCCCGATCCCAGGCCACCTCGGCCAACCAGGCCTGGTAAGCGCGCTGGTTGTCCGGGTCGGCCTCGATCAAGCGCCGCAGCACCAGTTCCAGTTCTTCGGTTGGAGGCAGGTTGAAGACCGAGAGCTGCTCCATGTAATGCCGCATCAGGGCCCGGCCGTACTGCCGCAGCAGGGTGGGGTCCTCGCGCGCGCGCGCGAAGATTTGCTCGCGCCGGGGCGCCAGGCGCAGCACGTCCAGTTCGCCGGGCGGGGTGACCTGTTGCACGCGGCTGGCCACCTCCCAGGGCAGGAGGCTCTCGGGCTGCACCCGCTGCCAGCGTTTGAGCAGGGTGATGAAGGCGTCCAACGGCCGTTGGTCGTCGGTGAGGTAATAGCCGGCGAAGGCGGCCAGGTCCGTCGCCTCCAGGGGATGCTCCCGCAGCCAGCGCCCCAGCAACGTGTCCGGGCGGCGGGAGAAGGTCTCGTCCAGCTTGCGCAGCCGCTCGACCGAGGCGCGGGCAAAAAAGTCCCGTTGGGCGCGGTACTCGAGGACGGGGAAGTAATCGCTGTGCACGCGGGTGTCGAAGGGCGGCACCAGCGCGCCGTTGGGGAAGGCGATCAATTCCTGGGCCAGCACCAGCGGCACGTTGTCCAACCCCACGCGGGCCAGGTCGCGGTTGACCTCCGGCACGGCCAGGCGGGCGGCCAGGGCGTCGAGGTCCACCCGGGGCGGCTGCGTGGCCCCCACCAGCAAGAGGTCCGCGCGCAGGCTTTGCCACACGCTCATGTAGGGGAAGACCTTGCTGAAGGTGGCCAGCACGATGTCCATGCTGGCGTCGCTGAACTCGTAGAGCTGAATCCACTGCAACATCAGGCCGTCGGGCGCCAGGCGCTCCCGGCATTGTTGGTAGAACTCGAGGCTGAACACCCCCGCCACGCCGGCCATCCAGGGATTCGAGGGCTCGCTGATGATCACGTCGTAGCGCCGGTCGGTCAGATGCAGAAAGGCCTTCGCGTCCTCCTGGTAAAGCCGCACCCGGGGATCGTCGAGTACGCGGTGATTCGCCTCGCCGAACAAGCGCGCGGCGGCGGCCACCTCCGGCGAAATCTCCACCGCGTCAATCCGCTGCACCCCCGGATGCCGCGCCACCGCCCCCACCGTGACGCCGCTGCCCAGCCCCACCACCAGCACGTGGCTCGAGGCCGGCCGCAACAGCAGCGGTAGATGCCCGGAAAAAATTTGCGTGTTCATGTCCCCGCCGGTGCTGGCGTCGGTCTTGCCGTTGACCTTGAGGAAAATCACCTCCGTGCCCGGCGCGCCGTGCACTCCCACCGTGGCGCTGGCGCCGTCCCGGTGGTAATGCGTCACCAGACTCCGCGCGCTCTGCCGGAACTCGGCCCACGTGGCCGGGACCAGTTGCTGACGGTACAATCCCAGACTGAACACGCCCGGCCAGACCCCGGCGAAGTACTGCCCCACCGCCAGCGCCGCCGCCAGCACCGCCAGCGGCACCCCGATCACCCGCCCCCGGGCCTGCGGCCACTGCCCGGCCAGCAAAATCGCCAGGCCGATCCAGGCGTTGAGCGCCACGCCCAGCGCAAAGGTGCGCGCCAGGCCCAGCGCCGGCATCAGCCACAGCCCCGTCACCGCCGCGCCCAGCACCGTGCCCAGCGTGTTCACGGCGAACACCCGCCCCACCGAGCGCCCGGTGCGCCCCGCCTCCGTCGTGGCCACGCGGCTGACCAGCGGCAGCGTCATCCCCAGGCAGAGCGTGGGCACAAACATCACCCCAAAACAGATCAGCGCCTGCAGCGTCTCGTACACCGGGTAGGCCTCCTGGTGCCGCGCCAGCAGCCGCGCCAGCCGGATGAACCAGAACGGCAGCCGCTCGTAGAAAAACATCGAGGCCAGCACCGTCCCCGCCAGGGCCAGCTCGATCCAGGCAAAAGCCCGCAACGGATTGCCCGGGCGCCGCCAACGGTAAATCACCCACGACCCCACCGCGATGCCGGCGATGAACGTGATCAACATCAGCGAAAAGGCGTGCGTGCTCGACCCCAGCACCAGCGCCAGCATCCGCGTCCAGGCGATCTGGTACAGCATGGCCACGAACCCGGACAACCCGATGCCCGCCACCGCCAACCGCAACTCGGCCGGTTTGAAGGTCCACGCCTCCTCCGCCTCGCGGCCGGCCGGTTCAGGGGCATCCGCCGCCGCCCCGCCCGGAGCCGACCCCGCCGCGCCACGGCCCTCCTTGATCCAGCCGCTCACCCACAACGCGCCGGCGCCCACGGCCAGATTCATTGCCGCGCCCGCATACACCGTGTACTGGAGCCCGATGGCCGGCAGCCACCAGAAGTCTGCCAGGTACGTGCCCACCACCGCGCCGGCGCTGTTCACAAAGTACAGGCCGGCGATCTTCTCGCGCAGTTCGCTCAGCGAGCGGGTCAACAGCCGGGTGACCACCGGCAACGTGCCGCCCATCAGCACGGTGGGCAGCAACACGGTGAGCAGGCTGAAGGCGAACTTCAGGGACAGCGCCACCGCCGTGCCCGGCTCCAACCCGCGGCCCAGGGCCACAAACAGGCGGTAACAGACCTCGTACCACAACGGAAACACCAGCGCGTACACCCCGATGCCGATCTCCAACCAGGCGTACACCGCCAGCGGCCGGCGGGTGCGGTCGGCGAAACTCCCCAGCCACAGATTGCCCAGGGCCAGCCCGCCCATGAAGGCCACCAACACGGCCACGACCGCAAAGCTGGTGTGGCCCAGAAACAACGCCAGATACCGGGACCAGGCCACCTCGTACACCAGGCCGGCCGCGCCCGAAACGAACAGGCACAGCATGACCAGGCGGAAGAGCCCGCGCGGAGTTGGTTGCATGGGCGGGCATGGTAGGAACCGTCCCCGACCGGGCAAACCTTTTCCCGGCCGGACCGGCGGCTTTTCTCAACACCCCTCGACCCGAAAAACTGACCTGAATGGCGCGCACGTCCGCCGGTCGGCCGGACGGCTCGCCGGCCTTCGGTAGGGCCGCGCAGTGGCGCGGCGGTGAGGCGGCGCGGCACAATCCGGTAGGGCCGGGCGGCGTCCCGGCACACTCCGATCTGGTAGGGCCGGGCGGCGTCCCGGCCGGGGCAATCTCCGGTGGGGCGAGACTCCGTCGAGCCCAACACCGTCGCTGTCCGCGGCCGGGTGGGCGGCGCCGGCGCAGCGGCGACCTGCCGAATCAGAAGTGAGAAGCGAGGAGTGAGGCGAGGGATGCCGGATGCCGGATACGGAATGCCAGATACCGGATGCCGGATACCGGAGCCGGATACCGAAGGTCCGACGCGAAGCCGGGAAAAGCG
>CAYXPA010000112.1:0-12130 GCA_964466945.1 uncultured Verrucomicrobiota bacterium | reverse complement strand
ACTGTCACCCATGTCTAGGCACTCCACTGTTACCCATGTCCTGGCACCGTGCCGGAAACCTGCGCTACGGGGCCGGCACAGCGGCGCCCTACCTCGCAGCTCGCTGGGAGCGCGCCTGCCTGCCGCGCTTCGCCTGGCGCAGGCCGGCCGGCTTGCCGGTGCTGTGGGGCGGGGGCGTTCGGTGGGACGCTTCAGGGTCCGGCTTTTTTGCGGGCCTGTTCGGCAAGGTTGCGGGCGCGGCGGGCCAGGTCGGCGTTGTTCACGCTGCCGGCCGCTTTGTCCAACGCTTCGGCCAGGCGCCGGGCGCCGGGCGCGGGGAGTTCGCCGCGCACCAGTTTGTCCGCAACGGCAACGAGCGCGGCGGCGGCTTCGTTGCGCGTGGCGGTGTCGTCCAGGTGCGGCACGATGAGGTCGAGCGTGTCGGGCGACGCGATCTGGCCCAACGCGGCGAGGAGGCGGTTCTTGTCGGCGGGCTGCTGGACCAGGCGGGCGGCCTGGCGGCACATTTCGAGCCGTTGGTCAGCGGGGAGGTCGGTGTTGCCGGCCAGGGTCAGATAACCGCCCAGCGCCAGGCGGCGGTCGGTTTCGTTGCCGGCCTTGGTGGCCAGTTCCAGCAGTGCCGGAGCGGCATCGGCCGTTTTCCAGGAACTGAGGGCGCGGATGGCCGCGCCGCGCGTCTCGGCGTCGGCATCGCGGCAAGCGGCGCGCACCGCTTGGAGGGCTTCCGGGCCGCCGAGCGCGGCCAGGACCTCGAGCAGCGCCGCGCGCGCGGCCGGCACGGCGCGTGTCAGGGTGGGAATGACCTTGGCCGTCACGGACGCCGGGGCTTGGCCAGCCAAGCTTAAGAGCGCCTGCTGGGCGGCGGCGATTTCCCCGCTGTCGCGGGCGGCCAAAAGCAAATCGAGCACGACCGCGACTTCCTTTTCGCCGCCCAGTTCGCCCACTTGACGGAGCGCGGCGGCGCGCACGGGCGGTTCGCCCTGGCGGGCGAGGGCCAGCAAGACGGGCACGGCGGCGCTCAACCGGCGGCGTCCGGCCAGTTCGATGCCGGTCTGTTGCGCGGCGGCGGAGTTGCTTTTGAGCAGGCCGAGGATGGCTTCATCAGCCGCGCGACCCGGCAAGCTGGCCAGGCCTTCGCGGGCAGCTTGGGCAAGGGCGCGATCTGCGTCGTTGAGGCGCTGCTGGAAGATGGGAAGGGCTTCGTCGGTGCCGAGCATGGCGAGGGCTTTGAGGGCGGCCAGTTGCACGGTCTTGTCGCTGGCGGCCGCGGCGGCGGTCAGCGCCGGCAGGGCCGCGCGGTCGCCGCGATGTCCCAACGCGCCGGCCACGACCACCTGGCGGTCGGGCGTGGGCTGGGCGGGCAGGGCTTCGGCCAGGGCGCGGGTGACTTCGGGGCCGGGCATCTCGTGCGAGGTCTGCACGGCGGCGGCGAAGAGCACGTACTCGGGGCTGCGGAGTACTTCGCGCAGCAGGCCGGGGCCTTCATTGCCGCGGGCCAGCAGGGCGCCCCGCAACGCAGCGGCCCGCACGTGGTGGGGCAGGTCGGGGTTGGCGTAGCGGTCCAGGAGCGGCAACACGTCCGCGGCGCGGCCCGCGGCCATGAGGGCCTCGACGGCCCGGCCGATGCCTTCGACAAAGGCGGGTAAGTCCTCGGGCGCTGCGCCGGAGATGCCGTTGAGCAGGGCCTCGAGGGCACCGGACGTGCCCAGGCGGCCGAGGGCGCGGGCGGTGGTTTGGACCACTTCGCGGTCAGTGTCCCAGAGCAGGCGGGTGAGCGGCTCGACGGCGGCGAGGTCTTTGCGGGCGCCGAGTGAGCCGATGACGCCGACCAGCGGGCGGCCTTTGAGGCGGCCGAGTTGCTCGCGCAGGGCGGCGGACACGGCGGGGTCGGGCATGGTTTCGAGCGCGTACCGGGCCATGTGGTTGAGCTCGGGGTTGGCCAGCAGGCCGACCAGCACCGGGACGGCCTCGGGGCCGCCGATGACGGCCAACTCGCGGCAGGCGTCGGCCTTTTCCTTGCGGGAGGCGTCGGCCTTGAGGACCGCGAGGAGCTGGGTCTGGTTGCGGGTGACCAGCGGGGTGGGCCCTTGGGCGGTCAGGCGGGGGCAGCACAGAGCGGCCGCCAGCGCGGCGGCCAGGAGGGCGGGATTCATGGAGCGCATGGTGAATCGGGGAGATGGCGAGAGCGGGGGGTTAAAAGATGTACGGTTCGCGCTGGGCGCGGGAGCGGAGGCGGTTGGCCTCGGGGTCGTTGATGAACTCCTCCTTGACCGGGTCGTAGCGGAGGTCGCGTTTGAGCCACATGCAGATGTTGGCGGCGTGGACGGTGGACATCGAGCGGTGCATGACGACCTCGTTGGCCACGCACTTGCGCCGGGACTTCACGCAGTCGAAGAAGTCGCGCACGTGGCTCATGGGCCGGCCGGTGCGGGCCTGGTAATCGCGCACGATTTTGTTGAAGTCGGCCAGCAGGCGCGGGTCCGAGACGTCCGGGCGCGAGTAACCGTCGCCGGCCTCGACCCAGCCCTCGGTGCCCTCGAAGCGCATGGCGCAGGAGCCGTGGAACCAGCCCTCGCGGTGGAGGATCATCTTGGTACCATCGGCGAAGACGGTGACCATGCCGTCACCGGTGGGATTGTTCACGTAGTGGTACTCGACCGGGGAGGTGTCCAGCTTGTCCAGGCCGGCCTGGGCCTGGGCGAAGGTGTGGGCGCCCCATTCGCCGATGCAACTGGTGTGGAAGTCGTAGAAACCGCGCCAGCCGCCGCGCACGTAGGCGGAGTTGTAGGGCCGCCAGGGGCAGGGCCCCAGCCACTGGTCCCAGTCCATCTCGGACTTGGGCGGCTCCGGCTCGGCCGGGAGCCAGTCGTGGCGCATCTCGGCGGCGTCCCACGGGGCGATGTGGGCATGGGCGGTGTGGACCTTGCCCAAGCGGCCGCTCCTGGCCATTTCAAAGCAGAAGACGAAGTTCGCCTCGCTCAGGCGCTGGGTGCCGGTCTGGTAGATGCGGTTGTACCGGCGGGCGGCCTCGACCACGGCCTGGCCCTCGGCGATGGTCATCGAGGAGGGTTTTTCCGAGTACACGTCCTTGCCGTAGCGCATGGCCAACACGGCCATGTAGGCGTGGAGCCGGTCGCCGGTGGTGCTCAGGACCGCGTCAATGTCCGGGCGCGAGGCGAGGAACTCGACCGTGTTGGCGTACACCTGGCAGTCGTGGTTGCCGTAGCGGTTGTCCACCATGCGCTTCACGGACTCGCGCCGCTGACGGTTCGGGTCGCAGGTGGCCACGAAGATCACGTCCGGCTCGCCCAGCATCCAGTTGAGCACGCCGGAGCCGCGGTTGCCGATGCCGATGCCGCCGAGCACGATTTTCTCGCTGGGCGGCACCGTGCCGTTACGGCCGAGCACGGAGGCGGGGATGATCAGGGGCAGCGCGGCGGCCGAACCGGCCGCGGCCACGCGCTGGAGGAACTGGCGCCGGTTCAGAGCCGACGCGCCCCGGGGCCCGGGCGTGCGCCGGGCCGGGTTCGCCGGGGAAAAGGCAGGGTGTGTTGACATGGCGGGCAGTCTAGCGGCGCGGTCCGGGGGGTGAAGTGAAATTCGCCGCCGGTTGACGCCCGAAGCGGGCTGCGTTGAAACTGCGGCGTCGGGGCATGACGACCGCCAACAAAATCACCATCGCGCGCATCCTGCTGGTGCCCGTGTTTGCCCTGGCGCTGCTCAACTACCTGGCCGGCGGCCGGGAGGCCTGGCGGTGGGCGGCCCTGGCGGTGTTCCTGCTCGCGGCGGTGGGGGACGGGCTGGACGGCTTCGTGGCCCGGCGTTTCAACCAGAAAACCGACATGGGCGCGGTGCTCGACCCCGTGGCGGACAAGCTTCTGCTGGTGCTGGGTCTGGTGATCCTCACCCTCAACAACAGCCCGCGCCTGGACCGCATCCCGCTGTGGCTGGCCGGCACCGTGCTCGGGCGGGACGTGATGCTCCTGCTCTTGGGCGTGCTGGTGTATTACCTGGTCGGGCACGTCACGGTGCGGCCGCACTGGACCGGCAAGACCGCGACGGTGCTGCAAATGGCCTGCGTGGTGTGGGCGTTGTGGAAAGGCCCGGCCGCGGGGTTGTTCTGGCTGGCCGTGGCGGCCACGAGCCTGACGGGGCTATCCGGGCTGATTTACCTGCGCGACAGCGTGCGGTTGATCCGCCAGCGGCCGCCCGGGCCGCCGGGCCGCCCGGTGTGATGAGGTTTGGCCGCGCGGCGAGGCCTCGGACTCACGCCGGCGGGGCCGGGGCAAACTCGTCCGCGTGGTAACTGCTGCGCACCAGCGGTCCGCTGGCCACGTGGCGAAAGCCCAGCGCGCGCGCGCGGTCGGCCAGTTCGGCGAAGCGCGCCGGCGGCACGAACTCGACCACCGGCAAGTGACGCGGGGTGGGTTGGAGGTACTGGCCGAGCGTGAGGAGGTCGCACTCCACCGCCCGCAGGTCGCGCAGGGCCTGTTCAAGCTCCGCTGCGGTTTCGCCCAGGCCCAGCATCAGGCCGGACTTGGTGTACAGCCCGGGGCCGCCGCGTTGTTTGGCCGCCGCCAGCACGGCCAGCGAGCGCTCGTACGTGGCGCGGTGCCGCACGGCGGGCGTGAGGCGGCGCACCGTCTCAAGGTTGTGGTTGAAGATATGCGGACGGGCGGCCAGCACGCGGTCCAGCGCCTCGACGCGCCCGTTGAAATCGGGGGTGAGCACTTCGATGACGATGCCGGGGTTGAGCGCGCGCACCGCCTCGATGGTCTGCCGGAAGTGCTCGGCGCCGCCGTCGGGCAAATCGTCCCGGGCCACGGCGGTGATGACCACGTGGCGCAGGCGCAGGCGGCGGGTCGCTTCGGCCACGCGCCGCGGCTCATCCGCCTCGAGCGGCAGCGGCCGGGCGGTGTCCACCGCGCAAAACCGGCAGGCGCGCGTGCAGCGGTCGCCGCCGATCATGAAGGTGGCGGTGCCGCGGCTCCAGCACTCCCAGTGGTTCGGGCATTTGGCGCTTTCGCAGACGGTGTGCAGGCGCAACTCGTCCAGCAGCGCGCGGGTGTGGGCGAAGCTGGCCGCGGTGGGCAGGCGCAGGCGCAACCACTCCGGCAGCCGGCGGCGGGCGGCGGGCGCGGCGGGCGGGGGCGGACTGACGGTCGCGGCGGTCATGGCGGGTGAACTTAGCGGCGCGGGCCGGGCGTGCCAAGGTCCGGGCCGCGGGACGCGGATCACGGTTTCACCGTGACGGACAGGCCGGCCACGTGGCGGTCGTACTCGCGGCCGCTGGTGCCGGTGTGGAGGGCCTGCGCCCATTCGTGGGCGTACCAGGCGGCCAGGGTGAGGTGGCGGTTGAGCGCGTACTCGAGGCGGGTTTCGGCAGTGAAAACCTCGTCGCGCAGGGCCAGACCGCGCACAAAGTCGTACTCCTGGAGGTCGAAGCGGAAACTGCCTCGCACGGCGGGGTGGAAGCGGTGTTCAAGCGTGCCGGTGGCGCGGATGTTTTGGAAGTTGGCGCGGCCGGCGGTCGAAGGCAGCAGGTGCTGGTAGGCCACGGCCTTGAAGGTGGTGTTCGAGCTCAGGGTGAGCGTGGCGTTGGCCTGGAAGTAGAGCAGCGTCTCGGTGTCGCGCGCGCCGGGCGGCAGGCTGGCGGGGCTGAACTGGTGGAAGCTCGGCCCGAGCTCGCCGCCGAACTTGAGCCACCGGGCCGGGCTGGCGTTCAACACGCCCAGCACGCGGTGGTAGTCGTTTTGGTACGTGAACGGCAAGCCCGCTGGCAGGCGCTCCTGGTCCTGGTGGCCGAAACGGTAGCCCACCGCCGTTTCCCAGCCCCGGCCCGGTTTCCCGCCCAGGTCCACGCCGCCGTTCACGTCCGTGCGGTCCATGTAGTTCTGGTAAAACGCGCCGGGCACGAGCTTGAAGTCGGTCATGATGTCCCAAAGGCGCGCCTCGAACACGCCGCGCAGGTAGGCGCGCGGCAGGTCGTAGCGGGCCTCGAGCGGCGATTGCCAATAAAAGTTGCGCCGCCGATACCGCACCTCCGGCCCGCCCAACGCGGGCGGCAAGCCGGGTTGGTCCGGGGTGGACCAGACGGGCCCCTCGGTGCTGCCGTCGGTAAACTGCGCGCGCGCCTGGGCGCTGGCCGTCCACGGCCCCTCTTTCAAACTCAGCCGTAGCAGGCCCGTGTGCCGCAGGTACGATTCCTCGTCGCGTTCGTGGAAAAAGGTGAAGTCCGGCGCGTACTGGACGCCGAGCTTGAGCGACGCGGCGCCGGGCGGCGACCACTCGAGGCCCGCCATCGGCTGAACGGACGTGACCCAAGAGTGCAGGCGCGAGAGCGGGCCGTCGTTTTGCAGCATGATGTTGCTGTCGAAACGCTCGCTGACGGCGGCCGAGAGGGTGGTTTGGAGCGCGGGCCGCGGCTCGGCGGCCTGCGCTCCGAGGAGCAAGCCGCCGGCGACGGCCAGGAGCACAACGCGCGGACGCGCGGCGGTTTCGGGCGGCCGGGCGGGGCCGCGGGTGGGCGGGCAGGTCGAAGCTGTGTTCATGGTCAGTCGGTCACGGTGCGACCACAACTCGAGGCATGGCCGGGGCGGGGGAATGTCCGGGGAGGAGTTGCCGGAGGGAGCCCTTGTGCCGGGCCAGGCGCGGTCAGTCTAGGCCGGAGCGGCCCGGGCGAGCAACCGGGAAACCGCGCGCCCGGAACCCGACCCGGAAAGACGATTGAACCGAACCGACCGCGCGGCCAAGCTGGCGGCGCTTTGCCATGCACCCATCCCTGCCTCGAATCGCGGTGACGCTCCTACTGGCCGCCGGCCCGGTCACGGCCAGCCTGGCCGCGCCGCCGCTGGTGACCCAGCTCCGGTGCGAGTTTCTCGAAGACCCCGCGGCGGTGGACACGCCCCGGCCGCGGTTGTTTTGGCAGCTCGAGTCCGACGAGCGCGGCCAGCGCCAGACCGCCTGGCAGGTGCTCGTGGCCAGCTCGCCCCGGTTCTTGCGCGAGGACCGGGCGGACCTGTGGGATTCCGGACGCGTGGCCGGTGACACCACCACTCACATCGAATACGCCGGCCGCCCGCTCGCGTCCCGCCAACGCTGTTTCTGGAAGGTCCGCGTCTGGGACAAGGACGGCCGGGTCTCGCGCTGGAGCGACGTGGCGTCGTGGACGATGGGTCTGCTCGACCCGGCCGACTGGCAGGCGGAGTGGATCAGTTACCGCGACCCGACCCCGTTGCCCACCGACCGCGAGCGGTTGCACCTGCCGCCGGCGCGGTTTTACCGGCGCGCGTTCGCCGTGCCGGACAAGCCGGTCCGCCGCGCCACGCTGTACGCGACCGCGCTGGGCATTTACGAGCCCTGGCTCAACGGGCGGCGCGCCAGCGAGGACTTTTTCGCGCCGGGGTGGACCGATTACCGCCGGCGCGTGTACTACCGGGCGCACGACGTCACGGAGTTGATCGAGCCCGGCACGAACGTCGTGGGGGCGGTCGTGGCCGATGGCTGGTACGCCGGTTACCTCGGCTACGGGCGCCTGGCCGGTTACGGGCCGCACAAAGTGGGCCGCTTCATCTACGGCAAGACCCCCGCGTGGCGGGCCCAGCTCGAAATCGAGTTCGAGGACGGCGCCCGCCAGGTGGTGGGCACCGATCCCGCCTGGGAGGTCAGCGCGGACGGCCCGTATCGCGAGGCCGATTTGCTCATGGGCGAGGCCTACGACGCCCGGCGCGAAGACCCCAACTGGTGTCGGCCGCCGGCGTTGCGGGTCCCCGGCCCCGGCCCGGAGCAGCCGTGGACCTGGGCACCGGCCCTCCGCGCCGCCGACAACGGGAGCGTAAAGGCGCCTTTCACCGACGGCGCCGGCACGCACGAGCAGGAGTTCGGGTTTGTCCGGCCGGCCGTGCTCGAGGCCTACCCCGCCCCGCCGGTGCGGTTCATTCAGGAACTGCCCGCCCGCGCGGTCACGCCCCGGCCGGATGGCACGTACATCGTGGACCTGGGCCAGAACTCCGCCGGGGTGGTGCGCCTGAAAGTGCGCGGCCCGGCCGGCACGGTGGTGCGGCTGCGGCACGGGGAGATGTTGCACCCGGACGGCCGGCTCATGACCGAGAACCTCCGCCAGGCGCGCGCCACGGACACGTACACCCTGCGCGGCGACCCGGCGGGCGAGGTGTACGTGCCGCGCTTCACCTTCCACGGCTTCCGATATGTCGAGCTCAGCGGCTATCCGGGCGCGCCCGGGCCGGAAGCGGTGACGGGCGTGGTGCTGCACTCGGCCACGCCCCTGACCAGCAGCTTCGTGTGCTCGGACCCGATGGTGAACCGGCTCTTCCAAAACGTGGTGTGGACGCAGCGGGCGAATTTCCTCGAACTGCCCACCGACTGCCCGCAGCGCGACGAGCGCCTGGGCTGGATGGGCGACGCGCAGATTTACGCCCGCACCGCCACGTACAACGCCGCCGTGGCCGCGTTTTACACCAAGTGGCTGCGCGAGGTGGTCGAAGCCCAGCTCCCCGAGGGGCCGTTTCCGGACTACTGCCCCTGGCCGTTCCAGCACGGCAAGGCCTTCGCCACCGCCTGGACCGATGCCGGCATCCTGGTGCCCCGCGCCTGCTGGCAGGCCTACGGCGACACCCGCTTGCTCGAGCGCCTCTGGCCGGCGATGACCCGGTTCATGGCCTGGCGGCACAGCCGCGCCACGAACGACCTGGGCGTGGTGCACCCGGACGCCAATCCCTGGGGTGATTGGCTCAACCTCAACGAGCCCACACCGCTCGAATTCGTGGACACCGCCTACCTGGCGCTCACCCGCCGGGCCATGGCCGAAATGGCCGCGGGCTTGGGGCGCCGCGAAGAAGCCGCGGCCTATGAGCAAGAATTCGAGCGCACCCGCGCGGCCTTCGCCGCGAAATACCTCCGCCCTGACGGCACGTTGACCGTGGACACCCAGAGCGCCTACGCCCTGGCGCTGGAGGCGGACCTGATCCCCGAGCCCTTGCGGCGCGCGGCGGGCGCGCGGTTGGCGGAGAAAATCCGCACCAACGACGTGCGCATGGCCTCGGGTTTTTTGGGGACGCGGCCGCTGCTGCCGGCGCTCAGCGCCACCGGCCAGCACGACCTGGCGGCGCGATTACTGCAAAGCCGGCGCTTCCCCTCCTGGGGGTACGAGGTCGCAAACGGCGCCACGACCATCTGGGAACGCTGGGACAGCTTCACCCACGAGCACGGCTTCAACGGCATCGCGGGCAACCAAAACGCCAGCATGAACAGCTTCTCGCATTACGCCTTCGGCGCCGTCTGCGAGTGGATGTTTCGCACGCTGGCGGGGCTGGACACGGATGGCCCGGGCTTCCGCCGCCTGTTCATCCGGCCCCGGCCGCCCACCCCGGGCAGCAACCCGGAACACCCCGCCCTCTCCTGGGTGCGGGCGCGGTATGACTCGCTGACCGGCCCGGTGCGCGTGCACTGGCGGGTGGTCGGAGGGCGGTTTGCGCTGGACCTGACCGTGCCGGCCAACGTGAGCGCCACGGTGTGGCTGCCCGCGCGCGACCCGGCCGGGGTGCGGGAAAGCGGCCGCTCCTTGCGACGGGTCAAGGGCGTGCGCCGATTGGGCGAGATCGAGGGCGGGCTGGCGCTCGAAGTGCCGTCCGGAACCTGGCGCTTCACCGCGCCCTGGCCGTGATCCGGGGCGGGGGTGCGCCGCGGCGTCCCCGCCGGCCAAATCCGCTCGCCTCGGCGCCGGCGGACTGGCACACCTTCGGGCATGAAGCGCCCAACCGCCTCGCCCGCCCCCGCGCCCGTTGCCTTGCCTGACGCCGGCGCGGGCGCCCCGCCCCGTGCCCGGCCGCCGTTGCAGCGCATGTTGCAAATCCACCAGGCCCTGGCCGCGGGCGACTTCCCCAACGCTTCGACCCTGGCGCGCGCGCTCGAGGTCAGCGTCAAAACCATCCAGCGCGACCTCGAGTTCATGCGGGACCGCCTCAACCTGCCCCTCGAGTACGACCCGCGCCGGCACGGCTACTTCTACACCCAGGAGGTCAGCGCCTTCCCCACGCTCCAGATCACCGAGGGCGAACTCTTCGCGCTGGTCGTGGCCGAAAAGGCGGTCCAGCAGTACCGCGGCACCAGCTTCGAGAAACCGCTGCTGAGCGCCCTCAAAAAAATGGCCGCCGCCCTGCCGGACACCGTGTCGCTGCACCTGGCCGACTGGGACCAAACCATCTCCTTCCGCACGCGCGTCGAGCCGCTCCTGGATCGGGACATCTTCGAGGGCCTGGCCCGGGCCACGTTGCGGCGCGAGCAGCTCGAGATCGCCTACCGCAAGCCGGGCCGCGCCGCGCCCGAGTCGCGGGTGGTGGACCCCTACCACCTGGCCAACATCAACGGCGAATGGTACCTCTTCGCTTACGACCATCTCCGCCGCGCGGTGCGCACCTTCGTGCCGGGTCGCATCCACGCGCTGCGCCCTACCGGCCGGACCTTCACGCGGCCGGCGGGTTTTTCGATGGACGCCCGGCTGCGGGACAGTTTCGGGGTGCATTCGGCCGAGGGCCGTTTCGACGTGGCGCTGCGCTTTACGCCGCGAGTGAGCGACTACATCCGCGAGAAACGCTGGCATCCCTCGCAGGAACTGCGCGAGCGGGCGGACGGCGGGGTCGAGTTGCGCCTGCGCTTGTCCAGCCTGGTGGAGATTCAGCGCTGGGTGCTGGGCTGGGGCGGGGAAGTCACCGTGCTCCAGCCGCCGGAACTGCGCGCGGCGGTGTGCGCGGCGGCCCGGGAAATCCTCCGGGCCAACGCCTGAGCCGGGCGGCGGGCAACTTCGGCCCGGACGCGGTGTTCCAGTCCCGGTCCCTGCCCGGGAACGTTGACAAGCCGGCGGTCCGGGGCGTAACTCTGAAGCACCACAGGCCGCGGCCGCCCGACCTGCGGGGCCGGCACTCGAGGCGGCGCAGCGACGACGTTTTGCCTATGCGTATTGCAGCACAAGCTCGCTCCGGGTTCACCCTGATCGAGATCATGATCGTGGTGGCCATCATCGGCCTGCTGGCGGCCATCGCCATCCCCAACTTCGCCAAGATGCGCCAAAACGCCCAGCGCCAGGCCTGCATCATGAACCTCCAGGCCATTGACAGCGCCAAAGAGGCCTGGGCGGCCGAAAACCGCAAGGCCAACGGCGACGCGGTGGACGAGGCGGCCATCAACGCCATGCTCAAGAAGGGCGCGCCCGAATGCCCGGCTGGCGGCACTTACTCGTACAACGCCGTGGGCGTCCCGCCCACCTGCAGCCTGGGCGACTCCGCCAGCCACAAGCTCTGAGCCGGAGCGACTCGGTTGGTTCCGGGTGGCCCGGCCGGCCAAGCCGTCTTCGGAGGCGACCTGTCACTACTTTTCCCCTGGGTGGAACTGCCTGCCAGGCCGTTGCTGGCGACTACCAGCCGCCGACTACGGTGGGGGGGAGCGCACGCGCCCCGCGTGCTGCCGACGGTGCCCCGCCGTCGGCCTTGCCTCGTAGCGCAGGCTGCCAACCTGCCGTATCGCCGACTGCCAATCGGCGCGATGCCACCCGACAGCGCCGGCCAGCCGGCGCACTCCACACGCTTCGCGAGGTAGGGCGTCGCTGCGTCGGCGCCGCCCACACGGCCGCGGCGCAGCGCGGCCCTACCGCGCGCCAGCGTCTTGGAGTACGGCCGCTTGCGGCCGCTTTCCCGGCTTCGCGTCGGACCTTCGGTATCCGGCTTAGGTATCCGGCTCAGGTATCCGGTATCCAGCATCCGGTATACGAGCCCGTCCATAGCGCCGGCCAGCCGGCGCACTCCATACGCTTCGCGAGGTAGGGCGTCGCTGCGTCGGCGCCACCCACACGGCCGCGGCGCAGCGCGGCCCTACCGCGCGCCAGCGTATGGAGTGCGGCCGCTTGCGGCCGCTTTTCCCGGCTTCGCGTCGGACCTTCGGTATCCGGCTCCGGCATCCGGCATCCGGTATCCGTCTTCCCTCGCCTCACTCCTCACTCCTCGCTGCTCACTTCTGATTCGGTAGGGCGCCGCTGCGCCGGCGCCGCCCACCCGGCCGCGGACCGCGACGGTGTTGGGCTCGACGGAGTCTCGCCCCACCGGAGATTGCCCCGGCCGGG
>CAYXPA010000111.1:0-12239 GCA_964466945.1 uncultured Verrucomicrobiota bacterium | reverse complement strand
ACCCTTCTTTCAACCCGCCTCCGGCTGAACCTCAACTGCGGAATCTAGGTTCAACGAGTCAAGGCCCAATGAGAACCGCCGCCGAGAACCCCGTCGCGGCGTCAGAGCGCCAGGGGTGCACGACGGGTGAAAGGTGAAACCGTTGCGCATGGGAGATTCAGGGCTTGAGGTAGAAGTACCAATCGGGTTGCGGGTTCAGCCGATACAGCGCCGCCAGGGCCGTGCTGCCGACCCGCCCGCCGAAAACAAGGGCTTCCGTCCCGATCCAAACGGCCGCGGCACTGTGGCGGGCGGGAGGATTTCCGGCGTTGCTCAACTCGCGCCAGGAATCGGCTTGGGGTGAGTACGCATAAGCGGAGGCGGTTGCTCCTGTCGCGGTTTCGCCGCCCAAGACGAGCATTTCACGCCCGGTCCAGAGGGCATTGTGAAGCTGGCGGGGCGTCGGCGCGCCGGTGACGGCAAGCGGCTGCCAAGTACCCGCCGCCGGGTCGTAGCGGCCGCCATCGCCCAGCAACACTCCGTTGCCTTGCCCGCCCCAGACGAGGAACTGCTGGCCGGTCCAAACCGCACTCTGGCCCGTGCGCGCGGACGGGGCGCCGGTCGTGGGCAGTGCCTCCCAACTGACCGGCTGGCCCGACTCGTTAAAACGCAAGCGCGCGCCGGTGTTCAACTCCCCGGTTTGTCCCTGCCCGCCCCAGACCAGCAGGCTATCCCCGGTCCAGGCTGCTGCCGCGCCAAACCGTGCCGCCGGCGCCCCGCTCACCGACAGCCCGGCCCACGTGTCGGTCGCCGGATCGTACAAGGCCCCGTCGTCGAGCAAGCCGCCGGCATTGCGACCACCCCACACGAGCAGGCGGGCCCCGGTCCAGACCATCACGTGTCCGTCGCGTCCGGCCGGCGCGCCCGTCGTGGCAAGCGAACTCCAGGTCTGAGTGTCGGGGTTGAACCGCGCGCCGCTGTTCAAGTAACTGCCGTTCGCGAAACCGCCCCAGAGGATCATCTCCTGACCGGTCCAAACCGCACCGTGGCCGGCACGCGCCGTGGGCGCGTTGAAACCGGGCAAGGCGGACCATGCGTCGGAGTCGAGCCGATAGCGGCTGCCCGCACCGGAAAACTCGTTGGCAGAGAGGTTCCCGCCCCAGACGAGCAACTCCGAGCCGGTCCAGACCGCCGTGTGTCCGTAGCGCGCGGCGGGCGCTCCGGTCGCGGCTCCGGCCTGCCAACCGGGCGCGGGCTGGCGGAAAACCGGGTTGAGACCCTCCGCCAGCAGCGCCGGGTCGTTCGCCCGCGGGGAAAGCACCGGCACGCCGGGCGGCAGGCCCGAGCGCACCGCCCCGGCGAGGGATTCATGCCGGTTGGACAGCGCGTGCAGTTGCGCGGTCAGCAGCGCGAGTTGGTTCAACAACGGCTCGAGCGTCTCGGGCGCGAGCTTGTCCGGGGTGATGACCCCAGCGGGCACGGTGGCCGCCAGGTGCGCGTAAGCGGCGGGCACCACGTGCTGGTCCGGCGCCAGCCGCTCGAAGCCGTGCGCGCCGTCGTCGAACCACACCCGCAAATACAGCTCCGGCTGCGCGAACACCGTGGCGGCCAGCGGCGCCATGTGGGGCAGGCCGGGGTCGCCCAACAACACTGTGTAAAGCCCGTGGTTGACCGGCAGACTGACGGCCTCGTCCGGCTGGCCGTCGGCATCCGCATCCGGCGCGTTGCGCCAATAGGTCAGCGAGGCGTCGGCGTTGACCAGGGCGAACTTGAAGCGGCCCTCGCCGTGAAAAAAGGTCTCGCCCACCGCCAACCGACCTTGATGGGGCAAGAGCACCGGCACCTGCGCGGTGAGACAAAACAGACCCGCGCTCACCAAGAACAACAAGAAGTTGTCGCGGCTGCGGGTCATCGGACGAGCGGCTGCTTGCTGCGGCATTTTCTTGCTGATGCTTTCCATGGTGTCAAGGGCTTTTTCATGGAAACTTCAACTTTTATAAATGGCCCCCCGTGGATTCAGAAACGATTGTGAAGCAACCTGTTGGAACATTCACTTCCACCCGTCGGCGCCTGATCGCGCGCGCTACCTCGCCTCGCGCCGCAAACCCTGGTCAGGCAAGGTCAGCGCGGGAAGTCACCAACCCGATCCACGGTCCCCAAGCCAGGCCCGGGTGCGGGAAACAGCGCCGAACCCCAAACTGGATCGAAGCTGTCCTCCGCGCCAGCCGTCGCCGCGTCACGCGCGTTACGGCGCGGTGCCGATGAACTCGAGCAGGTCGGCGAGATCCTGCGGACCGAGCCCCTCCTCGAGGCCGTCGGCCATGAGCGATTTGCCGCGGCTTTGCATCGTGGCGATGTTCGCCCGCGGCACCACGACTTCCCGGCCGTAGGCCTGGCGCAACGTCACCTGCGCCGCGGTTTCCTGAACCAGCACTCCCAGCAGGCTCTCGCCGTCGCGGGTTTCCACCTCATAGGCCAGATACTGCGGCAGCACCTCCCGACTGGGGTCCAGGATGTTGATGAGCATCTTCTCCTTGCCCGCGTTACGCACGCTCACCAGGTCCGGCCCCAGGGCAAAGCCCTCCCCGCCCAGCCGGTGACAGGAGGCGCAACGCTCGACAAAAATTTTTCGACCGCGCCCGGCGTCGCCGCCCAGGCTCAGCGCGGGACGGAATTTTCCCACCACCGCCTCGCGGTCCCCGGCCACCGCGCCGGCCAGCAGCCGGATGGCGCGGGCGCGCAGCTCGGCGTCCCGGTGGTTCATCAGGAAGTCCAGTTGCGTCGAGTCCAGTTCGGTGCGCCGGATGACGCCGGCCTCGACCTGGTCCAACAGGGCGCGCGCGCGCTCGGGCCGAGCCAGCAGCACCGGCAACACCGCCGCTCGCAACCGCGGGGTAAAGCCGGGCCAACGCTCGGCCAGCGCGCGCCCCACCGCGGGGTCAGGAAAGCGGTTCAAGGTGCGCACCGCGGCCAGTTGCACTGCCTGGGGCTGGCTCTGGTCCAGCAACGCAACCAACCGCTCGCCCGAGCGCGCGTAGTCGGTCAGCCCCAGCAATTCGATCCCCTGCACCCGGTCGGGCTCGGGCGCCGCCGGGTCTGCGGCCACGGCCGCCGCGCGCTCGAGCACGGGGCGCAAGCGCGCCGTGTCCAACCGCCCGCGGGCCTGTTGCACGCCCTCCCCCAGCGCGTGGACCAACGTGAAGGCCACCGCCGGCGGCGCCTGTTCGACAAAGCCCAGCACGGCGGCGATCTCCTCCGGCCGGTTGCGCGCGCCGAGCTTTTGCACCAACTGCCGCAAAAACTCGTATGCGCCCGCCTCGGGCGCTGCCTCTCCACCGACCGGCGCGAACCAGGTTTTCGCCCGCTCAAACATCTCCGCCCCGCCTTCGGCCAGGGAACTGAGCACTGCGGCGCGGGTCCAGAGACTTCCAGCGTCGCGTCGGGCAATCCGGGCCAGGGCCTCGAGCCGCTCCGGCGCGCGGGTTTCGCCCAAGGTGAAGGCCAGTTGATAGCGCACGTGCGGGCTGGGGTCCTCGGCCAGCGTCAGGAGCTTCGCCAGCAAAACGCGGTCGCCATCCGGCGCTTTCAAGAACGGCTCGCTCAACCGCACGGCGTGTTCGCGCACGCGGTCATCCGGATCGGCCAGCGCGCCGAGCAGATGCCGCGGCGTCAACGCCCCCAGGCCTTGCAGGGCGTAGAGCGAGTGCAGTCGCCCCAGGGGGAATGCGGCCTCGCGAAGATGTTGTTCCAGGAGCGGCACCGCCGCGCGGTCCTGGCGCTCGTAGAGCAGCCGGGCGGCGGTCTCGCGATGCCACGCGTTGCGATGGGCGAGCGTCTGCACCAGCTCCGCCGTGCTCGCCCGGCCCAGGCGCGGGGGCGGGCGCGGTTGAAACCCCTCGGGCACCACGCGGTAGATGCGCCCGCGGTCGCTGCCGGCGGTCAGGTCCAAGTGTTTCTTGATGCCCGGGGGCAACGACCACGGGTGCTCGATGATCTCGCGGTACATGTCCATGATGTAGAGCGCGCCGTCGGGGCCGTTGGCCATCTGGACGGGTCGAAACCACGTGTCCGTGCTGGTGAGAAACTCGGTGCGCTGCTCGTCCGCCGGCCGCTCGCCGATCAGCGCCACGCCCTCCGACCGGAGTTTCTTGTGATGAATCAGATTGCTGCCGCAATCGGCGATGAACACGTCGCCCACGTATTCCTCCGGCCAGGCGTCCCCGCGATAAACCATGAGGCCCGTGGCGCTGGTGAAATAGCCGCTCGCCCGGCCGCCGCCCTCGATCGGCCCGGCTACCAGCCCCGCCACGCGCCACCGGGTCCGCAACACCCGCCACGGCTCCTCCGGGCTGGTGCGGAAGACCTCCGCCGCCGGGCCGTCCGCGGCGATGCTTTGCAGCGCCGGCGGCATCGTGAAATGCGGGTTCCGCTCCGCGTAACGCGCCTCGTACATGAACACGCGCAGGTGATCGCTGTTGTTGCAGGTGAAGCGCCGCCCGCGGTCGTCGAAGGCCAGCCCGTACTGCCCCCCGCCCGCCTCGGCCTCCAGCACGAGCGTGCGCGGATCGAACGCGAAATCGCGTCCGCGCACGTTCACCGTGTGCCCCGCCGGCCAGCGCGGTGAGGTGATTTCGCCCCCGTTGGGCGCGGTGCACCCGTGGATGCGGTTGTCCAGCCCCCAGCGAAAGCTGTTGAGCATCGCCTGCATGTTGAGCTGGTTGGTCCGGTACGGCGCGTAATCAATGGCAAACCCGGTGAACACCACCTCCCGCCGGTCCGCCCGCCCGTCGCCGTCCGTGTCCCGCAGGAAAAACACATCCGGCGTCGCCGCCGCGTACACGCCGCCGTTGGCCCAAAAGACCGCCGTCGGCCAGGGCAGGTCATCGGCAAAGACCCGGCTGCGGTCCATGCGACCGTCGCCGTCGGTGTCTTCCAACAGCCGGATGCGCCCCAGGTGCGGCCGCGCGTCGCGCAACTCCGAGTAGTCAATCATCTCGACCACGAACATGCGGCCCTCCTCGTCAAAGCACAGCTCGATGGGGTCGCGCACCAGCGGCTCGGCCGCGACCAATTCCAGACGAAACCCCGGGCGCACTTTGAAAGTGCGGAGCGCCTCGGTGGCCTCCACCGGTGGCAGCCGCGGCAACTGGCTCGGGTCCGCCTCCGGCTCGGCGGCCTGCGCGGTCCCGAGGGCGACCCCCAACGCCCCGAGCCCCGCGGCGAGTCCCACGGCCCGCCCGACGCCAACGATGGTGCGCGAGAGCGACAACATGTCGGGCATTCTTCGGCCCGCTCCCGCAACGGTCAACCGCCGCGAGCCGCCCGCCCCCGCCAAGGGGTGCATTTGAGTATATGGCGGGCGGGAATCTCGGGCGTCGCGCAGGTTTCCCAACCTGCCGTATCGCCGACTTCCGGTCGGCCGGCCCAGACCGGTCGCTACCGGCCGGGAGTTCGCCGCGTTGGCGGATTGGAAATCCGCGGTACGGCAGACTTGGAAGTCCGCGCTGCGGCAGCGCCCCCCGGCGACCCACTGTCAGAAAATGATATGCGCCACCCGCCTCGAAAACACAGGCGATGGAGCGACGGTTCGAGGAGAGAGGAGTGAGAAGTGAGAAATGAGCGCGCGGCGCGGAAGCCTTCGGGCGAATCTCCGGTCTGTCTTCGTGCCTTGGTGTCTTGGTGGTAGGGCCGGGGGTGGGCCTGACGGCCTCGACGGCGCCGTGTCATCATTGTGTCGGTGGAGTTCCACCCGCATCGAGGTCACACCCGCGGCTCGTCTTGACCACGCCCCTCGAGCGTTTAACCTCCGTGGAATGACAACCCCGGCAACGATTTGGGCTTTCGACCTGGGCAAGGGTTCACTCGGCGAAGCCGTCCGCGACCTTCAAACCAATCAGTTCCCCCTCGCCGCCACCCTGCTGCTGCCGCCTGAACTGGCGCAGCGCGGCCCGGCCGGCCAGGCGGGCACGCCCGCCAGCCGCTACCGCGCCCTGAAAGTCCGCCAGGCCCACCGCGAACGCGAGCGCTGGCTGGAAACCGTCTGGCAGGCTGCGGGGCTTGAGGTGCTTCGGACCCGCCAGACCGCGTTGGTCTGTGCGCTGCCCCCCAAGCGCGACGACACCGGCCAGCCTCTCTTCGACCAGGGGCACTGGGCATTGGTCGGACGGGCCGACTACCGGCTGGAACGCGAGTTCGCCCCGGCGCTGGGCGAGAAAACCCGGGACGGCGCGCCCTCGGACGCAGCCGGCGCGAACCTCTGTTACACCTCCTGTCTGCTGCGCATCAAGCTGCTCCGCTGGAAACCCGGCGACCCGCCGCTTGAACACTGGCAGGTTTACAAGGCCCTCCGCTCGGCCATGCAAAAACGCGGCTACGGCCGCGTCCCGTGGGCCATCAAGGAAGCCCGCGCCCGGGGCAAGACGCCCGAAGAACTGGAAGCCGAAGAGGAAAAGAAACTCGAACAAGCCGACCCCCGCTACCGCGAGGCCGCCGGCAAGTGGCCGGACTTCAAACGCGCCGTGCCCGCCGAATTCCACTTTCCCTGCTACTACGACGCCCTCCACATGGGCCTGTGGAGTCCCGATCAGCCCGACCACCTGCGCCTGCGTCCCGACCACCGCGCCGCCAGCACCCGCAACGTCCGGTTCGACCGCGCCGACGTGCGCAAGGAATTGATCGCCCTGGGCAACAACGCCGCCGCCATGCTGCCCCAACTCCAACAGGCTTTCGAGCGCTGGCAACGCGACGGGTGGAAATTCCCCCACCCGGTCACCGGCCAGGAACTGACCTATCCTGTCCGCGCCCGCACCTTCGGCGAGTTTCTTTGCGACGGCCCGGCTGGCCAGCCCGACGAAACCTCCTTCGAAGCTTTCCTGAACCAGCGCCGCGCAGCCGGCATCCGCATCGGCACGTTCGAGGAATGGATGGCCGCCCTCGGCCAGAAAACCCCCAAGTTCGACAATCGGATCCTTGCTCCGTGCGTGCTGATACCGCGCTACCACGCCTGCAAGGTGGACGCCCGCCTTGAAAAGGATCGCGCCGGCAGGCTGACCGGCAAGCTCGTGCCCGACTCGCTCCTGGCCAGCGAGGTGACGCTCCTGCTCAAGCTCAAGAACCTGCTGGTGGCCGACGCAGACAAAGGCCAGCGCAAGCTTACCGTCGGGGAAGTCCGCGACATCTTCGCCTTCGCCCAACGCCGACTCAAGACGCTGCCGCTGCTCAACCCGGAAGGCGAACCGGTGAAAGAATGGCCCAAGAAAGTGGCCAATTGCTTCGCCATCAACCCGTCCGACTGGCCGAAACTCGCCGCGGAAGCAGAGTGTCTCAAGGGCCTTGCCCGCCTCACCGTCTCGGACAACGGCACGTCGCGTTCGCTTACCGCCGAAGAAGCTGAGGCCCTGCTGCACGCCGTGGCCGGAGGGCGGCGGGCTGCGCAGACTGCCTTGCCGGCCCATTTGCTGCCGCTGGTCAAAAGGGCCGCGGCGGCTTGGAAACAGGCCAAACAGGCAGCCGAGGGGAAGGTCCTGCGCCCCCTGCCCGGCCATGAGGAAGTCAAAGCGCCCCGCACCTCCGGCCGCAGCGCCTACTCGCGTGTGGCTCTGCGCATTCTCAAGGAATTGATCCTCTCCGGCGACGCCCCATCCGCGTTCCACGCCCGGCTGGTGCGGCGCGAGCCGGACCTGCTCCAACGACTCGGTCCTGCCCCGGATAAACCGCTGGCCATCTTTGACGACTCCACAGCCTCAAACGAAGCCCGGCGCAAACAGGAGGACGCCGAGAACCGCAAGCGCGGCCTGCTGGTCTCGGAGCTGAACTTCCTGCCTCAGATGCGCAAGGACAACGGCAGCCCGGACTGCTGGGAAAACCTCTTCATCCCGGCCCAGACCCTCGAAGCCCTGCAGCAGCGGCACACCGAGAACGGCCGGTTGGACGCCGACGCCGCTGTGCGCGAGCTGCTCGGCACGATCAAAGACCCCGTGGTCCGGCATCGGCTGGGCGTCTTCGACGAGCGGCTGAGAGAACTTCGGTTTGGCGACGCCCGCGAAGGCCTGCCCGGCTTCGGCGTGCCCGAGGCCATCGTCATCGAGTTCGTCCGCGAGGATTTCATGGGGGAAGAAGCCAAACGCCGGTTGCAAAGCTTCCAGCGGCAACGTGAGGCCGAGCGAAAGGAAGCTCAGAGCGTCGCTGCGCAAGCAGGCGCAGAATCAGCATTGTCGGCCCTGAAGTACCAGCTTTGGAAAGCCCAGGGCGGCGAATGCCTCTACGGGCGTGAAGTCTTCGATGAAACCGGCCAGTCCAAGGCCCGGTGTCTTTATCGCCAAACGGCGCTGCCGCTCAGTCGGCTGGATGAATATGTCATTGACCACATCGTGCCGCGCGTCAGGGGCGGCCCGGACGCAATGGTCAATTATGTGCTGACCACCGCAGAAACCAACGCGGCCAAGGGTGACCACACCCCGTTCGAATGGTTGCACGGCACGCCGGACTGGGACGCCTACGTGGCCCGGGTCAAAGCCCGCGCCGCCACCCTGCGCAGCAAGAAGGTCCAGCTCCTCACCCGCGAAGACGCCCCGGAACTGGTCGAACGCTACACCGCCTTGGCCGAGACCGCCTGGATTTCCAAACTCGCCCAGACCATCGTCAACCTGCGCTTCGGCTGGCGGAACGGCGTGGACTACAGCGGCCCGCAGCCGGTCAAGCGGGTCATCGTCGTCTCCGGCGGCCTGACGGCCCGCGTGCGTGCCAAATACGGCCTCGACAAGTTGCTCTACGGCGAAAACACCCCGCCGGAGGTGCTGGCCAAGAAGGTCAAAAACCGCGATGACGACCGCCACCACGCCCTTGACGCGATGGTCATGACCTTCATCCCCCACTGGGCGCGCGACCCGCACAAGGAAGGGTTCTTCCGTTTCCCGGCGGCGTTTCGCGACGCCAACGGCCGCGAGGATTACCAGCGGATTCGGGCGCTCTTCGCCAGCCACCTGCAACAAATCGTGCCCCGCCATCTGGCCTACGAGCCGTCCGTGCTGGCCGACACGATCTATGGCTGCCGCCTGGACAACGGCCGGCCGGTCATCGTCCAGCGCGCGTCGGTCGGTGAGCTGGCCTACAAGCAGGAAAACCAACGCCCGGTCTTCAACCTGACCTACGCGAAAGACCAGATCGCCCACGTGCGCGACGCGCGCATCCGGCGCGTCCTGGAGGCGTTTGTCGCCACCGGCCCGGACCAGGCCGCCTGGGACAACTTCTGCCGGTCACTGGCTGCCGGCACTTGCCCGGAACTGCCCGGCAGGAAGGTCCTGAAGGTCACGCTCAACCGGGACGAAGAGCTGGCGGAATTCAAGGACCTCTCCAAGGACGGCTGCGGCGCGTTCCGCACCCGCAAGGGCGAGCATCGCGGCCAGTTCGTCTATGTGGACGGCCGCGGCCGCGCCCGCGTCCGGCCGGTGCGCCCGTTCGAGTCCCTGGTCGCGGTCAAAGCCGAAGTCGAGCGGCTGGCCGCCGGCGGCCGGCTGGTCGGGTTTTTCCAAAGCATGTGTCTGGTGGAACTGGACCAGCCGGTCACGCACAGCGACTTCGTGCTCCAGCCCGGCACATATCGGCTGAACACAATCAAGAAGGATGGCCGCGCCCAAGTCACCAGCGCTTCCAGCGAAAAAAGTCCGGAGATCAACTTGGCCAAACTGCTGGCTGCCGGTTTCCGGCGCAAAGCGTGAACCTCAGCCACCCGCTATGGATCACAGCCAGCCCTCTTCCCCCCGCGGCGGCTTGGGCAAAACCCGCCAGGCCGACCCGGCCCGGCTATCGAAAAGCCTCCACCGGCAGTCCGGTTCTTTCGACGACGTTTTTCAGCGGGCCGGGCAGGCCGGGGACGGCTCGAACCACAATTCCAGCGCCTCCCGGGCGTTGCGCAGGGCTTCCTCCTCGCTGTCCCCGGCCGAGGCGCATCCGGGCAGTTCGGGGAAAAAGGCCGCCCAGCGCCCGGTTTCCGCGTCGTATTCCACCACCAGCCGCAGTTTCATGCCGCCATCGTAAACCCTCCACCACCTGCCGGCAACGGCCGGATTGCCCGATCATGAGCCATCACGTTCTCCACGTCTTCCAGCACGGCGCAATGCTGGCCCGCGAGCGCGGGTTCATCGTCTGCCGCGCCCAGGACCAGGCCGAGCGCCGCCTGCCCTTGGACGACCTGCGCGCCGTCATCATCGCCGCCCGCGGCGTCACCCTCACCTCCAGCTTCCTCAGCGGCGTGCTGGAAAAGGACGCCCTCGTGCTGCACTGCGACGAGCGCTACCAGCCCTGCGGCTGGACCGCCCCGCTGGCCCGCGTGGTGGACCTGAAAGCTTTCGAAACGCAAACCGCCCGCCCGCGCCGGCTCAACGCCCGGCTCTGGCAGGAAATGCTGCGCGTCAAAACGCTCAACCAAACCCGCGTGCTGGCGCGCCGGCAGCTCCGCTCCCCCCACCTGGAACTGGCCCTGGAACGGGGCCAATTCGACGAGGCCAACTGCGCCCGCCGCTATTGGCAACTGTATTTCCCGGCTATCGGCTGGACGGCCACGCGACGCGACCGGCGCGAGAACACCCCGCCCAACCAGATGCTCAACTACGGTTATGCGGTGCTGGCGGCCCTGTGCCATCGCAGCCTCATCATTCACGGCCTGCTCCCGCAAGTGGGCGTCCACCACCGCCCCCGCTACCGGGCCGAGCCTTTGGTGTACGACCTCATGGAGCCGTTCCGCCCGTTGGTGGAGCTCATGCTTGCCGAGTTCATGCTCGAGCCGGACGTTTCGATGAAAGCCTGGGCCAGGAAGGTGGGCGCGGAGTTGCGCGACCGGCGCGTCCAACACGGCGCTTACACGCTCAAGCTCATGGACGCCATTGACGCCTCGGCTAACTCCCTGGCCCGCGCCTATACCGAAGTGTCGTATCGCCCGTTTTGGGCACCGGAATTGCCGGAAACGGGGTAGCGCAGGTTTCCAACCTGCTGTATCGCCGGCTTCCAGCCGGCCGGCGCTCCATGAGGACGAAGGCGCTGCAATATCGGAAGGTCGGCGAGTTGGAAACCCGCGATACAGCAGCAACGGTATTTACGTTGCCAGGACAAAGTGGGGATTTTTGAGCACATGGTTGATCAGGATCACCAGTTTGCGCATCACCGCTGTCAGGGCCACTTTGGCGGGTTTGCCCGCCGCACGCAGGCGCAGGTAAAAGGGCCGGAGGATGGGGTTGGCCCGGGCCGCCACCAGCGCGGCCATGTAGAGCGCCCGCCGCACCGCGGCCCGACCGCCCCCCAAGGGTGCGGCGGCCCTGCCAGGTGCCGCTCTGGCGCGGATGCGGGGCCACGCCGGCCAGGGCGGCGGCCTGGCGGCGGTTGAGCGTGCCCAGTTCGGGCAGCTCGGCCAGCACCGCCAAGGCGGTGATCGCGCCCACCCCGGGGATGGCTTCCAGCTTTCTAGCCCGCTGGTCCAAGCTCGCCTCTTGTTGGCGCAGGTGCTGCAGTTGGGCTTCGATCTGTTCGAGGTCCCGTTCCAAGCGGCGCACCAAGCTCTGGGCTTGGCGACGCAGGCAGGGCAAGGTCAGTTGTGCGGCCTGCTGGCGCTGGGCCACCAGGAGGTCCAGCAGTTGGGCGCGGCGGCGGACCAGCTCGGTCAGCTGGTGTTGGAGGGCGGATCGGGCCGGGGTGGGTGGGGGTCGGAGGGCCTGGCCGTAGGCGGTCAAGACGGCGGCGTCCAGACGGTCGGTCTTGGCGCGCTGGCCTTGGGCGCGGGCAAAGTGCCGCACCCGGGCGGGGTTCAGGACGCTGACGGGGATGCCCGCTTGGGGGAGGGCGGCCACCACGTCGCGTTCGTAACCGCCGGTGGCTTCGCAGATGACCTGAGCGCCGGGCTGGCGGGTCAGCAATTGGACGAGTCGGCGATGGCCGGCGGGGCTGTGGGGCAGGTCATAGAACCGACCGGCCCAGTGGAGTTGCAGGTTGTGCTTGGCAATATCCAAGCCTGCGTAGATCGTGGTGTTCATGGTGTTCTGACTCATTCTTGCACATGCGAGCTGGCCCGGCAGGGCCGCTCCAGCAACGGTTCGAGTTTAGGACACACGCGCGAGCGGTTCTGGCTGCGTGCGCACGGGGTTAAGGCCCCGTGCCAGACTGCAACGAACCCGCCCGCGCCCCTGCCCTCCCGCCTGCAGGCGGGAGGGCAGGTTCCTCTACCCCTCCAGACCATTGCAGGCAAGGATAGAGGGAAATCCAGATACAAGACT
>CAYXPA010000110.1:0-12390 GCA_964466945.1 uncultured Verrucomicrobiota bacterium | reverse complement strand
TGGGCGCCTCGCCCGAGGCGCTGGCCCGCATCCTGCCCGGCTACGCCGAGGAAAACGCAGAGCACCTCCTGGCCGGCGGCATCGCGCCCGACGGGGTGCGCATCGTGGGGGAATTGGGGCTCCTGTAAGCCGCGGCGGGCCAGTCGGCTTCACGCCTTGCCCGCCGGCTGGGGCTGGGGCTCTTCCTCCGGCGTCTCGCGGCGTTTCCCGCCCCGGGACCCGTGCTGGTAATAGCCCTTGTAGTACCGGTTCTGGTAGTAGTAGTAGGAGTAGTAGTAGGCGTCGCGGCCCTCGAAATCAATGTCGTTGACCACCACGCCGCAGACCTGCACCCCGGCGTCGAGCAGCCGCTGAACGCTCTTGCGGGCCATTTCCCGGCGCACCTTGTTGAACTTGGCCACCAGCACCACGGTGTCCACCTGGGCCGCCACGATCAGCGGGTCGCTCACGGCCGAGACCGGCGGGCAGTCAATCACCACCCGGTCGTAAGTCCGGCTGGCTTCCTGGATGAACTCGGTCATGCGCCGCGAGCTCAGCATCTCCGAGGGTTGGGAGGGCGTGCTGCCGCAGCAGACCACGTCCAAGTTGGGGACGTCGGTGTGCTGGGCGACTTCTTCCACCGAGGCGGCCTTGCCATCCAGGTAGGCAACCAGCCCAGCGGCGCCGCGCACAGCAAAGCCGTTGTGGACGGTGGGCCGGCGCAGGTCGGCGTCCACCAAGAGCGTGCGCATGCCGGTTTGGGCGATGACGATGGCGAGGTTGGCCGCGACGGTGGACTTGCCCTCGGAGGGCATGCTGCTGGTCACGGCCAGCAAGCGGTAGCGGTCGCCGCGACTGCCCAGCGTGATGGCCGCGCGGATGGTGCGGAAGCTTTCGGCCGTGTTAGACTGGGCGTGGAGGTGGGCGGTCTGATAACGCTCGACCAGGCTGTTGGACTTGATGTTGGGCACGTAGCCCAGGAAGGGCAGACGCAGGTAGGTCTCCACGTCGTCCTGGCTCTTGATCGAGTCGTCGAGGAAGTTCACGAACAACGCCAGCCCGAGCGCCAGGCCCAGTCCGCCCACAACCCCCAGGGCCAGGGTGATGGGGATGTTCGGCTTGACGTAGGTGGCCGGCGGCACGGCGGGGTCCACCTGGCGGATGTTGTTAACGCGGTCCTTCTGGGCGATGTCCATTTCGCTGAGCTTGGCGAGGATGGCATTGTAGAGGGCCTTCTTGGTCTCGGCCTTTCGGGAGAGAACGTCGTACTCCATCTTGACCCGGTTCCATTCCATCTGGCGGTTTTCCCAGTCGGCAACCGTCGCGGCGTGGGCCGCTTCGTTGGCTTTGGCCAGGCGCGCCTCGGCGCGGATGACTTCGGCCACGCTACGGGCGGCGCGCTCGATGGCCTGGCGGGTTTCCTCGAGGCGTGAGCGGACCTGGATGACGGTGGGATGCTTGTCCTTGTAGCGTTTGAGCAGACCGGCCAGTTCGTTTTCGAGCGTCGCCAGTTGGGCTTGAAGGCTGCGCACCTGGCTGTCGCTGGCGATGGGCGGGAACGTTTCCAGGGGCTTTTGTTCCTGGATGTGGCGGTCCAGTTCATCCACCGCGGTCTGGGCGACCTGGGCCCGGGCCTTGGCTTCGACGTATTTGCCCTGGGCCTGGCTGAGCGCCTCGGCGATGATGCTGTCACCTTTTTCGAGCGAGACGAATTTGGTGCGCATCCGGTAGTTGTGCAGGTCCTGCTCGGCCTGGGAGACCTCGCCCTCGAGGCCGGACGCCTGGTTGCGCAGGAAGAAGAGCATTCGTGAAGTGCGTTCCTGGCGCTGGCCGGACATCCACTCGATGAATTCGGTGGCCAGGGTGTTGGCAATGGACGCGGCCTTCGTTTGGGACGTGTGTTCGACGCTCACGTCCACCAGGCGGGTCATGCGGATGGGGGCCACAGTGATGTCGTCGGCCAGGGCCTTGGCCACGTCCACGTGTTTCTGGTACCGCGGGTCTTCGGTCAGGCGCTCCTTGCGGATGACCACGTTGAGCAGGCTGCGACTGAGCAAATTCCGGTACTGGGTTTGGAGGTATTCCTGTTGGGCCTGGACGTTTTGCACGCTCAGGCCGCCCAGGTTCAGGGAGGACTCGGACTCCGGGTCAATCTGCAGGCGGGTCGTGGCCCGGTAGATTTTGGGCGCGGCGTACAGGTACACCCCGCTCAAGGCCAGCACCACCAGGAAGGTGATGATCACCAACCAGCGGTGTTCGAGCAGCACGTACCAATAGTGCCGCAGGTTCAGCTTGGGGCCCTCGGTTCCCTCGGCGTCGCCCACCATCCCTTGCGCCGCCCCCATCCGGTCGTAGTCGTAATCCATATCAGAACACCGCTTCTTTTACCTCGAGAATGTCCCCGGGCCGCAGCCAGATTTTTCTGGCCGGATCGCTTTCCTTCTTGAGTTGGTCGAGCTTGAAGGTCTGCCGTTTGCCGTCGCGGGTAAATTCCACCTCGTTTTTGGCCAGCCGGGTCAGCCCGCCGGCGCGCGCGATGGCGTCGAGGATGTCCATGCGCTGCTCCGGGGACAACGGCAAGCTGCCGGGCCGGTTGACCTGGCCGATGATGATGACGAATTCCTGCCGGTATTCTTTGACCGTGACCAGCACTTCCGGGCTGACGAAATAGTCCTTGGACAGTTCTTGTTCGAGCTTGCGCGCCAGTTCGCGGGGCGTGAGCCCGTTGACCTGCACCACGCCGATGAACGGAAACTGAATCTCCCCGCTGGCCGAGACCCGGTAGTCGGTGGGCAGACCCGACTCGCCGACGATGACGATGCCGAGCAGGTCCTGCGGGGCAATCCGGCGGTCGTCACCGGTCCCCGCCGCGGGCGCGGCGGACTGCGCGAGCGCTCCCAGGGACCAGCACAACGTCAGCAAAAGCAACCGGGCAAAGGGTTTCATGTTCACAAACCAATCGTCAGGCCCAGGCTAACCTGGTTGACCTCGTAATCAAAAGCAAACCGGCTGGCCGTCTCGAAGCTGTAATTCAAAAACACCGTGGCCCACTGCCGCAACTGCCGCGCCACCCCCGCCGTGAACTGGAGGCTGTCCAGCGTCAGGTCCTGGTCCACATACTCGTTGCGCCGGTAGTTCACGCTGGCGTTGAGAAACCAGGGCCGCGCGGTACCCAGCACCTGCTGGAAACTCACCCCCACCGAGTCCACCACCGTGGCCGCGCCCGTGCCCGCCGAAACGCTACCGGAGCGGTTGTAATTCAGCGACGCCGAGGTTTTCTCCGAGAATTGCTGCGTCAAGTTGACGCCCACAATGGGGTAACCATCGGAGCCGCCATCCTGCTCGAAGTCGCGAAACTCGTACCCGGCGCGGACGCTGCCCGAAAGTTTCGCGGTGAGGTTACCCGTGGCCGTGACCGAGCCGCCGTAAATGTCCGCATCCGACAGGTCCGCGCCGCCCGTGGGCGCGCTCCGGAGCTGTTGCCCGTAGTGGGCCAGCCCCGCCAGGCGCAACTTCTGGCTCAGGGCGTAGTCGTAGCCCGCCCGCACGCGCCAGTCGGTCGAATCGTAGTAACGGGCCTGTTGCAGGCCGGTCCCGGGATACTCCCGCAGGTTCAGCGAACCCTCCAGCCGCAACCGGCTTTTGGCGGTCAGCACGTAGGCCACGTTGTGGCTGAAGTTGTATTGGTTGCGCTCGACGTTGCCGCTGGGCTGCACCACGCCCTCGCTGATGGACTCGTAACCGGAGAGCACGCTGTTGAGGATTTGGATCGAGTTGCGGGTGTCGTACTCGATCCGGCTGCCCGTCACCGCCGCCCCCAGACTGAAGCTGTGGTTCGACGAGTCCGAGTCGGTGTTGTCCACGAACAGGTACTGGTCGAAGCGGTACGTGAAATCCAACTGGTGGTCGCCGCCCTCCCGGCCCAGCCGCGCGCGCAATTCCGGGCTGAGCACAAAGATGAAGTCGTCCCGGCTTTGAATCAGGCCCAGTTGCTCGAACAGCGGATTGTCAGGCAGCGAGTAAACGTTGTCGCTGTAACTGGTCACGAAGCTGAAGCGCGGCTTGAGCACCACCGGCCCGGCGTTGAAGGCCAGGAGGTCCCGGGCCTCGAACGCCTGCCCGTTGAGTCCGGCCAGCGCCCCCGCCGTGGCCCACGCGGCGTACCCGCTCCGCCGGCCGGGCCTTGACCGCCGACCACGGGGTTGGCGCTGAAAGTACCTGCCCGCTTGGTTTCGATTTTTCATGGCAAAAAATCCACGTGGCACCCACTGATCCGCTCCGCCGCCTGGCGCTCCTGCCAACCGAACGGCGTGGGTTCAACCGCTACCAAGGCAGCGTCCCGGATGAAGCAACCAAAGGCAAGTTTGAAATCAACCTCCGATCCGGGCGGCCCAGCCCTCACTGCGCCGAGCGCCGCCCCAAGCAAGGTGTTGCGCCGCTCCTGCTGCCCGCCTAGGCTGACGGTCAATTCAGCCACTTTGCCTCATGAAACGGCACGGGGTTTCTCAGCGAATCAAGCGCACCGTGGCGCCGCTGGCGGCTCGGCCTGAGCGCACGGGAAAACGGCGTGTCGCCGATGGGATTTCGGCCGCTCGGGAAACCGGGCGCCGTGGCTTCACCTTGATCGAGCTGCTGGTGGTCATTGCCATCATCGCGATCCTGGCGGGGCTGCTCCTGCCGGCCCTGGGTCGCGCCCGGGCGCGCGCGCAAGTGGCCTTCTGCCAGAACAACCAGCGCCAGCTCATGCTGGCCGTGATCCTTTACGCCGGCGACCACCGCGGCCTGTACCCGCCCCGCGCTACCCAGAACCGCTGGCCCACCCAGCTCCAGCCCGCCTATCAGGACCTCAAGGTGCTCCTGTGCCCGACCGATCCCACCAACCGCGTGCGCCGGACGAATCCGCCACCCACCCGACCGCCCGTGCCGGATGCCGCGCCGCGCAGCTTCATTTTCAACGGCTGGAACGACTACTTCCAAGAAATGCTGCGGTTGCCCTTTGCGTCCATCGGCGGCAAGAGCATCCCCGAAAGCGCCATCGCTCAGCCGTCCCAAACCATCGTGTTCGGGGAGAAGGTCACCGGCTCGGAGCATTTCTACATGGACTGTTTCGAAGGCCAGGGCAACGACGTGGACCAAATCGAGCGGGCGCGGCACCTCAGCGGCGGCCGCCAGTCGAGCGTGGGCTACTCGAATTACGCCTTTGCCGACGGAAGCGCCCGGCTCGTCAAGCGCGGCCAGTTGCTGTACCCGCTCAACCTCTGGATGGTCACCGAGCACTGGCGCACCCACCGGGTCTTCAGCAAATAAACCCGCTAGAAGCCCCCGCGCGGACCGCGCCCGGCCGCCCCGCGCCTTTGACATTTACAGCCGGCCGCCCCGCCCCAAACTGCCGCCATGAAAAACTCCCTCCTTCGGAGCCGTTCCCGGCTGTTTCAACCGGAAATGCTCCTCATCGCCGTGGGACTGGCGCTGCTTCCACCCCGGCCGGCCCGCGCCGCCGAACCGCCCGCCGTGGCCGCCCTGTGCGCCGGCTCCAACTACATCGCCACGCCGGTATTTTCCGCCGCCGAAGACGCCGCCCTGCTCGAGCTCTTCGCCGGCCTGCGCGTGGCCGACGTGTGCGACGGCATGGACGCCGTGGGCCTGCCCCAGCGCGGTTTGATGTCGCCGGACATCCGCCCGTTGTGGCGCGACACCGAGCGCTTCACGCACCGTTTTGTCGGCATCGCCGTCACCGCCCGATACGTGCCCACCCAACAACCGCATCCCGGCCCGCTGCCCGTCGAGGCCTACGACCGCTGGGCCGGCGAGTGGTACAACCGCCGCTCGCCCGAACCGTTCACGCCCCTGCTGCGCCCCGGCACGGCGCTGGTGCTCGAAGACGCCCCGGACAGCGACGTGGGCTCGATCGGCTCGAACAACATCATGGCCTGGAAACTGCGCGGCTGCGTGGGCGTGGTCACCAGCGCCACCGCCCGCGACACCGACGAGATCATCACCGAGAAAATCCCGCTCTACTTCCAGCGCCCCGGCCGCGGCATCCGGCCCGGCCGCAACGAAATCGAGTCGGTCAACCGCCCCGTCGTCGTGGGCGGCGTCACGGTGATCCCCGGCGACGTCATCGTGGCCGATGGCGACGGCGTGATCGTGGTGCCGCGCGCCCGGGCCGCGGACGTGGCGCGCTACGCGCGAAAAATCCTCGAAGGCGACAAGGCCGCCCGCCGCGGGCTGTACGAAAAGCTCGGCCTGCCGCCCGACGAGTCGGTGCGCTGAACAGGTTCCCTTCCGGGCCGGCCCGACTCCCGAGGGCGAAGCGCGGGAGGCTCCTGCGCCGGCGATTTTTCCACCGGGACAACCGCTCCCGGCGGAAATCCGTCTTTGACAGTCCGGCGTGGGGTTTGGCACTGTCCCCCGGCGGTTTTGGACCCGGCGCTACCCCCGCAACGACAACTTCAACCCCGCCGGGATTGCACGAGGATCGTTATGTCTGAACTGGTTGGAAACATGCTGATTGCCCAATCCGGCGGCCCCACCTGCGCGATCAATGCCAGCGTGGCCGGCGCCATCGAGGAAGCCGGGCGGCATCCGGATTTGATCGAGGAAATCTACGGCGGCCGCAACGGCATCTACGGCATCCTGCGCGAGCAGTTGATTGACCTCCAAGAGGAGCGCCGCAGCGCCATCGAGGGCCTGCGCTACACCCCCGCCGCGGCCCTGGGCACCTGCCGGTACAAAATTGACTTCAAGAAAAAACCCGAACAGGCCGCGCGCGACATGGACCGCCTCTTCGAGGTCTTCCGCGACTACAACATCCGGTACTTCTTCTACGCCGGCGGCAACGACTCCCAGGACACCTCCCTCAAAATCCACGAGGAGGCCCTCCGCCGCGGCTGGGACCTGCGCGTCATCGGCATCCCCAAGACCATTGACAACGACCTGCCCCACACCGACCACTGCCCCGGCTACGGCTCGGTCATCAAATACAACGCCACCACCGTCATGGAAGTGGGCATGGACGTCGCCAGCATGGCCACCGATGACGGCTCGGTCTGCATCATCGAGGTCATGGGCCGCTCCGCCGGCTGGATCGCCGCCGGCACCGCCCTGGCCAAACGCGGCAACCCCGCCGCCCCGCCGCACCTCATCCTCCTGCCCGAACTGGTCTTCGAAAAAGAACCCTTCCTGGCCCGCGTGCGCGAGGTCGTCAACGCCCACAAATACTGCATCGTGGTCGTCGGCGAAGGCATCAAGTGGAAGGTCAAACGCACCGTCAACGGCGTCGAACAAGAAGTCCTCGAAGAAGTCGGTGCCGACCCCAACCGCGTGGACGCCTTCGGCCACAAATACCTCTCCGGCGCCGCCCTCAAACTCAAGGACCTCGTCGAGGCCGAACTCAAAACCAAGACCCGCACCGTCCTGCTCGGCTACGCCCAGCGCGCCGCCGCCCATTGCGCCAGCGCCACGGACATCGAAAACGCCGTCGCTTGCGGCCGCGCCGCCGTCCGCGCCGCCGTGGACGGCCAGAGCGGCTACATGGTCAAGATCACCCGCGAGTACGTCGAAGACGACACCGGCGCCCGCCGCATCCGCTGGGGCACCGCCCTCCACGACCTGCGGGACGTGGCCAACGTCGAGCACTTCGTGCCCCGCGACTGGCTCACCGAGGACGGCATGATGGTGAACGAAAAATTCATCGAGTACGCCGCCCCGCTCATCGAGGGGGAGGTGCGCGCGCCCATCGAACACGGCCTGCCCAAGTACGTCGTGCTCGAGGGCATCCCGGCCGAGAAGAAAATGCCCGAGCCGGAACCGGCCGCCGCCGAACCCGCGCCGCCTGCGACAGGCGTTTGAAGCCCGCAGCTCGGGAGCTTCCCGTCTCCACCGGCGCCCGCCCGGGAGAGCGCGCGCGTCCTGCGCGCCGCCTCCCCGGCGGGCAAGGTCAACCCGTCCGCCCCTCCGGCCCGGCGGTGGACATTCCGCTTCCGCTCCGCGCGGCCGCCGCCCAAGCTCAAGCCATGCGCAACCCGCTCATCGTGGCCCTGGACGTGCCCGACGCCGACCGCGCCCTGGCCCTGGCCGCCCGGCTCGCGCCAGTGGTCGGCGCCGTCAAGGTCGGGCTCGAACTCTTCACCGCCGCCGGACCGGACATCGTGCGCCGCCTGCGCGCGGCCGGCGCCGCCGTCTTCCTCGACCTCAAGCTGCACGACATCCCCCACACCGTGGCCCGCGCCGTCGAGTCCGCCGTGCGCCTGGACGTGCAAATGCTCACCGTCCACACCAGCGGCGGCCGGGCCATGCTGGCCGCGGCCGAACAAGCGGCCCGCGCCGGGGCCCAGCGTCGCGGCCAGGCCCCGCCCCTGGTCCTGGGCGTGACCGTGCTGACCAGCCTCGACGACGCCGCGCTCGCGGAGGTCGGCGCCGCCGCCGGCGCGGCCGCCCAGGTCGAACGCCTGGCCCGGCTGGCTGTCAGTGCCGGGCTGCGCGGGTTGGTCTGTTCTCCGCTCGAACTGCCCGCCCTGCGCGCCGCCCTGCCGCGCGAAATCCAGCTCGTCACCCCGGGCATCCGCCCGCCCGGGACGGACGCCGGCGACCAAAAGCGCACCTTGGGTCCGCGCGAGGCCCTCGCCGCCGGCGCGGACTGGCTGGTCGTCGGCCGGCCCATCCTTGCCGCGCCCGACCCGCGCGCCGCCGCCGAGCAAATCCTCGCGGCCCTGGCCTGAAGCGGCATGAGCGACTTCCACGAACGCTTCGGCGGCGTGGCCCGGGTCCTGGGCGAAGCGGCCCTGGCCCGGTTGCGCGCGGCCCACGTGGCGGTCATTGGTCTGGGCGGGGTCGGTTCCTGGGCCGTGGAAGCCCTGGCCCGCAGCGGCGTGGGGGCATTGACGCTGGTGGACCTGGACGAGGTGTGCCTGACCAACCTCAACCGCCAGCTCCCGGCGCTGACCTCGACGGTCGGCCAACCGAAGGTCGCCCTGCTCGCCGCGCGCGTCGCGGACATCAACCCCGCCGCCCGCGTGGACCCGCGCGCGGAGTTCTTCACCGCCGCCACCGCCGCGGCCCTGTTGGCGCCGCGCTACGACGCGGTGCTCGACGCCATTGACAGCCCTTCGCTCAAGGCCCTGCTCATCGCCCGCTGCCGGGCGCAGGGCCTGCCGGTGGTCACCGTGGGCGGGGCCGGCGGCCGGCGCGACCCCACCCGGATTCGCGTGGCCGACCTGGCCCGGACCAGCCGCGACCCGTTGCTGGCCGAGGTGCGCCGGCGGCTGCGCAGCGAACACGGCTTCCCGCGCGGCGCCACGCCGTTCGGCGTGGACTGCGTGTTCTCCACCGAGCCGCTGCGGTATCCGGACCCGGCCGGGTGCGCGGCGGCGGCAGAGGCCGGGACGGAAGCGGGGCCGGCCTGCGAGCGGCGGTTCGGGGCGGTGTGTTTTGTCACCGGGGCGTTCGGGTTTGCCGCGGCGGCGCAAGTGGTCGCGAAGCTGGCGGGACTGCCGGGTCTGGCGGAGGCGCGGGAATAACCGGCGCCACCGCCAAAGCGGGGCCGGACTTTGCCCGGTAACCGCCGGTTTCTTTTGTCCGCGCCGGGCGTTGCCCACCGTTTGCGTCTTCGGGCATCATTGAAAAACCCGGCGGCCGCCACGACCACAGCGGAGGAGTCTTCCCAAGTTCACCCCGAGTTCACGCTTAACGCGCCAGACCGTAACCCGGGGCGGATGAAATCCGCGCCTCTATGAACTGCCTGCATGGCTACCTCTGGTTGACTGCCGCGCTTGCCAGCGCCGCCGCGCTCGCGCAACCCACCGTCACCCTCACCGCGCCGCTGCCCGGCACCGCCGCCACGGCGCCCGCCGCGCTCGAGCTGGCCGTGGCCATTGTCGAGGACAACTCGCCCGTGGTGCAGGTCGAGTATTGGGCCGGAGAACTCCGCGTGGCGGTGGTGACCAACGCACCCTTCGCCGCCTCCCTCAGACCCGCGCCGGTGGGCGACTACTCCATCCGCGCGCGCGCGACCGATGCCCTCAACCGCACCGCGGAATCGGCCCCGGTCAACGTCCGCGTGGCCCGCGCCACGACCGCGCCGCTGACGGTCCAAGTGTTGCACGCCTCGGACCTCGAGGCCGGGATTCCGGCCATCACCACTGCCTTGAACTTTTCGCGCGTGCTCAACGGCCTGCGCGCCGCCACCCCGCTGCCCACGCTGACGCTCAGCTCCGGCGACAACTACATCCCGGGGCCGTTCTTCACCGCCAGCGCCGACCCGGCGGCGAACCTCGGCGGCGTGAAGGGGCGGGGGGATATTCTCCTGTGCAACGCGCTCGGCTTTCAGGCCGCCGCCGCCGGCAACCACGAGTTCGACGACAACACGTCCCAGTTCGCCTCCATGCTGCGCGAGGCCACCAACGTCGGTTACCCCGGCACCCGGTTCCCCTACCTGTCGGCCAACGTGGATTGGAGCACCGACTCCAATACCCGCGGGTTGATCACCGCCGACGGTCAAGACTGGCAGGCCGGCGCCAACAAGCTGGCCCGCTCCTGCACCATCACGGTGGACGGGCAACTCATCGGCATCGTGGGAGCCACCACCCCGGACCTGCGGCAAATCAGCTCCCCCGGCAGCCTCGCGGTGAAGACCAACCTGCCTGCCGAAATCCAGCCGGTGGTGGATCACCTCCTGGCGCTGGGCTGCAACAAAATCATCCTCCTGGCCCACCTGCAGCAGTACCGCAACGAGTTGGACCTGGCAACCCGGCTGCGCGACGTGGACGTGATCGTGGCCGGCGGCTCGCACGCCATCTTCGCCGCCCCGGGCAACCGGCTCCGCGCCGGCCACGTGGCGGCGGAAACCTACCCGGTTCAACTTTCCAACGCCGCCGGTGAGCCGGTGCTGGTGGTCAATGCCGGCGCAAACTACGAGTACGTCGGCCGGTTGATCGTCTCCTTCGATGAGGCGGGCCGACTCACCGCGGTGGACTCCCGCAGTGGCGTGTACCCCACGGATGACCAGGGCGTGGCCGAGACCGGCAACGCCGCGGCCGACCCGCAGGTGGTGGAAGTGCTCGGCCGCCTGGGCGCGATCATTGACGAGAAGGACCGCAACCGCTTCGGGAGCACCACGGCCTTCCTCGAGGGGCGCCGCAACTTCGTGCGCACGGAAGAGACCAACCTGGGCAACCTCAGCGCCGAGGCCAATCTCGCCGCCGCGCGCGCCGCCGATCCCACCACCAGCTTGTCGCTGAAAAACGGCGGCGGCATTCGCGACGCCATCGGCCAGGTCATCTCCAGCAGCGGCAACGAACCGCCCCGCCTCGGTCCACCCGCGGCCAACCCGCGCGTGGGCAAGCGCGAGGGCGAGGTCAGCCAGCTCGACATCGAGAACGCGCTGCGGTTCAACAACGGGCTCACGCTGCTCACCCTCACGGCCCAGCAACTGCGCGACACCATCGAGTGGTCCGTCGCCGGCACCACCCCCACCGGCACGCCGGGCCAGTTCCCGCAAGTGGCCGGCATGGCCTTCAGCTTCGACCCCACCCGGACGGCCATGACCTACACCCGGGACGCCAACAATCAGCCCGTGGCCATCAACAACCCCGGCCAGCGCCTCCGCAATCTCGTGGCCCGGCGCAGCGATGGCACCCTCGACCTCGTGGTCGAGGACGGGCAACTCGTGGGCGATCCCAATCGCACCTTCCGGCTCGTGACGCTGGATTTCCTCGCCAACGGCGGGGACGCTTACCTCCCGCTCACCCAGGCCGCCAACCGCGTTGATCTGCCCCCTGCCGGCGAGCCTCGCACCTTCAACACGCCCGGCACGGAACAACGGGCGCTGGCGGACTACCTCCAGGCCATCGGCCTCTACACCGTGGCCGAGACGCCTCGCGCGCTCGACCGCCGCATCCAGCACCTCGGCTCCCGAGCGGATGATGTGCTGGCTCCCGAATGGGTGGGCCTGAGCCGGCTTGCGGGCGGCATCGAGTGGCTTCTCCAAACGCTGCCGGGCAAGCAGTACGGATTCGAGGCCGCCCCCCAGGTCAACGGCCCTTGGGCCGACACCGGCCTCAACCTCCCGGGCACCGGTGGGATCGTGCCGGTTCAGACTCCGAACCCCGACGCCGCCGGTTTCCTCCGCGCCCGCTTGCTTCCATAACAAATCGCGTGGGCGTGCAACGCACCTGACGCGGCAAGCTTGCCGGCCGCTTATCGCCGGGAATTGGCCGGGACGTGACAAGTGCCTCCGCCCGGCGGTGGCGGTTTCGTTGGTGGAAACGGTCGAGTCGGACAGCCCGGTCGGGCGACGTCATTCGCGCCCGGAGTCCCCGGAGAACGGGAACAACACCGCGTCCAGGTTGGCCGACCAATTGCCGGCGTGCGTGCGGTCGGCCAGTTCGCAGACGGCCGCCTGCATGTAGAGGC
>CAYXPA010000109.1:0-12562 GCA_964466945.1 uncultured Verrucomicrobiota bacterium | reverse complement strand
GCGTCCAGCGCAGCACCTCGAAATCCTCGTCCGGCCCGTCCGGGATGCCGCGCGCAAAAACCGGTCCGGCACAATCCAGCGGCGGAAACCATGCCTCGCCCGCCAGTGCTTCGCCGGTGGTGAAACGCCAGTCCTCGGCAAAGGCCTCTTGCAACTGCGCCACGACGGGGCCCTCCACTCGGAAATGCAGGTCCTGCACCGGATGCCGCGGCTGCCGCTCGAGCCAGTGCCCCTCGCGAATGTTCAGTCCCCCGGTGAACCCCACCCGGCCGTCCACGACCAGGAGTTTCCGGTGATTGCGCAGGTTGATGGTCAGCAGGCGGCCGAACGGGAAGGCGGGCAGGAACCGCGCGTACGGCACGCCTTCCCGCCGCAACGTGCGCAGGATCGAAGGCCAGGAGTAGCGCAGCCCGGTGGCGTCAACCAGCACGCGCACCGCCACGCCGCGCCGCACCGCCGCGCCCAGCGCCTGGGCGAACGCCCGGCCCGCCTCGTCGCGGTCGAAGATGTACGTGGAAAGCGCGATCGAATGCCGGGCGCCGGCAATGGCTTCGAGCATGGCCGGGAAGGCGGCGTCGCCGTTGACCAGCGGCTCGAGGCGGTTGCCGGCCAGGAGCGGCCGGCCCACCACGCGGTCCACCAGCCCGGCCAGGGTCACCAGGTGGCGGTGCGGCGCGGGCAGGTGCTCTTCCAGCGTGCCGGGCGCGCACGCGGTCGGCGCCAGCGGCGCGGGGGAGCGGGGTTCCTCGCCGCGCAGGCGCAGGGCCCGGCGGCGAATGCGGTTGACCCCGAGCACGAAGTACAGCACCGCACCGACCAGCGGCAGCAGCCAGGCCAGCCCCGCCCAGAGCACCGCCGAGCGCGGGTCGCGCTTGAACAGGATGGCGTGCGCCGAGGCCAACAGGGACAACGTCAGGCTCAGCCCCGCCACGGCGTGGGGCCAAAACCGGGCCAACGCTTCGAGCAGTGCTCCGGCCAACATGCGGCGCCGACATACCGGACCCGCCCCGCGCTGGAAAGGCCGGAGTGCGCCGCGAGGGGCCGCGCGGTGGCGGGCTGGCACTTGAGCGGGGCGCGCCGCTCGCGTTAGCGTCGCGCCCATGTACACCCCCAAGCTCGGCCTCTTCGGCATCGGCCTGGACGCGTACTGGCCGCAATTCCCCGGGCTCAAACGCCGCCTCGAAGGTTACCTGGAAACCACCGCCGCGCGGTTGCGCCGGCCGGGCGTCGAGGTGGTCAATCTCGGCTTGGTGGACACGCCGTCCAAGGCTTTCGCGGCCGGGCACCGCTTCCGCGCCGAAGACGTGGACCTGATCTTCCTGCACGTCACCACCTACGCGCTGTCCGCCACCGTCCTGCCGGTGGTGCGCCGCGCCCGCGTGCCGGTCATCATCCTGAACCTCCAACCCGCCCCCGCCATTGACTACGCCCGCTTCAACCGCCTGGGCGACCGCACGCGCATGACCGGCGAGTGGCTGGCGCACTGCGGCGCCTGTCCGGTGCCCGAGCTGGCCAACGTCTTCCACCGCGCCCGCGTCCCGTTCTTCCAGGTCACCGGCGTGCTCGAGGGCGACCCGGCCTGCTGGCGCGAAGTGGACGAGTGGATCGAGGCCGCGCGCGTGGCCGGCGTCATGGAGCACAACCGCCTGGGCGTCATGGGCCACTACTACGGCGGGATGCTGGACATTTACTCCGACCTCACCCAGCAGTGTGCCCACTTCGGCGGCCACATCGAAATCCTCGAGGTGGACGAACTGGCCGCGCTGCGCGCGCGCGTCACCCGCGCCGAAATCGCCCGGCGCGTGCGCGAGTTCCGCCGCGTCTTCGACATCCAGCCCGACTGCCCGGCGGCCGAGCTGGCGCGCGCCGCCCGCACCTCCGTGGCGTTGGACCGGCTGGTGGCCGCGCACGACCTGGGTTCCCTGGCCTACTACTACATGGGCACGGGCAACCCGGCCAACGAGGACGCCATCAGCTCGATCATCCTCGGCAACTCGCTGCTCACCGCCCGCGGCATCCCCGTGGCCGGCGAGTACGAAATCAAAAACGTGCAGGCGATGAAAATCCTCGACAGCTTCGGCGCCGGCGGCTCGTTCACCGAGTACTACGCCCTGGACTACCGCGACGACGTGGTGCTCATGGGCCACGACGGGCCCGGGCACATCGCCATCGCCGAGGGCCGGACCAAGGTGCGTCCACTGCGCGTGTACCACGGCAAGGTCGGCCGCGGGCTCTCCGTCGAGATGAGCGTCCGGCACGGCCCGGTGACGCTCCTGGCGGTGGTGCAGACCGTGGAAGGGCGCCTGAAACTGCTCGTGGCCGAGGGCGAGTCCGTGCCCGGGCCGATTCTCGAGATCGGCAACACCAACAGCCGTTACCGCTTCGCCCCGGGCGCCCGGCGTTTCGTCGAGCTCTGGAATGAGCAAGGGCCGGCCCACCATTGCGCCGTGGGCGTGGGTCACCTGGCGGCGAAGCTCGAAAAGTTCGGCCGCCTGCTCGGGCTGGAGGTGGTGCGGGTGTGTTGAACGGGGCGGATGTCGAATATCGGATACCGGATGCCAGAGGCTTGATGCCGGATACCGGATGCCGGACGCCTGATACCTGATACCGGATGCCGGATACCGCATGGGATGTCGGATTTGTCGGATGTGTCGGATGCCGGGAGCCGACGGGGTGGGGAAAAGCGGCAGCAAGCTGCCGCACTCCATACGCTGGCGCGCGCGGTAGGGCCGCGCTGCGGCGCGGCCGTAAGGTCGGCGCCGGCGCAGCGGCGCACTACCGAATCAGAAGTGAGAAGCGAGGAGTGAGGAGGGGGATGCCGGATGCCAGATACCGGAGGTGGGAGTCGGAAGTCGCGGGCGACTTGCTCGGTGGCGTAGCGCCGATTGGCAATCGGCTGCCCCGCCGACTGCCAGTCGGCAGGGCAGTGCGACCGGCCTGTCGCCGCCGACTTGAGTCGGCTCCAACTTTGGCGAGTTGGTTTCGAGTGCCGGCAGACGAAGGGAGGTTTGAGCGGACTCACGTCCGTTGCTCCACCCGATGGGTCGTTCGGCGGCCGGTGGCCGCCTGCCTGCCGGCCGGCAGGCCGAGGACGGCCAAGTGAGCCGTTCTGCCCGGAGCCAGAAAGTACCGCAGGCGCTCGCTGCGGAGGGAGATTGAACTGTGCCCCTCGTGCAGGTCGGCCACGCCCGCCTCTGGCAGAAAAAACCGAGCTCGTTCAGGCGGAAGGCGGCAGGGTCGGTGGTTGGCGCCGCGCGCGGAGGAACTCGCGATACCGCACACGCAGCGCCTGCAAAAAAATCTTCGCGGCTGAGGTGAGGATGCTTGGCCAGCACCGCCTCGATCATTGAATCGAGTTGCGCTTGGCGTCGGGCCCGCTGTCCCGGTTCGGCGGTGTCGCGCTCCCACCAGGCCCACAGGAGTTGCTCCAATTCCGGGCTCATGCCGGGAAGATCGTCTCGAGCAAGCGCGTGGCTTCGGCCGGCGCGGGCAGGGACTGATGCCACAACGCCAGCTTGTCACGGAGGCAACCCAGCGTGGCCAGGACCTCGGCCCGGCGCGCCGCATCGTCGTATTCCGGCATCTCCAGCACGCGCTGGAAACAGTCGCCCATGCGCAAGAGCGCCTCCACCACCATTCGATGCGTGGCCAGGTCTTCCGCGCGGGGGGCTGCCGCCAGATGCGACACCTCCCAGTGGGTCAGTTCGGTCGTGGCCCGGCTCCAACGGTCTATGATTTCATTGAGCCGGGCAGTGGTGTGCGCTTCCACCTCGCGCAGGAGTTGCCCGGGCGAGACCTCGGGAGCAGAGGCCGTCATGTTCATGGCGGCAATTTCACGCCGCCAGTGCCCGCTGGCAAGTTCGCATCGCGCCGGGCGGATGGCCTGTGGCGGGGTGTCGCGGGCGCCCGGCGGACGTCGCAGGGTGTCCAGCGCCTTATCGAATTGTCTCCACTCCGCACAGGCACCAGATCAGCTCCGGGTTGAAGTGGTGATAGTCCTCGGTGCGCTGGAAGACCAGGTTCTGCGGCGCGCCCAGGAGTTCAAACACCGGCCGCGCGGCGTCCACCGCCAGGCGCAGGTACTCGAAGCGGCTCTGGTAATCCACCCCCGGCGTGATCACCAACACCGGCCGCGGCGCCACCAGCGCCATCACCTCGTGCCAGTCGCACGGGATGCGCCGTTCCTCGCCCACAAACGCCCCCAGCCGCGGCAGCAGCGGCAACCACTGCGCCCACCGCGCCACCCCGCCCGTGCCGCCGGCTGCTGCGTCCAGGCGCAGCGGGGTGAGCCCGTTCACCGCCAGCACCCCGGCCACGCGTTCGTCCAGCGCGCCCGCCACCAAGGCGGCCATCGCCCCCGTGCCGTAGCCCAGCAGGTAGATTTGCTCCGGGTCCACGCGCGGATGCCGGCGCAACACCTCGACCGCCGCCGCCGTGTCGGCCACGGTTTTGCCCAGCAGCGACCAGCGCGGGTAACGCCGGTAAAACTCCCGCGCCTCCTCGAGCCGCCCGCCGTGGCCGATCTGGTCGAACGCAAACACCGCGTACCCGCTGCGGGTGAGCGCCAGGTGCGGCGTCTCGTTGCGAAAATAGCCGGCCACATACCCGTGGGAGACCGAGATGGGATGCAGCCACACAAACGCCGGCAAACGCCGCTCCGTGCCCGCCACGTTGGTCGGGTAGTACAGGTCGCCGGGGACGTAATTGCCGAAGTTGAGGCTCTCCTTGACCACCCGCGCCGGCGGATCGGCCCGTTGCAGCAACACCGCCCGGGCGCGCGACTCCGCGCCGTACCGCCCGCCCGGGTCCGTCGCCGCGGGGGGCGGTTCGCCCAGCAGCCACGCCAACCGCGCCCGCACCTCCGCCCGCGCCGCCGTCCAGGCCGCGGCGTTGGTGATCGGCGCCGCGCCGGCCGCCGCCAGCACGTTCTCAACGCCCCGCCGCGGGAAGTCCCGCGCCCGCACGCGCTCGCCGCTGGCGCGTTGCCAGTCTTCGTAGGTGGGGTAAATCGGCGCGTCGGCCACGGGACGCCGCGCGCGGCCGAACTTCCAGTCCAGCCAGTCCACGCAAGCCTCGATGTCCGCGGCGAGCGTGGAGTGCTCGCCGGGCCGGTAGCGCAGGTTCAGGTGCTCCGCCGCCCCCAGCCGCGCAAAGACCGGTCGCGCCGCGCGCCAGGTGTGTTCGATGGCCCAGACGCTCTCGACGTCGTCGTTGAGCGCGGTCGAAAGCAGCACCGGCCGCGGCGCGATGCACGCGATCAACTCGTGCTGGTCCACCGGCAGCTTGTTTTCGCGGCCCACGAAGAAGCGCAGCCGCGGGTGAAACCAGTCCGGCATGGCGCGCGTGATCAACTCGATGCCCTCGCCGAACTGCGCCTCCGAAAACAGCCGCCAGGTGCAGGCCCCGCCGGCGCCCGAGCTGCTCGAAGTCACCGCGCCAATGCGCTCGTCGAGCGCGGCGGCGATGAGCGCGGTCTTGCCGTTGCGCGAATGCCCGGTCAGCGCCAGGCGCCGCGCGTCCACCTCCGGCAGCGTGAGCAGGTAATCCACGCACCGGCTGGCGGCCCAGGCGCGGCGGGTGAGCTTGCTCCAGTCCGCCTCCGGCCACACCTCGACCCACGCGCCGGTGTCGTCCCGCGAGTCGGCCCCGGCGTACACCGCGCCCACGTAGCCGCGGCTGACCGCCACCAACGCCCAACGCCGGTGGTTGTCCTGGGTCAGAAACACCGGAAACGGCCCGCGCCCGGGCGGAAGGAGCACCTCGAGATGCAGCCGCGCCCGCTCGCCCGGCCCGAACGCCAGCACCACTTCGCGCACGCGCACGCCGCCCTCGACCCGCTCCCGGCTCTCGACCGCGCGCACGTTGCCGGGCGGCGGCGGCACCGTGCCCAGCACGTACCGCTGGAACAACCCGAGCAACTCCGCCCGCCGCGCCGCCCAGTGCGCGCGCGTGCGCACCGGCCGGCCGTCCTGGAAGCGCAACGGGTCCGGCAACTCCGCCACCCCCGGCAGCGCGTCGAAGTCCGGCGGCAGTTCGCCGCTGCGCGCCAGCCACGCTTCCCACGCCGCGCTCGGGGGCAACATCCGCCGCAGTTCGGCCAGCGTGGCCTGACGCCGCGCCAGGGCGGCGTCGTCCCCGCGAGCGGCCAGTCCGCAGGTCGCCCCGGCCAGCAACGCCAGCAGCCCGTCCAAGAGGCGGCGCCACGAAAGCGCCGGTGCGGCCGGGCGGGACCGTGTTGCGCCCCGCAGGTCGGCCCTTGGGGTGTTGTTGGTTCGTTGTACGTGGTTCTCCACTTCGTCCTTTGGCTTGCCTCCAGCGCGGTGGGGCGAGACTCCGTCGAGCCCTGCCCTGACCAGTTGGAGCTTGGTCCGGAATCCAAGCACGCGAATCGTTGACCTCAAACCATGAACCGAGGCCGACCGATTTCGTTTTTCGGATGTCACACTTCGCAGGACACGCGTCGGATTGGAATGCACCTGCAGGGCCGGTGCCGCCCTCGGGGCTCGGGCTTTCACAGCGGCAGGCTAGAACGGCGCTGCGCGTTGACAAGCGTGCGGCGGGCGCGCCGGCCCCTTCCCGCTCGACAGCCCGCGCCCTGCCCGTTAAAGCCCCGGGGCGTGAAGACCACTCGTTCGCGGTGCCCGGCCGATTGGTGGCCGCTGCTGCTGGGGTTGGCGCTGACGACCAACGCGTCGCTGCGCGCGGCCGAAGACCCGTTTACCGCGCTGGCCCATTTTCGTTACGGCCAACCCGCTGAAGTGCTCGCCGCCGTTGAAGCCGCGGTCCACCAGGCCGCGCCCGACCCCGCCCGCCGCGCCGAGGCCGAGCGCGCGTTGATCGCGGTCTTGACCGGCTCGGCCGCGCCCGAGGCCCGGCGTTTTGCCTGCGCGCAGTTGCGGGCCGTCGGTTCCGCCGCCAGCGTGCCGGCGCTGGCGGCGGCGCTGGCGGATGCGGAGGTGAGCGCGGCGGCCCTGGGCGCGCTCGAGGCGTTGCCCGACCCCGCGGCCGGCGAGGCCCTGCGCGCGGCGCTCTCCACCGCGAGTGGCTCCACGTTGCTCGGCCTGGTCAACGCCCTGGGGCGGCGCGCCGAAAGCGCGTCCGTCCCGGCCCTGCTGCCGTTGCTCGAACGCCCGGACCCGGAGGTCGTGGCCGCCGCCGTGCGCGCGCTGGGCCGCATCGCGGACGAGCCGGCCATGAACACGTTGCGCGCGGTGGCCGCGCACTTGGACCCGCGCGCGGCCGAGGGCGCCGGTGCGCTCCCGGAGGTCCGGTTGGCCGAGGCGGCCAAAGCCGGCCTCGCCCCGGCGCTGGCCGAGGCGTTCTTGGACTGCGCCGAGCGGTTCCAAACGGCGGGGCGGGTGGCCGTGGCCGCCAAGATTTTTGAACGCCTGTACGAGGCGGAGGCCGCGCCCGCCGCCGCGCGCGTGGCCGCGTTGCGCGGCTGGGCGGCGAGCGACCCGGACCGCGCCGGGCCGCGCGTCTTGGCCCTGGTGCTCTCCGGTGAGGCGGGGTGGGACCGCATTGCGCTGGGGCTGCTGCGCGAGTTGCCGACCGGGCAGGTGACCGCCGCGTTGGCGTCGCAGTGGGACACCTTGCCGCCCGCGCGCCTGGCCGAGGTGCTGGCCGTCCTGGCTGCGCGGCCCACCGCCCAAACCGCCGAAATCCTCCGGGCCGCCACCCGCCACGCCGACCCCGCGGTGCGCGTGGCCGCGTGGACCGGTTTGGGCCAATTCGAGGCCGACGAGGCGCTCGCGCGGGCGCTCCTGGCCGCGGCGGCCGGCCACACCGGCCCCGAACCAGCGGCGGCCCGCGCCAGCCTCGCGCGCGTGCGCGGAGCGGCGGCGGACACGGTGTTGCTGACCGGCCTGCGCAACGGTCCCCCCGCTGAACGCGTCGAATGCGCCCGCGCCCTGGCCGCCCGCGGGGCGCGCGCCGCCCTCCCGGACCTGCTAGCCGCCGCGAGCGACGCGGACGCCGCCGTGCGCGCCGCGGCCTTCTCAGCCCTCGCCGTCCTGGCCGGGCCGCCCGAATACCCCGCGCTGTTGCGGCGGTTGCTCGCGGCGGGCAGCGAGGCCGACCGCGAGGCGGCGCTGAAGGCCCTGCTGGCCGTGGCGGCCGGTCTGCCGGATGCCGCCGCCCGCACGCAGCCGTTGATCGAAGCCTTCGCTGGCGCGTCGCCCGCAGCCAAGCGGACCCTGTTGGCCGGGCTGGGGCAACTGGGCGGACCGGACGCACTGGCCGCCGTGCGGGCGGCGTTGCGCGACCCGGATGAAGGCGTGCAGGCCGAAGCCCTGGCCACGCTGGCCGGCTGGCCGGACGCCGAGCCGTTGCCCGATTTGCTCGAGGTGGCCGAGACCGCGCGCGCGTCCACGCGGCGCATCGTGGCGTTGCGCGGCGTCACGGCGCTCGCGGACCAGGCCACAAACCTGCCGCCCGCGCGTTTGCTCGAGGTGTACCGGCGCGCCCTGGCCGCGGCCGCGCGGCCCGAGGAGCAACGTCTCGTGCTCGCCGGGCTGGCGCGCCTGACCGAGCCGGCGGCGCTGGACCTGGTGGAACCGCGACTGGCCGAGGAGGCGTTGCGCGAGGACGCCGCGCTGGCGGTCGCGCAAATGGCCCGCCGGTTGGCCGCCACTCATCCCGAGCGCGCCCGGGCGGCGATTGAGCGCGCGCGCGCCGCCTCGACCGGTCCCGCGGTGCAGAACCTGGCGCGCGAAACCCTCGACGCGCTCGAGCGCGACCGGGACTTCATCCTCGCCTGGCGGCTGGCCGGGCCGTTTACCGCGTCCGGGCCGGGCAAGTTGATTGACCTCGAGTTTCCGCCCGAGACCGGCGGGCCGGTCGAGTGGAAGCCGGTGACGGCGCCCGGCGGGATTGTGGACCTGGCCGGGCAGTTGGGCGGCGAGCAGCGCGTGGCGTACCTGCGCGCCACGGTGCGCAGCCCGCGCGCGCAGCGGGTGCAGTTGCAATTGGGCAGCGACGACGGCCTGAAGGTCTGGCTCAACGGCCGGGTGGTGCACCGGGCGGACGTGGACCGCGGTCTGGTGCCGGGGCAGGACCGGGTGGAGGTGGACCTGCGCGAAGGCGAAAACGCGCTGTTGCTGAAGGTGGTGCAGTACGGCGGCGGCTGGGCGGCGTGTTGCCGCATTCGCGGCCTGGACGGCGCGAGCGTGCCGGGCTTGACCGTGAGCGCGGATTGACCGGCCCGATGTTCCCGGATTGAGCCGTGCAGCGGTGCACTTTCCACCGCCTGTCTTTATCTCCCCACTCCTCACTTCTCACTCCTCGCTTCTCGTTCCCCACTCCTGCCCCTTGACAGCGCGGTCGGGCGTTTCAAGACTCGTCACGATGAAAGCCCAAGCAACCTGCTGGCTCGGGGTGTGCGCCGCCGTGCTGGTGCTCGGGGCCGGTTGCGGCAAATCGGCCTCCGGCGCCGCCCGCGGCACCATCGAGGAGGAAACCCAGTTCATCCTCCAACGCATTCTCGAGGACCTCGCCGTGATGGCGCGCTTTGCCCGGGACGGCCGCGCCGTGGCCGAGCCGGCCCAACTGGTGCAGCTTTGGGAAGGCGAGGCCGCCGAGTGGGGCCGGCCCGATTACCGCGTGCGCCTGCGCGCCACGGGCAAGGGCGGGGGGCGGACGCTCAAACTTCCGTTGAACCTGCCGGTGTGGGAGCCGGCCGTGTATGACGAGGTGTTCGGCGTGCTCTGCCGACAGGCGGGCGTGGACCCGAAGGCCGCCGCCGCGCCCGCGCCGCCCGCGGCCCCGGAAAAGTCCCCGCTGGAGACGCTCCTGGCCTGTGATGTCGAGAGCCTGCACCGCGTCGGCGAGCAGGTGGCGACGGAGCTGAGCGCGCAATTTCGGAACCCGGCGGCCCACGAGCGGGCGGCGCTGGTGCTGGGGGTCTTCGGACTGCGCGAGGCCAGCGGGTCCTTCTACGACGTGCGCCCCACGCTCTGCCGGATGACCGCGCACCTGGTGTGGGCGCGCGCCGGCCGCGGCGGGGCGGCGCCCGGGCCGGAGGGGCAAATGGCGGAGGTGCTGCTTTATGCGCTCATGGGCAATCAGGCGGACGCACTGGCGCGGCTGGAGAAAATCGCCGACACCCCGCCGACCCGGCCCTGGCGGCGGGCGTTGCGGGCCTGGATCACCAGCGACTACCGCGAGCTGGACGCCGTGACGGAGCGCACGCCGTTGGAGGAGGTGTGCTGGTTCGGCGCCTATGCCCAATCGGTCTCGGCCCACGAGGCCTGGGAGAAACTGACGCCGGAGCGGGCGGCCAAGCGGGTGGACTTCTGCCGCCTGGCGCAGCAGGAGACGATCTCGGTGGAACTGGGCCACCAGTTGCGCGCGTTCGGTCCGAAGCTCGAACGGGCCGAGCTGGTCCGGGTGTTCCGCCTGCACGGTCGGACGTTGCCCGGGCTGGCCGAGCTGGCGCCCGAGCTCAACCCCGAGCCCGGCCCGGCCATCGAGGCGGGGCCGGAGGGCCGGGGCCGGGTGCGGGTGATCGGCTGGGGGCACTGGGCGCAGTACCTCCAGCGGCACCTCTGCCAGAGTCTGTACCGGGAGCACCGGTTTCTCCGGCGGACCTGGGGAGTGCCCGAGCTGGCGAAGGAGTTTGCCGAGGACGCCGACCGCACCTTCGATCAACTCCGGCTTTACCCCTTTGTGCGCCGACTGCGCGCCGTGACCCAGGAGACCTACGAGCAGGAAAACCGGGCTTGCGTGCCGGTCATCCAAAAGACGCCGCATCTGGTCCCCGCCGCGCTGTGGAATCTGATGTACTTCCCGCCCGGCCGCCTGAAAGCCTACATCCCGCCGGACCTGCCCGACGTGAGTACCTGGCATCGGCACAACCCGCCACCCCACACGGCCTATGACGCGCCGGTTCGCTTCCGGCACCGCAGCCTGGGCAGCCGCGATGACGCCAAGAAACGCGCCGAGACCCTGCATCGAATGGCCCCCTATGAACCCGAACTGGTGCGCATTTTCCTGCACTACAAGTACGGCAAGTCCGGCGAGGGGCAGCCGCTGGCGGTGCTCGAGGCGGCTCACGGACCCTTACTGGAATACTCGGTCCCGGCTTTGGAGACCGTGGCCCGACGCGTCCGGCAAGACCCGGACGCTTACGAGCAGTTGATGGCCCGGGCCGCCGCGCACAACGCCCGCCATTATCTGACGCTGGGCCGGTATTTTGCCGAGCGCAACGACGAGGCGCGGGCGCTCAAGTACTATGAACTGGGCGTGAAACGCTGCACCGATGCCGTGGTTGTGGCGAACAGCTCCGGTTGGTTGGTGCGCTACTACTTCCAGCACCAACGCCTGGACGAGGCCCGCAAGTTGGCCGACTTTGCCGCCGCCGTTTACAGCAGCGTCGGCCTCAAGACCAAGGGCGACCTGCTGTACTGGTTGAAACAATACCCGGAGTCCTTCGAGTACTACCGCCGCATCGAGGAGCGCTACGACCAGAAACAGGCCATCTTCAACTGGTGGCTGGCCTACCGCGAAGAGACCGGCCGCACCGATTTCGATGCCGAGATGGACCAGCGCCTGGACTGGCTCTTCCCCCAGGGCCGCCAGAGCGTCACCCTTGCGGCGCTCGAGGAACCGCCGCGCTCGGGAGTCGAGGTGCAGAAAGAAAGCGACCATACCCGGGCGGCCGGCTTGAAGAAGGGCGACATCATCGTGGCCCTGGGCGGCCAACGGGTGGACAACCTCGAGCAATACCAGTATCTGCGCGTGCGGCAGGCCGAGGACACCCTGCGCCTGGTGGTCTGGGACGGCGCCGCCTACCGCGAAGTCACCGCCAGTCCGCCCCAGCGGCGCTTCGGCGTCCCATTCGGCACGTACAAGAGGGAATAGTCCGCCCGGCGGCCCGGCGGGCGGGTGCCGGGTGAAACCCGCCTTGAGCCGCGCCCGCTCCGACGCGCTGGCGGCAGTCAGTGGCCATGCCCCAAGTGACCATCCTCCCGGTGGACCTGACGGCCGAGGTCGCCCCCGGCGAAAACCTCCTGGACGCGGGGCACCACGCCGGCGTCGAGATGACCGCCGGTTGTTTCAACACCTCCTGCGGTAGCTGCGCGGTGAGCGTGGTCCGGGGCATGGAGAATCTCTCGCCACCCGGCGCCGAAGAACTGAACGTGCTGCGCGCGCATGACCTGGACCCCGCCCGGCACCGCCTGGCCTGCACCGCCCGCGTGCTCCGGGGCGCGGTGATCATCCGGCAGTTGGACTGAGCCGGCCCGGGGGACGCAAACGGTTTCCGTGGGCCGCGTCGCGGCCCATACGGTAGGGCCGGGCTGCGCCCCGGCCGTTGGCGGCGTCGGCGCAGCAGCGCCCTACCGGGACAGGAGCGCCCTATCGGTCGCCCGCCGCCCCGGGCAAGTTGCCCTTTCCACCCGGTCAAGGCGGGCTCGCTCCGGCTCCGAGCACAGCATGGAGGCCTGCGGCGGCAGTTCCGCTGCTGGTCGCGCGCGAAGGCGAGAAACCGCGCCACGCGTCCGCCTCACTCGAACTGCACGTCCGGCACGCTGCTGACGGCCGGGGGCACGCTGAAAAACTCGGC
>CAYXPA010000108.1:0-12620 GCA_964466945.1 uncultured Verrucomicrobiota bacterium | reverse complement strand
CACGGCCTACGGCGTGGAGGATGGTCCGCCTGCGGGCTGGACCGTCGCGAACATCAGCCACGGGGGCGAGTTCGACAGCCAGAACCGGAAGGTGAAATGGGACCCGTTCTTCGCCAACGACGGCCGGCAGCAAACCCTGACCTATCAGGTGACGCCGCCGGCGGGAGCCGCGGGCGTGGCCACCTTCGCGGGCGTGGCCTCCTTCGACGGGATCAATGTCCCGATCGGGGGAGACCAAACGATCAGTCCCGGCACGGCGGGCACCCCGCCCACCGTTACGACCCACCCGCAGAGCCAGACCGTGACCGCGGGCGCCAATGTCACCTTCACCGTCGTTGCCAGCGGCACCCCGCCCCTGAGCTACCAGTGGCGGTTCAATCGCGCGCCCATCCCTGGCGCCACCGGCCCGACTCTCGTGCTCAACGCCGTGCAAGCCAGTGACGCGGGCAGCTACACGGTGGTGGTCAGCAACGCGCATGGCAACGCCACCAGTCAGCCGGCCATCCTGACGGTGAATGCCGCCGGCGGGGTGCGGCTGAGCGAGGTCCGGTGGGTCCCGCGGGAGGGGCTGCGCTTCAAAGTAACCGCGCCCGTGGGGCAACGGTGGGTCGTGGAAGCCTCGACGGACCTGCGCCAGTGGCTCGAGATCGGCACCCTGGAAATGACGACCGGCACGCGCGAGTTCACCGACGCCGAAGCGGTGGTCTTTCCGCGGAGCTTTTACCGCTTGCGGCAAATCGCGCCCTGAAGCCGGGCGCGTCAGTTTGTCTTCATTCCCGGCGTCCAACGCCCGGCCAGGAGCGCGGAATTCAACGCCCACGCCACCGCGGTTATTTGCGCGGCTTGGCGTTTTTCGGCGGGGGCGAGGGCTGGGCGGGTCGGCCGTCGAGGATGCGGTCCAACTGCTCTTCGGAGAAGGATTGCGGCAGGACGCTGGCCTTGTCGCGCGCGGTGCGGGTCAGGGCGAGGAGGTCGCGCGGGTGCTTGACGATGTGCGGGGTGAGGAAGATGAGCAGTTCGGTTTTGCTGTCCTGGTTGACCTTGCGCCGGAAGGCCGCGCCCAGAAGGGGGAGGTCACCCAGGAGGGGGATTTTGCTGGTGCTGGCGGTCTTGGTGTCCTGCATGAGGCCGCCAATGACCACGGTCTGGCCGTCGGGGGTGACCACCACCGTGTCGGCGGCGCGGCGGTTGATGACGGGCGCGCCCACGCTGTTGGTGCCGGTGGCGATGGGCACCCGTTCGTCGGAGAGGTTCGAGATTTCGGGGCTGACGATCATCTCGACCAGGTCGTCGGAGGTGATGAACGGGGTGACGCGCAGGATGATGCCCACGTCCTGGTAGGTGATACCGTTGATCTGGTTGCCGAAGGTGTCGTATCGGACGTTGGTGATGAGCGGCACCTGCTGGCCCACGGTGATGACCGCCTCCTGGTTGTTGCGGGCCAGGATGGTGGGCCGGGAAAGTACTTCCAGTTTGCCCTGCTCGGCGATGGCGCGCAGGGTCACGTCCCAGTCCTGCCCCACAAACGTGGCCAGGCCGGCGCCGGAGGTCAGACCGGGCAGGCCGCGGAACTGCTGGAGGATGGAGGAACTGACGTCCCCGTCCTGACGCCGGTAGGAGCCTTCCACGCCCAGGTCCAGGCCCTTGCGGTAGGTGACCTCGAGGAAGAGCACGTTGATGAGCACCTGCGGGGCGGCGCGGTCCAGGTTGGTGATGACCTGGCCGATGTACTGGGCGGTTTCTTCGTCGGTGACGACGATGAGTTTGCGGGTCTCCGGGTCGCTGGAGATGATGGCTTCGCCCAGCTCGGTGGCGGGGGGGTAAGTGGCCGTGGAGCGGGCGCGGGTCTGTTGTTGGGCCAGGAGTGGCAGGGCCAGGAGGCCCAACGCGAGCCCGCCGAGCAGGCCGGCAAAGCTCCGATTCCGAAGGGGGGTTGTCATAGCGGTCAAAGGCGGTCGTGTTCCCGGGAGGTTCTTCAGCGGCCCACGCCGCCGGTGCCGAAGCCGGTTGTGGTTCCGCCGCCAAGGCCGGTCCGCGCTCCGGTGCGGCCCTGGTTTTGGAGGGTGGTGGCGGCGCGGTTGTTGAGCTGGCTGCCCGCTTGGCGGGAGGTGTTGCGCGTGGAAGCCGCGCGGTTGCGGGTGTTCTGAGTCTCGAACAGGCCGCGAAGGATTTCCTCGACCTGCGCTGGGTCGGTGTTTTCCACCGAGAAGGTGAAGACCTTCTGCTTGCGGGCGGGGTCGGAGTCGAGCTGGGCGATCATCACGGCGAGCTGGTCCATGATTTCACGCGCGGCGCTGACGACGACCGACTGGGTGCGCAGGTCCGGCACGGCCAGCACGCGATTTTGTTTTTGCAGGCGGGTGCTGGGCTGCTGCGCGCCCGCGTTTTGCAGTTGCGCGACAAATCCGCCGGGGCCGCCGCCGAAGCGGATGGGCCCGCGCGCCTGATTGTTCTGGCTGGTCGTGTCCTGGAACAACTGGTTGATGAGGTCGGCGGTCTCCTGGGCGTCGGCGTAACGGAGGCGGAAGACGCGCAACTCGGTCACGTCGTCCACGCTCACGTCCACCTGCTCGACGAGGTCGGCGATGAGCAGCATCTGGTCCTCGGGCGCGCTGACGACCAGGGAGTTGCTGCGTTCATCGGCCACGGCCACCACGCGCGGGGTGGCCACGCGGCCGCTGCCGCTGCTCGAGGACTGGCCGCCCTGGTCGCCGCCGAAGCCCGGCGGCCCGCCACGGAAGCCGCGAAAAATCTGCTGCTGTTGTTGGCTGCCGCCGCGGCCGGCGTCGGCGGAGGTGAACAGCTCGCGCACCACCGTGGCCAGGGCCTTGGCGTCCGCGTAGCGCAGCGGGAAGACGCGCACGGTGGAGACGCTGGCGATCGAGGTGTCCAGGGCGCGGATAATTTCGGCGATGCGGCGGATGTTGGCCTGGGTGTCGGTGACGACCACGGCGTTGCCGCCCTCGTTGGCGGCGATGGTGGCGCTGGGGGGGAAGAGCGGCTGCAAGTCCCGCGCCAGTTGCACCGCGTTGATGAAGCGCACCGGAATGATCTGGGTGACGATGGCCTCGCTCTTGGGGATGTCGGCCGGGTTGTTGCCGGCCCGCACCGGGATGTCCCGCTTCTTGGCCTCGTCGCGGGTCATGATGGTCAACGTGCGGCCGTCGCGCACGGCGGCGTAGCCGTTTTTGGCCAGCACGCGGTTGAGCAGGTCCACCGCCTCGTCCTTGGTGAGGGGCTGGTTGCTCCAGACGTCCAGTTTGCCGCGCACCTCGGTTTCGAGGACGATGACGAAACCGGCCGCCTCGCTCAGGTAATCGAGCACCAGTTCGAGCGGCGCGCCGCGGAAGTTCAGGCGCAGGTTCCGCTCCGAGTCGTTGCCGTTAGGGGCGGTCGCGGCCGATGCCGTGCTGGTGGTGGTCGGAGCGGCGGCGGCCCCGTTACGGGCGGGTCGGTCAAGACTCGGTCGCGCGGGCGGTCTTGGCCTCGAGGCGCCAAGACCCGCAGGTGGCGGCTGCGACGGCGCCGGCGCTGGCCCGGCGGCCGCGGGTTCTTCGGCTTCCGTCGGCAAGGGTACCGCTTGCATTTCGGGCCCGGACTCGGCCTCGATGAGGATGACGGGCGCCGCCTCGAGTGGTTCAGCCGGCGGCGGAGCTTCCAGCATTATGTCGGGCGGCGCGGGCGCGACGTCCGGCGCGGGGTCTTCTTCCTGACCGAGCGCGGGGCCGGCCCAGACGAGGCTGCCGGCCAGGAGCAGGTAAAAGGGCGTAGTGTTCATCGGGTTTCCTGTTCGCGTCGTTGCAGCAATCGTCTCAAAACTTCATCCGCGGCGTCGTTGCTGCTTTCGGCACCGCCGGAGGATGAGGCGCCACCGGCCGCGGCGGCGGACAGCGGTTCGGTGGATTCACTGAGCTGCCAGGGCCCCTGGTCTTCGCGACGCAGGCGGGCGCCGACCCGCAGTTCAAACTGGTTGGTCCCGTTGTCGAGCCGGACTCCGTTGGGGCGGATTTCCAGGACCTTGAAGTCCGCCACGGTCCCGCCGGGCTGGAGCGCCTTGCGGAACTCGGTGCTCGAGCCGTCGAAAAAAGCGAACGGGCCTTTTTCGTAGCTCATCACCCCCACCAGGGCCAGGGTGTCCGCGCGGGCGGGGCGGCGGTTCTCGCGCGACAGGGCGTTCACGCGGCCGCCGGAGCGGGCGGCGTTGAAGATGTTGCGCTCGGCGATGAGGCGGAAGGCGCTGAAGTCGGTCCGGGCGCGCGCGGGGGCAGCATCGGCAGCGGCCGGCTGCGCGGGGGAGTTGGTCGCCGCAGGCAGATTGGTGGCGGCGTTGGTCGGCGCCGGTTGGCCCTGAAGAGGCAGCGCCGCCAAGACGAGGGCACAAACCATCCCGCCCGCCGCCGGGCAGAGGCGGCGGGGTCCACAACCGTTGGAAGCCACGTGTTTCATGGATTCGGCACGGGGTTGAGAATGAGCCCGCTGACCTGCAGTCCAAGAGTCAACTGCTCGCCCCGGTCGTCCCGCGCGGTAATCTCCACCACATCCAGGCGCAACGCCAGCGGGTCCGCCTCGAGGTTGTACAGGAGGCGCGTCAACGCGCCGAGGTTGCCGAAGGCGTCCACGCGGCACTCGACGGTGGCGAAGCCCTCGTCGCCGCGCTTGAACTGGGGTTTCACGGCGGTCACGCCCACGCGACTGTCCTGGGTCCAGCGGTCGAAGGCCTTGAGCAACTGGTTTTCCGCCTGTGAGGGCTGGTTGGTCAGGGCGTTGCGGCGCATGAATTCCCAGCGGGCGCGCAGGCTCTGGCCGCGCTCCAAGAGCCGGGCGCCGTCCTCGACCTGTTTGCGCAGCCGGGCGATCTCGGCGCTGCGGGCGCTCCAGCTCCGCCCCAGCGGCTCGAGCACCAGGTAGTTTAAAGCCAGCAGCGCCACCGCGCCGGCGGCGACCCAGGCCAGCAGTTGTTGTCGGTCTTGCGGTTTCATCAGGGCGCCCCCGCTTCGGACCACTGGAAATTGACGGTGAACTGCATCGGCGCGTTACCGCGAATTTGCTCGACCTTCAGGCCCCGCACCTCGGGCACGGCGCGCAGTTTGTCCAACATCCGCAGCAGGGCGGCGTTGTCCCGGGCGGTGCCGGAGCAAGTGACGCCCGTGCTGGGACGGATTTCGACGCTCTTGGCGGAGACCGCGCCGTCCTCGGGGAAGGCCTCGGTGAGACGGCGCAGGATGTTCAGCGTGCGAAACGACTCGTCGTACCAGGGGCGGAACTGGCGGACCTGCTTCTGCACCGCCTCCAATTCGGCGACCGGGCCGCGGATGGCGTTCCACTTGCCGCGCCAGTAGGCCAGGCGGGCCTGTTGCACGCCAAAAGCCAGCAGAGTTAGCAGCGCCAAACCCGCGACGGCGACGACCGCCCCCGCCACGGTGCGCGAGGTCTTGTACCGGGCGATGAGCGCCTCCCAGCGGCTGACCCGGGGCGGCAGAAATTCGATGGGCGAGGCTTGGAGGCTCAGATGCCGGACTGCCACCGCGAGGGCCGGCGAAGCCGCGGTGCCGGCGGGCAGGCGCAGGGCATCGGTGCCGTTGACCGGCCAGTCGCGCAGCCATTGCACCTCCAGGCCGCTGCTGGCCAACCGTTCCCGGAGCCGTCCGGCCAGGTCTTCCGCCGCCGGGGCGGGGCCCACCACCTGCACGCGGCGCACGGTCTCGCCCACCTCCGGCGGTAGTTGCCCCAGGGTGATGCGCAACTCGCGTGTCAACGGGTCCAGGCGCGCGGCAGCGGCCGCGGGGTCGGCCTCCGCCGACCATGCCAGGGTGCGCACCAGCGCCAGTCCGCCGCCGCAGGAGACTTGCAAACCCAGCTCCTGCTCGCCCGGGACCAGCGTGACCACGCCCTCGGCCGGCTCGCCGTTGAGGCCGGGCAGGGCGGCCAGGCCCAGCGTGAGGCTCACCAGCCGCAAGTGCGCTGCGCGCGCGGCCGCCTCGATCCGGTCCACGTGTTCGCGCGCCAGGCCCAGGAGCGTAACGCCCGCCACTCCCGAGGGGAGCCGGTAGCGCGAGCGGGCCACGACCAACGTCTCCGGGCTGTTGGGAAAACCGCGTTCGGCCTCGAGTTGGATCAGGCTTTCAAGGTCCGCCTCGGGCAGATCGGGCAGGGGCACGTGCAAGGTGAACAGCCAGGCCGGCGGCACCGCGAGCACGCACCGGCGCTCGCGCACGCCGGCGGCGTCCAGGTGCTGGCGCAGCTCGCGGCCCAGGGCCGCGGGGTCGGCCTCGCGCGGGTCCAGCGCGAGCGTGGCGGTGAACTGGTGGAGGACCTCGGCCGTGCCGTTGACGCGGCGCACCACCGCGCCCTCGAGCCGGTGGCCGTCGAGGGCCAGGCCCAGCAGCGTCGAGCCGCCGGCGCGGGAGCGTCGGGCAAACCTTGAGAAGTCCAGTGAGGGCCGCTTCATGACATTACCAGGTCAACCATCCGCCCGCGCGCCGGCTGCTGGACAGCGGCATCCCTTCGCGGCGGGCGGTCAAAAGCATCTCGCGCACTTCCGGGCCCAGCGCCCACCCCAGGTGGGTGAGGTCCTGGCGGGCGATGACGCGCGGTGTGCCGTCGCGGGTGTCGAGCAGCGCGCGCACGCGTTGGTAGCCGCGGCCTTCCCGGCCCAGGGCCACAAGATCCGCGCTGTACTGGTAACTGCGCGCGGTCAGGTACGGCCCGGCCTCGAGGGCGTCGGCTTCCTCGAGCACCTCGGTCACCCAGGCCAGCGAGGTGAGCCGGCCGGATTCAGCATCGCGGTAGGCGACCAGGGCGGCGGCGTTTTCCGGGCCGATGCCCGGCAAGCAGGCCAACACCGCCTCGGGCGCGGTGTTCACGTTGACCAGACCCATCAGGACGGTGTTGGTGGAAACGGTCAGATCGCCTTCGACCTGGGCGAATTCGTCCGGCGTCATGCCGCTGCGCAGGTAGAACTGGAGCAGGCTGGTGAAGCGGTTGGTGGCGCCGGCGCCGCCGCCCGGCCCGCCGCCACCGGGCCCGCCCCCGCCCGGGCCGCCGCTGGGACCTGAGACGCCCAGGCGCAGCAGAATGGCGTTGGCGCGGTCGGTGCCGAAGGCCTGTTGCAGGTACGAGGCGAGCGTCTGCGGGTTGGGGTCGTTCACGTTGAGGCGCGCCGAGCCGTCGCTGCGGGTGTTGGGCTCGGCGCTGGACACGGTCACATACTCGAGGAGGCCGGCGTCCAGGTAGCCGTCGCGGTTGTCGTAGGGCGGGCTGGCGTCGCCGTCGTTTTCGTTGGGATCGAGCACGCCGTTGAGGTTGGCGTCCTCGCCGAAGAGGTAGGTCAGGTCGGCGCCGTACACCAGGCGGAGTTCCTCGACGGACTCGAAGGGGGCGTTTTTGCAGCGGTAGGCCGGGCTGAGGCGCAGGTAGGTTTCGTCCTCGGCTCCGCCCGGGCCGGGCTCGCTGTCGGCGTCACGCCAGTCCACGATGGCGGCGGCGAACTCGGGGGTCATGCCGGGCAGGAGTTGGAGCATTTCGACGGTGGCGGTGTTGAGGTTGAGCTTGGCGGCTTCGTCCACCAGGCCGAAGGCGGGCAGGTTGGCCAGGGCGCGCTGCGGGTTGCGGCCCAGGAACCAGACCGTGGCCTCGCCGATGGGGATGGCTTCGCTGAGGTAATCGAACTCGTCGGGCGGCAGGCCGGGCGCCTCGGGCACGGTGGCGAGGACATTGCTGGCGTAACGCAGGGCGCCGGCGATGGCCTGGGCAGCCTCGTAAGCGGCGGCGCGTTGGTCGGCCGCGCGCAACTCGAAGCTGACGGTCTGGGCGAAGTACAGCGCCAGCGCAACCAGGCCGAAGGCGATCCACAGCGCGATGATCAACACCGAGCCGCGCCGCCGGTGCGGGTGCGTCCGGGGTTGCCCGGGGAGGGGTGGCGGACGGTGGGTCATAAGGCGCCTCCCGTCGTGGCGATAGCGTTGGTGCCCGCCTGGACCACCACCGGCACGACCAGTTCGACCGGCTCCCGCACCGTCCGATTGGTAGCGTCCCGGGTCAGGTAGAGCTGCACCTTGATGGCCAGCGGCAGCCCGGTCGGTTCGACCGTCGAGTCCCACGCGTCCCGCCACTGGCTAGCGTCGAAGAACTGGAAGACCACTTCCTCGACGCCGCCCAGCAGGAACTGGTCCTCCGGCGGTTCCTCGACCGGGGCGAGGAGGTTGCGGGTGACCGCGCGCATCAACTCGAGCCCCGGGGTGTCGTTGGTGGGCGGCACCAGGCGGTAGGCCACGCGCTGGAGCGCGGGCCAGGGGGCGTCGTCCCGCAGCACGCCCACGGTGGTGTAGAAGTACGGGCTGACGCGGCCGGGCAGCGGGGTGAGGTTGGTGGGCACGGTTTGGAGGGCGCCGACCAACGTGCCGCCGGGCGCGGCCAGGTTGGCCAGGTCGCGCTGCATGATGGCCAGGGCCTGCTGGAGCGGGAGGGATTCCTCGAGCGCGGCGACGACCTTGTTGCGCAGCCGCAACGACCCGTGAAACACGTAGTGGAGCGAAAGCAGCACCACCGAGAAGACCATCACGGCGATCAACAGCTCGAGCAAGGTGAAGGCCCGCTGGTCGCGGGACCGGCCCGGGGATGGAAGTCGGGTGTTCACGGCGCGCCTCCGGGGTTGGTCATGCTCGTGCCGGTGCCGGTGGTCGGGGTGGTGGTGGTCGCGGCGGCGGCGTCCACCAAGGTGCTCAGGCGCACGGTGTGCTCGCGGTCCTGGACGGTGTACGCCACCTGGACCGTGAGCAGCCGCAGGGCGCCCATTTCCCAGGGCTCGTTGTCGAGTTGCCAGGTGTACTCGTACGGGCCCTCCTGGAGCGTGCCGTTTTGAGAAGCCCGCTGCCACTGGCCGCTGACCACCAGCTCGTTCAACAGCCGGTCGGCCAGGCGCGCGGCCACGGCCTTGCGGGCCGCGACCTGCCCGGCCTGGGCGGCCACGCGCAGCGCCTCGACCGCCACCGGGATCACGATGGCCATGAACAGCAGCGCGGCCAGCACCTCGGCCAGCGTGAAACCGGCCCGGCGGCGTTCAGCGGGGCTGCAAGGGCGGGAGGTTGGTCCAAATTTCATACCGGAGCCGGTTGCGGCCGGGCGCCACCCAGAGCGTGGCCTCGGTTTCGCCCTCGCGGACCTGGTGAAAAGCGATCCAGTCCGGGCCGTTCTCGGGCAAGAAGCCGTCCGGGGTGAACCGGAGCCAGAACAGGTTTTGGAGCGAGCGCGGGCGTTGGGAATCCGGCGCGGCGGGCAGCGGCGCCAGTTCCGGCGCCGGCTCGATCTGCGGGCCGGGCAAGCGCGGTTGGTTGACCTCGAGTTCGAGCCCCTCGGCCAGCTCGAATTCTCGGGCGCGGTCGTCCACCTCGAGGTAGGAAGCTTCGGCCTCGAGACCGTAGCGGCGTTGCTCAGGGTCCATCCACAGCACCATCGGCACGCCTTCTTCGACGGCGCGGCTTTGGCCGTAGCGGGTGAGGGCCAGGAAGCGCAGGGCCTCGGAGTCCAGCTCGCGGCTGCGGAAGAACCGGGCCAGGGTGGGCGCGGCAAACCCCAGCACGGTCAGGAGCAGGGTCAAGACCAGCAGCAGTTCCACCAGGGTAAAGGCCCGCGTGGGCGCCGCGCCTCGGGGCGGGCGGGACGCCGGTCCGGTCGGAAGTAGGGAGCGGGGGCGGGGCATGCCGCAGGTTCAGCGACGCGTGCCGCTGGTTTGCCAGTTGGTGATGTCGTCCTCGGTGTTTTCGCGGCCGTCGGGGCCCATCGAGTACAGGTCGTAGCCGTTGACGTTGTGTTTGCCGGGGTACTCGTAGATGTAGTCGTTACCCCAGGGGTCCTTGGGAATGTCCTTGAGGTAGGGCCCCTTCCAGTTGACGGCGTCGCGCGGCTGGGTAATGAGGTCCTCGAGGCCGGTGCGGCCCTTGGGGTAATAACCGTTGTCCACCTCGAAGGCGTCCAGCGCGGTGCTGAAGGCGGCAATCTGGGTCTTCGCGGCGGTGATGCGGGCCTGCTCGGAGCGGCCGGCCAGTTTCGGGTACACGATGGCCGCCAGGGTGCCGAGGATCACCAGCACCAGCAGCAATTCCACCAGCGTGAAGCCGGCCCGGTGACGGGCGCGGTCGGTGGACGGCGGGCGGCGAGTGGCGGCCCGCGGGTTGCGGCCTGCGGGAGTTTTAAGCAGGGACGGGATTTTCATGGGAACCGGGTTTGGGGGTTAACGGATGTACTCTTGGAGCGTGAAGATGGGCAGCGCCATGCCGACGAAGATCACGCCGATGAGGCCGGCAATCAAAAACAACATCACCGGCTCGGCCAGGGCCACAGCAGTCTTGAGTTGGCGGTCCAGTTCAGCCTCGGTCACGTTGGCGATGCGCACCAGTTCCTGGTCCAGTTTGCCGCTTTCCTCGGCCACGGCGATCATCTCGAGCACCGAGCCGGGGAACAGGGCGCGGCATTCGGCCAGGCTGGCGCCCAAAGGGCGGCCTTCCTTGACCAGGTCAATCGAGCTGGCCACCGCGTCCAGCAGGGTTTGGTTGCCCAGCGAGCGGCGGGCGACGTGCAGCGCGTTGATCAGCGGCACCCCGGCGGCGAGCAGCGTGCCGAGCATCCGGGAAAAGCGTGCCATCGCATACTGGGCCACCAGGCCGCCCACCACCGGCAGCTTTAGAATCAACGCCTCCCACACCCGCCGGCCGGCCGGCGACCGCAGCCAGTTGCCGGCCAGATACGCGCCCAGGGCCAGCCCCAGGGCCAGGAACACGCCGTACGCGCGCAGCGCGTGGCTCAGGCCGATGATCGCTTCGGTCAACGCCGGCAACTTGGCGCCGAACCCGGCGAAGGTGAGCTGGAACTTCGGGATGATGAACACCAGCAACACCACCATCACCGCCAGCGCCAGCGTCAGCAGGATGGTCGGGTAAAACATCGCCGTGAGCACCTTGGCCCGCATTTCCTTTTCGCGGGCCTGGAAGTCCGCGATCTGCGCCAGCACCAGGTCCAGAAAACCGCCCGTCTCGCCCGCCTCGACCATCGCCACGTACACCTTGGGAAAGGTCTCGGGCGATTGCGCCATCGCGTCGGCCAGCGACATGCCGTCCACCACCCGGTCGTGGATTTCTTTCCACTGGGCGCGGGCGGCCGGGTGGGTGGCTTCCTTTTGGAGGATGACCAGGGCCCGGCTCAACGGCACGCCGGCCGCCAGCAGGCTGGCCAGCAGGCGGGTGAAATTCTCGAGCACCCGCGCGCTGATGCGTCGCGTGCCTAACCAGCCCGGACGGGCGGGTGTTTCCGGGGCGGCGGACGGAGCGGCGGCGGCCGCGGCCGCAGCCCGGGGTTTGCCGTTGCTGCCGGCGCCGTTGCGCTCCGCCAGGCGAATGGGCCGCAGCCCGCGGGCGGCGATTTGCCGCAGGGCTTCCGAGCGACCGCCGGCCTCCAGTTGGCCTTCGGTCACCGAGCCGTCAGGAGCGAGGGCCTTGTAGAGAAAGACGGGCATGGCGGCGGGTCAGGCGCGGACCGGCCCCGCGGCGGGGCGCGCCGGGGTCTCCGTCCCGGGCTCGGCGCCGTGGCCGTTCTGGGTGGCGAAGGCGACTTCCTTGGCAGTCGTGACGCTCAGGACCTCCTCGAAGGTGGTGATGCCCAGGCGCACCAGCCGCCAGCCGTCTTCGGCCAGGGTGACCATGCCGCCGCGGCGGGCCGCCTCGCGGATTTGGTCGCTGGAGGCGTGCTGCAGGACCAGTTGGCGGATTTCATTGTCAATCTCCATCCACTCGAAGATGGCGTGGCGGTCGTAAAAGCCGGTCTGGCGGCACTCGCGGCAGCCCACCGCGCGGTAGATCGTGGTGTTGAGCGGCAGGCCCACCTGGGCCTTGAAGGCCTGGGCCGGAGGCGAGGTGTCCGGTTGCTTGCAATGCCGGCACAGCACGCGCACGAGGCGCTGGGCGATGACCGCCTCGAGCGAGGAGGCCACCAGGTAGGGCTCGACTCCCATGTCCACCAAGCGGGTGACCGCGCCGGGCGCGTCGTTGGTGTGGAGGGTGGAAAAGACCAGGTGGCCGGTGAGCGAGGCCTGCACGGCGATCTGAGCGGTTTCGCGGTCGCGGATTTCGCCCACCAGGATCACGTCCGGGTCGTGCCGCAGGATCGAGCGCAGGCCGCGGGCGAAGGTCAGGCCGGCCTTTTCGTTGACCTGAATCTGGTTCACGCCCTTGAGCTGGTACTCGACCGGGTCCTCGATGGTGATGATCTTGCGGGCGGAGTCGTTGATCTCGTTGAGCGCGGTGTAAAGGGTCGAGGTCTTGCCGCTGCCGGTGGGGCCGGTGACCAGCACGATGCCGTGCGGGAGCTGGAGGATGCGGCGGAAACAGGCCAGTTCGCGCGGCGCCATGCCCAGCTCGGTCATGCCCCGCAGGGGCGCGTCCTGGCGCAGGAGGCGCATCACCACCGCCTCGCCGTGGAGCATGGGAATGACCGAGACGCGGATGTCCACCTCGGCGTTTTCGATGCGGATGCGGATGCGGCCGTCCTGGGGCAGGCGTTTCTCGGCGATGTTCAGGTGGCTCAGAATCTTGACCCGCGACACGATGGCCGGCTGGAAGCGCTTCAACTGC
>CAYXPA010000107.1:0-12752 GCA_964466945.1 uncultured Verrucomicrobiota bacterium | reverse complement strand
CCTGGTAGCGCCGGGCTGCGTCCCGGCCGGGCGGACCGGCGCCGACGCAGCGGCGCCCTACCACCGGGGTGCGGTGACGTGGCCAAGAACGTCCGGCGCGGGGCAAGCTCTCCGCAACACCGCGCACCGGGTCAAACCTGCCACAGAGGGTCCTCGACCTCGGCGGCGGCGGGGCCGGACTCGACCAGCAAGGGCACCTCGGGGTTGCGGTAGTCAATCCCCGCCAGCGCCATGTAGTGGTGGAAGATGTCGGTGTTTTGCAGGAAGCCGCGGAAGCGGGCGGCGCCGGGGCCGAGCGCCAATAACGGCACGAAATCAGCGGTGTGTTCGCCGCTGGTCCAGCCCACGCCGTAGTAGTTGCCCAGCAATTGACCGAGCTGGACGGTGGCCGAGTTCATGGCGTCGTAGAGCGCCCAGCCCTTCTTGGCGAAGAAGCTGGCCAGAAACACCGCCTTGGCATCGGGCACCTTGTAGCCGGTGGCCGCTTGCACCACCCGCTGGATGCGGCCGGGGGTGTGGTCCTCGCCCAAACGCCGCGCCATTTCGGCGAAGGAGGCGCGGGCCTGCAACAGGTGGTGGAAGGCCGGGGCGTTCTTCGCGTCACCGCTGCCGCCCGAGCTGTTCAGGCCGGGATTGGCCGTGCCGTGATCGGTGGTGATGACCAGCAGGGTCTCCGGCTCGCGCTGTTGAAAGTCGAGACACACCTCGATGGCTTCGTCGAAGGCCAGCAGGTCATGGACGGCGGCCGCGATGTCGTTGGCATGGGCCGCGTGGTCCACGCGACCGCCCTCGACCTGGAGCAGGAAGCGATTTTCGCGGCCGAGCTTGCGCAGCGCGTGGCGGGTCATTTCGGCCAACGTGGGCACGCGCTCGCGCAAACGGGCATCAGCCTGGTGGTCCAAGGTGTAGGGCAAATGGCCTTCGGCGAAAATCCCCAGCCAGGGCCGGTCCATCGGCGCGGCGGCCAGGTCGGCCTGTTTCTCGGCCACGAGGTAGCCGATCCGGCGGAAGTCCGCGATCAAATCCCGCTTGTCCTTGCGCTTGGCCGCGCTGAAGTACTTGCTCCCGCCGCCCAAGAGCACCTCGAGGCGTCGGGTCAGGTATTGCTCGGCGATGGTTTCCGCGTTGTCGCGTTGGGCGTTGGCGGCGAAGCCCGCCGGGGTGGCATGGGTGATCTCGGTGGTGGTGACCAGCCCGCGTTTCCACCCGGCCTCGCCCAGCAGGCGGCACAATGGGAGCAACTCGCGGCCGTCAGGCAGGACGTTGAGCGAGCCGTTCTTGACCCGCGAACCACTCCCCCAACTGGTGGACGCCGCGGCGGAATCCGTGACCACCGAGTTGAGCGAGCGCATGTTCACCAAGGCGTGGACGGTGTCCGGGCGCTGATAAAGCTCCAACCACCGCAGCCCGCGCTGGCGCTTCAGGCGTGAAAAGTAGTCCGCCACCGTGAGGGTGCCCCAACTGGTCCCGTCGGCCACCAAGTGAATGATGTGCCGGGGAATGGCTGCGGCGGCGCCTCCCGTACCGGGGGATGCACCGCGCGACGACGGGGCCAACCAACCGCCCAGCGCTGCGGTCAGACCGGCTTGGCGGAGGAAGCAACGACGACTGGTCAGCATGGGGGTGAACCTAGAAACCCGCCGCCCTTTTGCCAACCCACATTTTGGGAAATTCCGGTGACAATCTCGGGCAAACCGGGTGGCGGCGCCCATGCGCTGTCCACCCGGGCCTTGGAGCCCTGCACGACCACGGAGGGCGCCCAAAGCTGGCATTGCATTTGCTAAGTAAAAGGTGCTTCGGCGGACTGGCTGTGTGTTGGGTTCGCCGTAGGTGAGTTTGGTTGTTGGTTGGTTGCAGTGGTTGGGGTCATGAGTGGCGGGTCCGGACTTGGGAGTTCGGCCCGCCACTCGCATTTTGGGTCCGGGGCGATCGAAAAATGTCAGAGGATGCCGGTCGCGCTGCCAGCGCTAATGGCTGGTCCAAAGGAAGTTGAGCGGGGAAACCCGTTCCAAAGACAACAAGCGCCTCGAGCCCCAAGGCTCGGGCCAAGGCGCTAAAGTCTTGAGAACTGTGGAAGCGGGGACGAGCGGTCCGGCAGAAGTTACACCGCCTTGAGCGTCTTGTTGATTCGGGCAATGGAGTCGTCCACCTGCTCGGGGGTCAGCATCCCGATGGTCATGGCGTCCACCAAGTGATTGCCGATGACGTACTTCAAGGAGGCATCCTTGGCGTCCGGGTCGGTCAGCTTGCCGGCGCCAAAAATCTTCATGCCCACCACGGCCTTGCCGTTGGCCCGGGCCAGCTTGAGGGTTTGCGTGACCGCCTCGACCGTGTCGTCGCACGAGTAATCCGCGCCGCCCTTGTGGTTGATTCGGGCAAAGATGACGTCCACCCACGGGTCCTTGGCGGCCAGCTTCAGTGCGCCGTGGTCGTGGCAGGAAACCCCGACCGCTCGCACGACGCCCTTCTGCTTGAGCTCGGAGAGCCCGTCGCGGATGCCGGCATATTCCTCCGTCCAGCGGTCGTTCAACATGCAGTGAATCAGGCAGATATCAATCATGTCCGTGTCCAGCTCGCGGCGGAAACGGTCAATCTCCTCCTGCGCGCCGCCCGAAGGCGTGTTCCAGTCCTCCTTGCGGGGCCAGATTTTGGTGAGCACCACGTACTTGTCCCGGGGCACGCCTTTCATGGCGTTGCGCACGAAGGGATGCGAGCCGTACAGGTCGGCCAGGTCCAGGAAGTTGATGCCGCCCTCGTCGAAGGCGTGCCGCAGGAGGCGGGTGAACTTCTCCTGCCCCATGCGGGTGTGCTCGGAAGACCGGCGATAACCGTTGAAGCCCGTGCCCTGGGCCAGGTACGAGCACCGGATGCCGGTCTTGCCCAAGGTCACGCGGTCCGCGGCGGAACGCGCCACGGGCCGAGTTTCCCCGGCCAGCCCGGGCAGGCGCGGCGCCAGCAGCGCGCCGGCGCCGACCAGCGAGGTTTTCAAGAAACTGCGGCGATCGAGGGTCAAGTTCAGTTTCATGGCAAATTGGATTGCAAACGGGTTTCCCTGCTCTCGTGTCTCTGGTCTGTTGCGGCGGAACCTAATCGAAGCGTGCGCCGTTGCAAATGGTTTTTCCGGCATCACGCTGGCCCGCGCGCCGGAACTGCCAATTGACCACCGCCCCCCTCGGCCGGCGACAGCAGCCCAGTCCGCCCGCCACGCCAAACCTCGCGGATCCCGTCGGCAACCGCCCGGCAAAAGCATTGTCGGCCCGACGGCTCTGCGGCACTCTGACGGGCCTTTATGCAGGAGCAAATCCACGTCGGCATGTTGGGCGGCGGCACGGTGGGCAGCGGCGTCTTCCACCACTGGCAGCGCAACGGCGCGCTCATGGCCGCGCGTCTGGGCGTGGCCCTGAACCTCCGCCGGGTGGCCGTCAAGGCGCTGGACGAGCCGCGCCCCTACCCGATCCCCCGTGCGGTGTTGACCACGGATTGGAAGTCGGTGGTGCACGACCCCCAAGTGCGGGTGGTGGTCGAGCTGGTCGGCGGCACCACGCTGGCCCGCACGATGGTGCTCGAGGCCCTGCGCCTGGGCAAACCGGTCGTCACCGCCAACAAGGCCCTGCTCTCGGCCCACGGGGAGGAGCTCTTCGCCGCGGCGCATCGGGCCGGGGTGAACCTCTACTACGAGGCCAGCGTGGCCGGCGGCATCCCCATCATCAAGGCCCTGCGCGAGGCCTTTGTCGGCAACCGCATCACCCACCTCTACGGTATCGTCAACGGCACCTGCAATTACATCCTCAGCCGCATGAAACAGGAAGGCGCGGACTTCGCCGCCGTCCTGGCCGAAGCCCAGCGCCAGGGCTACGCCGAAACCCCGCCGGACCTGGACGTGGACGGCCACGATGCCCTGCACAAGACCGGTATCCTGGCCTCGCTCGCCCACGGCTTCTGGGTGCGGCCGGAGCAGATTTACGTCGAGGGCATCCGCGGCCTTTCGCGGCTGGACATGCAGTTCGCCGGCCAGCTCGGCTACACCATCAAACTGCTGGGCATCGTGAAGGTGCTCGACGGCCCGGGCGGCGCGGGCCGCCGGACGCGCGCGACCGGCCCCCGCTTGCAGGTCTCGGTGTACCCGGCCCTGATCCCCAATGCCCATGTCCTGGCCGGCGTCCACGGCGTCTTCAACGCCGTCTTCGTGCGCGGCGACGTGGTGGGCGATACGCTCTTCTACGGGCGCGGCGCGGGCAAGGACGCCACGGCCAGCGCGGTGTTGAGCGACCTGGCGGACGCGGCACTGGACCTGGTGCACGGCAGCGCGCGGCGGGTGCCGGCGTTTGTGGCCCACGAACGCGCCGGCACCGTGGTGCCCATCGGCGAGGTGATCAGCCGCTCCTACGTGCGGTTGAGCGTGGTGGACCGCCCGGGCGTCATCGCCAAAATCTCGGCCATCCTCGGCGCCGCGCGCATCGGCATCGCCTCGATCATCCAGCCCGAGGGCCACGAGGGCGAGGTGGTGCCGTTGATCCTGATGATCCACGACGCCCCCAACGCCGCCCTCGACCGCGCCCTGGCCCGCATCGCCCGCCTGCCGGTGGTCAAGGCCCCGCCCGTCCGTATCCGGGTGGAAAATCTGGCCTGAACCGCCTAGGCTCGAGTCATGAACGCTCCCGCCCACGGCATCGGAGCAGTGCCCCGAAAAGTCTTGATGCGACGCATGGGCGGGCCGAGCGCGCACGCGCCTGCGGCCGGCGCAGCGGCCCGGCGCCGGCGACCGGCCCGCGGTTGAAGCGCCCCCACCTCTTTCGCGCGCCAACGCTCCATGATCCTCTTCCACAGCACCAACGGCCAGGCGCCACCGGTCCCCCTGCGCGACGCGTTGCTCGCCGGCCAGGCACCCGACCGCGGCCTGTACCTGCCCACCGAGTTGCCGCGCCTGGCCCCGGCCGAGCTGGCCGCCTTTGCCCGGCTGACCTATCCCGAAATTGCCGCGCGTGTGCTCGCGCCTTTCACGGCCGGACTCCTCGACCGCAACGAACTGACCGCCCTGTGCGCGGAGGCCTACGACTTCGACGTGCCGCTGGAGCCGGTCGCCGGCCGCGCGCGGGTGTTTGTGCTGCGGCTCGACCGCGGACCCACTGCATCGTTCAAGGACTTCGCCGCGCGTTTCATGGCCCGGCTCCTGGGCCGGATCGTCCGCGAAACGGGCCGCCCGCTGACCATCCTCACCGCCACCAGCGGCGACACCGGCTCGGCCGTGGCCCACGCCTTCCACGGCGTGGCAGGCATCCGGGTGATCGTGCTCTTTCCCCGGGACGAGGTCAGCCCGCGCCAGCGCAAGCTCATGACCATGCTGCGCGGCAACGTCCGCTGCGTGGCCCTCACCGGGAAGTTCGATGACTGCCAGGCGCTGGTGAAACGGGCCTTTGCCGATCCCGCGCTGAAGCACCTGCCGTTGTCCTCGGCCAACTCGATCAACATCGGCCGGCTGCTGCCGCAGAGCGTGTACTACTTCCACGCGGCGGCGCGCGTGGCCGCCCCCGGCGAGCCGGTGGTCTTCAGCGTGCCCAGCGGCAACTTCGGTGACATGATGGGCGGCGTGCTGGCCGGGCGCATGGGCCTGCCGCTGCGCCGCCTGGTGGTGCCGGTGAACGAAAACGACGCCTTCCCGCGCTTCCTGGCCACGGGCCGGTACGAGAAAATCGAGCCGTCCCGCAACTGCCTGAGCAACGCCATGAACGTGGGCCACCCCAGCAACCTCGCCCGCCTGGTCGCCCTCTACGGCGGCCACCTCGACGAAACCGGCCGGCTGCACCGCGACCCCGACCTGGCAGCCTTGCGCCGCGACCTGTTCAGCAGTTCGGTCTCCGACGCGCAGACGCTGGCGACGATGCAGGCGGCCTGGGCGCAGCACCGCCTCCTGCTCGAACCGCACGGCGCGGTGGGCTGGCGCGGCCTGCTCGATTACGAGGCCGCCGCCCCGCTCGACGGCGCCCCGGCCGTGGTGCTCGAGACCGCCCACCCGGCCAAGTTCCCCGAAGCCATCGAGCGCGTGCTGGGTTTCAGTCCCGAGGTGCCGCCCGCCATCGCCCGCGCCGAGCAGGCGCCCGAGGACTACGACACGCTCGCGCCGGATTACCCCGCCTTTCGCGAGTACCTCCTGGCCGCGCACGCCCGGTGAACCGCTCGGAGCATCGCCCCCGCCGCGGCGCCCGGTCCCGCCCGGCGCCGGCGCGGGCGCGCTTCTGGCGGGCACTGGTGAGTCCGCTGCTGGCGCGCGCGCCGAGCCCGTTTTACCTCTTCTCGGCCGCGCCCGTGGCCGCCGCGTTGGAGACCCTGGACCGGCATCTCGGCGGCCTGCCCGTGCGGCACTGGTTGTCCTGCAAGACGCAGCCGCTGCGGCCGCTGCTGGCCTGGTGGCGCCGCCAGGGCCGGCCGATCGAAGTGGTCAGCGAGTTCGAGTTCCTGGCCGCCCGCGCCGAGGGCTTCGCCCCGGAACAAATTCTGGTCAACGGCCCGGCCAAGCATCACTGGCTGCCGCGGCACGCGCTGCGCGGCCTGGCGGTGAACCTGGACTCGCTGGCCGAGACACGCGCCCTGGCCCCGCTGGCCCGCGCCCGGGCCTGGCGGCTGGGGCTGCGCTTGAACACCCGCGCCGAGTGCGACCCCGAAGCGCCCGCCTGGCCCACGCAGTTCGGCTTGAGTCCGGTCGAGGCGCGCGCCGCCCTGCGGCACCTGCGCGGGCTGGGCTTGGAGCCGGCAATTGTCCATTTCCACTTGCGCACCAACGTGCCCTCGGCCGCCGTGTACGCGCGCGCGCTGGATGAAGTGGCCGCATTTTGCGACGCGGCGCACTGGCGCCCGCGTTACGTGGATTGCGGCGGCGGCTGGCCCCCGGCGGGGGTGCGGGACCGGACCGGCCGGGCCGTGGACGCCGCGTTTGACCCCGCGGCCGTGGCGCGCGCGTTGGCCCGCGTGCGGCCGCGGTTCCCCGGGCTGGCGGAGTTTTGGTGGGAGAACGGCCGCTGGCTCACCGCCGGGTCCGGCGTGCTGGTGGTGCGCGTGTTGGATGCAAAGGAACGCCGCGGCCGGCGCCACTTGATTTGCGACGGCGGCCGCACGCTGCACGCGCTGGTGGCGCTGTGGGAGGAGCACGACCTGTTGACCCTCCCGGTCCGGCGGGGTCGCCTGGTGCCCACGACGGTGTGCGGCCCAACGTGCATGGCCTTCGACCAACTGGCGCGGCGGCCCCTGCCTCGCAGCTTGCGCCCGGGCGACCGCCTGGTGTGGCTGGACGCCGGGGCGTATCACCTGGCATGGGAGACCCGCTTCTCGCATGGCCGCGCGGCGGTGTACTGGCACGACGAGCGCGGCGCGCGCCTGGTGCGGGCGCCGGAGAGTTTCAACGCCTGGTGGGGGCAATGGCGTTGAGCGGCGCGGGCCGGGGCAAGAGTCGTATTTGCCGCGGCCGATTTCGGGAGGCGGCCGCCGGCCCGGCGTCCGGGCAGCGGCGCGTGCCGCCGGCCTTCCCCGTTGCATCCGGCGCGGGCTGGCCCATCCTTGAGCGCGATTTGTCATGGCCGAGACCGCCAAACACAACTACGACGAGAGCAAGATCAAGACGTTGTCCTCGCTCGAGCACATCCGGTTGCGCACCGGCATGTACATCGGGCGAATCGGCACCGGGGCGCACTACGACGACGGCATCTACGTGCTGCTCAAGGAGGTCCTGGATAACGCGGTGGACGAATACATCATGGGCTTCGGCCGGGAGGTGCGGCTCGAGATCGAGGGCCCGCGCGTGCGCGTGCGCGACTTCGGCCGCGGCATCCCGCTGGGCAAGGTGGTCGAATGCGTCTCCACCATCAACACCGGCGCCAAGTACAACGACGACGTGTTCCAGTTCAGCGTGGGCCTCAACGGCGTCGGCACCAAGGCGGTCAACGCGCTCTCGCGCCTCTTTGTGGTCCGCAGCCACCGCGAGGGGCGGTTTGTCGAGGCCGTCTTCCAGCGCGGCCGCCTCAAGAAACAGAGCGAGGGCCGGACCGACGAACCGGACGGCACGTACGTCGAGTTCGAGCCCGACCCGGAAATCTTCAAGGAATTCGAGTTCCGTCCCGAACACGTCGAGCGGCGGCTGCGCCACTACAGCTATCTGAACACCGGCCTGCGCCTGGTGTACAACGGCCGCGCCTTCCAGTCCCGCCTGGGCCTGATGGACCTCATCCTCGAGGACCTGCGCACGGACGGCAGCGAGCCGATTTATCCGCCCCTGCATTACACGACCCGCACGCTCGAGTTCTGCTTCACCCACACCCACGGCCGCTACGGCGAGACCTTCTACAGCTTCGTCAACGGCCAGTACACCAGCGACGGCGGCACGCACCTGAGCGCTTTCCGCGAGGGCCTGCTCAAAGCCGTCAACGAGTATTCCGGCAAGGCCTACGAGGGCGACGACGTGCGCGAGGCCATGGTCGGCGCCATCGCCATCCGCCTCAAAAACCCCGTCTTCGAGTCGCAGACCAAAAACAAGCTCGGCAACACGGAAATCCGCGCCGACCTGGTCAACAAGGTCCGCGAGGAGTTGCTCCAGTTCTTCGGCCGCAACAAGGCCATCGCCGAGCAAATCCTGGCCAAGGTCGAGGACACCCGCCAGCTCCGGCGCGAGCTCCAGGCGGTCAAGAAACTGGCCCGCGAGCGCGCCCGGGCCATCAGCCTGCGCATCCCCCAGCTCAAGGACTGCAAGGAGCACTATGATAAAAAGCGCGGCCGCGGCCGGGGCACCATGCTCTTCATCTGCGAGGGCCAGTCCGCCGCCGGCTCGATCACCAGTTGCCGGGACGTAAACACCCAGGCGGTCTTCGTGTTGCGCGGCAAACCGCTCAACGTCTGGGAGCTCAAGCGCGATGTGATGTACAAAAACGACGAGCTCTACAATCTCATGCAGGCCCTCAACATCGAAAACCACCTCGAGGGACTGCGCTACGAGAAGGTCATCCTGGCCACCGACGCCGACGTGGACGGCCTGCACATCCGCAATCTGCTCATCACCTACTTCTTCCGGTTCTTCGAGCAACTCGTCCACGACGGGCACCTCTACGTGCTGGAGACCCCGCTCTTCCGCGTGCGCAACAAGGAGCGCACGCTCTATTGTTACAGCGAGGCCGAGCGCGACGCCGCGGTGAAGGAACTCGGCGGCAAGCCGGAGATCACCCGCTTCAAGGGCCTGGGCGAAATCAGCCCGAAGGAATTCGCCCGGTTCATCGGCCCGGACATGCGCCTGAGCCGGGTCGAGTACGCCCCGAAACCCGAGGCCGCTCCCATCCTGGACTTTTACATGGGCAAAAACACCCCCGAGCGCCGCGACTACATCATGGAGCGCCTGGTCGTGCCGGTCGAAGAGTGACCCCCCTCTGGCAGGAACCCCAACCCCGCGATGGCCTGGTGCTAGCGCCAGCCCCCTGAGGGGCGACATCGTAGTAAAACACGTCTCCTAAGCAACCAAGCCCCCAGAGGGGCGGCATCTTTGTAGCGCATTGGCCATTCTCTGCCGCAAATAGCCCCGTCCGGGGCGACATCGTTGCAGCGCATAGCTGTTTTGCGGCCCAAGCCCCGTCAGGGGCGCCATCTTTGTAGAACGGGCCCCCCCAAAAAACCGAGCTCCGTCAGGAGCGGCATACCACCGCCACCAACTCATGGATGCCGCCCCTCCGGGGCTGCGGACGTGTAAGGGGCGGTTTATCTACAAAGATGGCGCGCCTACGGCGCTACCGGTTGGTGCGCTGGTCCTGCTCCGAAGCCCTTTCTTTGCCGCAGGACCACCGGGTGCGACAAGGACCGGGATTCCAGCCCCGTCCGGGGCGACATCTTTGTAGCCCCAGCGACAAAATTGGCTTCCAAGCTCCGCCAGGAGCGGCATGTTCGCCGCGTGGCCAACACCTACACGCAGATTTACATCCAGGTGGTCTTTGCCGTGGAAGGCAGGCAGTCCCTCATCGCGCCCGAGCACAACGACGAGCTGCAGAAGTACATCACCGGCATCGTCACGGCGCAGCGGCACAAGCTGATCGCCATTAACAACCTGCCCGACCACATGCACCTACTCATCGGTCTTCGGCCGGACGCGGCCCTGTCGGAGCTGGTGCGCGACATCAAAGCGAACTCCTCCCGCTTCATCAACGAGAAGCGCTGGGTCAGGGGCCGGTTTTCGTGGCAGGAAGGGTTTGGCGCGTTTTCCTATTCGCGCTCGCAGCTCGACACCGTCATCCGCTACATCCGCAATCAGCAGAAGCACCACGCCCGAAAGTCATTTCGGGAGGAATACGGCGCGTTGCTGGACCGGTTTGGCGTGGTTTACGACCCTCGTTACATCTTCAAGCCGGTGGACGAAGACGAAGCACCCTCAGACGCGGCACCCTTGTAGGGGCAACGGCCGTTCTGCCGCAAACAGCCCCGTCAGGGGCGGCATCTTTGTAGAACTGGCCACGCAAAATGGTTTTTGAGCTCCGTCAGGAGCGGCATCTGCCGCCACCAACGCCTTGATGCCGCCCCTCCGGGGCTACGGACGGGTTGGGACCGATTTCCTACAAAGATGCCGCGCCTACGGCGCTCCCGGAGGTTTGTCCGGTCATCGTCCGACCCCCCTCGCCGGATGGCCGTCATCCACACCCGGGCCGGCAATTCCAACCCCGTCAGGGGCGCCATCTTTGTAGAACAGGCGACCAAAAACGGTTTCCCAGCTCCGTCAGGGGCGCCATCTTTGTAGCGCATTGGCCATTCGCTGGGGTCCAAGCCCCGTCAGGGGCGGCATCTTTGTAGCCCCACCGCCCCAATTGGTTTCCCAGCTCCGCCAGGAGCGCCATCCACCGTCACGTACGCCTTGATGCCGCCCCTCCGGGGCTACGGACGGGTTGGGACCGATTTCCTACAAAGATGCCGCGTCGGCCGGCGCTGCGGGTCATCCCTGAAAGACCGCCTCGCGGTGGTAGCGGAGGAACTACGCATCCGGCTCGGCCAGCTTCTCCGGCAAGCGTATCGGCCGGCCCTCGAACGGAACGAAATTCTGCTCCAGCGCGGGCTGCGGGAAATAGCGGCGCAGCTTGCCGCTCAACACCACGCGGAACGCCTCGTCCAGCGTGATCAGCCCGGCATCAAACGCGGCATCGTGCAGCGCCGAAAGGCAAAGGCCGTTGCGCGGATTCTGGCGCTCGGCGGGAAACTTGCCCCACGGCTTGATGTGGCTGGCGACCAGCAGGGGCGGCACGTTGATGCCGCTGATGCAACACCGCACGCCGTACGCCGTGAGCACCGCCTGCCGGAAGAATTGCTGACCCCGGCGCAACCGCACTGTGGCCGCCGCTTCCGTTGGCCCGGTCGGCGCGACCAGCCGCACCCGGTCGTGGCCGAGCAGGTCCACCTCCTTGGTCGCTGGCTTGGGGATGTGCCGGTTCCGCACATCCGCCCGCCAATCCGCCAACGGTTTGGCCGGCAAAATCCTTGTATTTGCTGGCCCAAACCGCGCGCGTCCGGCTCCAACAGGCCGCCCTGTCCGTGTGCTGAATGCGCACATTTAGAACTCATCGTCCATAGACTTTGGAGGCGCTCGGCATGGACTATCGGTCATTCCGAAACGAGATGCGATCCTTGTCGCCTTCGGCCAAAGCCTTCGCCGATGGCGTGAAAGCAAAAACCTCACCCAAGAGCGACTGGCTGAGCGGGCTGACCTTGACCAGACCTACATCAGCGGCATCGAGCGCGGAGCACGCAACCCCGGCATCAAAAACGTCATTCGGCTCGCCCGCGCCCTGGGCATCCCGGCGGCCCGGCTGTTGGAGGGGGTGGACTGATGGCTCACCTGCGGCCATCTGGGGCGTCCGCCCGACGCGAGCCAGACGCGGCCGGCGCCAAGCCGTCTCCCGGGCCGTTCGCGGCGGCCGGAGCCGGGGCGCAGCGGCCGCTCACCTGCCTTGACCTCTTCTGCGGCTGCGGCGGCTTCACCCTCGGCATGGAGCGCGCCGGCTTCCGCACCCTGGCAGCCATTGACTCCAACCCGGAAGCCATCGCCGTGCTCCGGCGCAACCTGCCCCACATCCCGCTCGCTCTTGAAGCGGACCTGACCCGGTTCCGCCCCGAGGACCTCGACGCTCTCCTTCGCGACTGGCTCCACCGCAACGGTGGCACCTTCTTTCCCCCCGATCCGGAGCGTAGCGCAGACGGTCAGTCTGCCGTATCGCCGGCTGTTAGCCGGCGCACGCCGCAGGAACTCGCTCGCCTCGCGGATTCCCAATCCGCGATACAGCCGACTACCAGTCGGCGCTACGAGCGCTTGCCCGTCTCGTCCGGTAGCGCAGACGGTCAGTCTGCTGTATCCGCCGGCTGCCAGTCGGCAGGGCCGGGAGAGGGGGAGGTTCACGCGGCAGAGGCAGTCCCGCGCGTGGACGTGATCGTCGGCGGGCCGCCCTGTCAAGGCTTCAGCAAAGTCCGCCGGGTGGACGGCGCGAACAACGGCGCCCGCTTTGTCCACGACGCCCGCCGCTACCTCTACCAGGAATTCCTCGCCTACGTGGCCTGGTTCCAACCGCGGGTGTTCGTATTGGAGAATGTCCTTGGCCTCAAGACCGCCGCCGGGGGCGAGTTCTTCACGCGCGTCCAGGCCGAGGCGCGGGCGTTGGGCTACCGGGTGCATGGCGAGGAAATCCGCGCCTGGCATTACGGCGTGCCCCAGAAACGCATCCGCCAGCTCATCATCGGCACCCGGCGCGAAC
>CAYXPA010000106.1:0-12811 GCA_964466945.1 uncultured Verrucomicrobiota bacterium | reverse complement strand
GGCCGGAAATCCAACCTCACCGAAGCCTTGAGGCTAAGTCCGACAGACTCCTAAGGGGGCGCAGGTGGCAGCACGCGCCCCGATTCGTCACCGCTGGCGGCCCAAAATTTTTTTCAGCCTCGGTCCGTTTTTGACCGACCCCCGCGCGCAGACTGGCGGCATGATGAACGCAACCAAGTGCCATGCCGCAGTGCAACAGTTGGAATTGGGCTTCGCGGGCGGTGCCGTTCCGCCCCCGGCCGCCGATCGGGCGGAGACCCGAGCGCCGCTGACACCGGAGCGGGCGCGGTGGTGGTTTGCTCAGATTCGGCGCGTGATCGCGCACGCCGCCGGCCGCTCTGCCCCCGCCCGGCCGGAGCAGGTGTACCTGACGCTCCCAGCGCCCGGCGCGTCCCGCTGGGCCGGGGCGACCGAGGCGGGCCGCTGGACCGCCGTCTGGCAATCATAGCTGCGCCAGCGCGCGGTCCAGTTCCGCGTCGCTGTTGTAGTAGTGCGGCGAGAGCCGCAGGTAGCGCTGGCCGACGCGGTCGGCACGGAGCGAGGTGTGGATGCCCTCGGCGGCGAGCCGGGCGTGGAGCGTGGCCATGTCGGCGCCGGGTCGGTGGAAGCAGACGATGCCGCTGGCGTTTTCCGGCGGCGCGCCGGCACCGAGGACCTCGTAGCCCCGCTCGCGGAGCGCGGTCACGAGCCGGGCGCGTTTGCGGAGCAGCTCGGCGGCGATGGCGTCCACGCCGATTTCCAGGGCCAGTTCGAGCGCGGCCTTCAGGCCGGCCAGGCCGAGCAGGTTGGCGCTGCCGGCCTCGTACCGGCGGGCGTCGGGGCGGAACTTGAGTTCTTCCCGGGTGACGAAGTCCGGGCAGCGCAAGTTGTGCCAGCCATAGACGGTGGGCCGCAGGCGTTCCTGGACCTCGCGCCGCACGTAAAGAATCCCGGCCGCGCAGGGGCCCAGGAGCCACTTATGGGCGTCGGCGGCCAGGATGTCCACGTGCTCGACCGGGGTGGGGAAGGCGCCGAGGGTTTGGATGGCGTCCACGCAAAAGAGGATGCCGCGCTGGCGCAGCGCCGGGCCCAGCCGGGACAGGTCCGGCCGCCAGCCGGAAATGAAATGGCAGGAGGCCAGCGCCACCAAGGCCGTGTTTTCGTCCACCTGGCCCAGCACGTCCAGGGGCCGGATTTCGCCCAGGCGGCGCACGTTCAGAAAGCGCACCTCGACGCCCCGCTCGGCCAGGCTCATCCACGGGTAAACGTTCGAGGGGTAGTCGTCGAAGTACACCAGCACGTTGGCGTGGCGGCGGAAGGAAAGGCCGTTGGCCACCAGGCTCAGGGCCAGCGAGGTGGGGCCCACCAGCGCGATTTCCTCCGGCGCGGCGCCGAGCAGGCGCGCGGCCAGCGCGCGGGTTTGGGCCACAAAGTCGCGCGGCACGGCGGTCTCCTGGTCGCCCAGCGCGCCGTCCCGGGCGCAGGCGGCCACGGCCTCGGCCACGCGGCGGGGTAGGGGACACACCCCGGCGTGGGCGAGGTACACCGAGCGGGTTACCACCGGAAATTCGTGGCGGCGGAGGTCTTCGTTGGCGAGCAGTTCGGCAAGGGTCATGGTCAAGAGCGGATGCGGTCAACCCGGCCGCGTTTCCAGCGGGCCGTTGACCACGTGCACCGGATGCCCGGCGAGAAAGGCGCGGACATTTTCGACGGTTTGGTGCAGCAGGCGCTCGCGGGCGGCGCGCGTGGCCCAGCCCAGGTGCGGGGTGATGACGCAGTTCGGGGCGGTCAACAGCGGGTGGTCCGGCGGCGGCGGCTCGGTGCTCAGCACGTCCAGGCCCGCGCCAGCCAGGCGCCCGGCGCGCAGGGCCTCGGCCAGGGCGGGTTCGTCCACCAGCGGGCCGCGGCCGGTGTTGAGGAGGTAGGCCCCCGGTTTCATGCGGGCGAGGCGCTCGCGGTTGATCAAGTGCCGCGTGTCCGGGGTCAGCGGGCAGTGCAGCGAGACCACGTCGCCTTCGCGCAGCAGGGTGTCCAGGTCGGTGAAGCGCAGGTCGGCGGGCGGCGTCGCGGGCGGGGTGCGGGTGTGGACCAGGACCCGCATTTCGAACGCGGCGGCCAGGCGGGCCACGGCCCGGCCAACCTGGCCGTAGCCGACCACGCCGAAGGTGCGCCCGGCCAGTTCGACCAGCGGCGTCTCCCAGTAGCAAAAATCCGGGCTGCGACTCCAGCGCCCGGCGCGCACGCCCTCGCTGTGCCGGCCCACGTGATGGGTCAGTTCGAGCAGCAGGGCGAAGGTGAGCTGGGCCACCGAAGGAGTGCTGTAGCCGGGGACGTTGGTCACGGGGATGCCGCGGGCGCGGGCGGCTTCCAGGTCCACCACGTTGTAGCCGGTGGCAAGCACGCCGAGGTAGCGCAGGCGGGGCAGGGCGGCGAGGGTCGCGGCGTCGAGCACCGTTTTGTTGGTCAAGACCAGCTCGGCCTCCGCGGCGCGGGGCACCACCTCGGCCGGCGGGGTGCGGGGATAAACGCGCAGTGTGCCGAGGGCTTCGAGCGGCGCCCAGCTCAGGTCGCCGGGGTTGAGGGTGTGGCCGTCGAGCACGACGATGTTCATGCGCGCGTCGAGCGTTGCGCCGCGGCGGAGAAAGTCAATGCGGACGGCGGCGGCCGGGGCTTTGCCACTTGACCGGTTTGGCCGGCGGCCGCAGTGTGGGGCGCGTCACCGCGATGAAATCATTTGTTGCTCGTCACCTGCCGCGCGTCCTGGTCCTGCTGGTGTGCCTGACCGGGATGCGTCTCCTCCAACTTCCGGCGGCCGAGCCGGCGGCCCCGGCCAAAATCAAGGTGTTGTTGATTACCGGCGATGACGTGGCGCCGGCGCATGACTGGGCCGCGGTGTCCGCCGCCACGCGCGCGCTGCTGAACGAATCGGGCCGCTTCGAGGTGCGGGTGTGCGAGGATGCGGGCATTCTGAACTCGGCGGCCAGCCTCCAGCGGTACGACGTGATTTACTTCGCCCTGTACAATGCCCGCACCCCGACGCCGGACGAGGCAGCGCGCGAGAACCTCCTGCGCTTTGTGCGCGGCGGCAAGGGGTTCGTCGTGGCGCACCTGGCCAGCGCGTCGTACAAGGACTGGCCCGAGTTCGGGCAATTGTGCGGCCGGTACTGGGTGATGGGCACCTCCGGGCACGGCCCGCGCGGGAAGTTCCAGGTCAAGGTGGCCGATACCACTCATCCGATTACGCGCGGCCTGAGCGGGTTTGAGGCCGACGACGAGCTCTACGCGAAACTCCAGGGCGCGGCGCCGGTCCGGGTGCTGCTCGAGGCCGATTCGGACTGGAGCAAAAAGACCGAGCCGTTGGCGTTTGTCCGCGAGTACGGTCAGGGCCGGGTCTTCCACCACACCTTCGGGCACGATGCGCGGGCGCTAGAAAATCCGGCCGTGAAAACCCTGATCCAGCGCGGCGTCGAGTGGGCCGCCACCGGCGCGGTGCGCTGACCCGGAATCCGTTTTCGGGCCGCCGCAACCTGAATGCTCCCAAATGACGGCCCGTCCAACGCAGCAATCGTTCGCAAACCAAGAAACCATGACACCATCCCATCCCACTCCCGGTCCGGCGCCACTGACGCGCCGGCATTTCCTGAAAGCCTCCGCTGCCGCCGGTGCGGTGGCGGCCGTGCACTTCCCCAGCGTCCTGGCCCAGGCCAAGCCGCCCATGAATGCCGTCATCCTCGGCATCGGTGGTCGCGGCGGGGGCGCCGGCCAGAACTTCCTCCAGGCCTGCAAGGAAGTCGGCGTCGAGGGCAAGATCGTGGCCGTCGCGGACATCTTTGCGAGCCAGGCCCGCCGCGGGCACGAGGCCTTCGGCGTGCCCGAGGACCGCTGTTTCAGCGGGTTCGACGCTTACATCAAAGCCCTGGAAGTGCCCGGAGTGAACTACGCCATCCTGGCGGCGCCGCCGGGTTTCCGCCCGCCCCACTTCAAGGCCTGTATCGAGCGCGGCAAGCATGTCTTCACTGAAAAACCCGTGGCCGTGGACGGCCCCGGCTGCCGCATCATGTACGCCGCCGCCGAAGAGGCGAAGAAGAAGAACCTGAAGGTCGCCGCCGGCACCCAGCGCCGCCACCAGCCCAGTTACATCGAGACCATCAAACGCATCCGGGACGGCGCCATCGGGGACCTGGTAACCCTGCGCGCCTACTGGGTCAACGGCGGCCCCATCTGGCACCGGGGCGAGCGGGGCAACAGCACCCTCGAAAAGCAGATTTACAACTGGTACCACTTCATCTGGCTCTCGGGCGACCACATCTGCGAGCAGCACGTGCACAACCTCGACGTGTGCAACTGGGTCATGGGCAACCAGCACCCGGTCCGCTGCTGGGGCATGGGCGCGCGCCAGCAACTGGGCAACGCCTCGGGCGAAATCTGGGACAACTTCGCCGTCGAGTACGAGTACGCCAACGGCGTGCGCATGTTCAGTTATTGCGGCCAGATCAAACGCCAGTGGTCCAGCGTCAGCGAGGCCGTCCACGGCACCAAGGGCTGGGCCAACCCCGGCGGCAGCGTGCATCCCAAGGACGCGCCGATGTGGCGCTTCCGCTCCGAGCGCAACGTGGACCCCTACGTCCAGGAGCACGTGGACCTCATTAACGCCATCCTCAAAGACGGCGACCTCAACGAAGCGGCCCAGGTAACCGACAGCACCCTGACCGCCATCCTCGGGCGCGAGGCCGCTTACAGCGGGCGGGGCGTCGAGTGGGACGAGGTGCTCAACTCGAAGTTCATGTACGGCCCGGAACAGCTCTACACTGACGCCAGCAAGATGCAGTTCGGCGACTTCCGCACCCTCAAGCCGCCGATGCCCAGTCTGTTCGACAGCCTCAAGACCCCGCCCATGGTGCCCGTGGCCTGAGCAGTGTCCGATTCACCTTCACCAACGCGGCCCGGCCGGGCCGCTTTTTTTTTGTCCGCCACGCGCCGTCTTCCCGGACGCGAAGCCGTGTTCGGGCGTTGGCGCTTGCCGTCCTCCCGTGCGCGCGCGTTTCGCGGCGCGCCGAACTCACTGTCCCGCGGCGGGGCGGTCAGCGGTCGCCACCAGCCGGGCAATGGCCAGGCAGTTCCACAGGCCCTTTGGCACAAACGAAGACACGGCCACGTACTCGGGGGTTTTCGAGCCGTCGGGGCTGCGTTCCGAGCAATGGTCGTTTTCGCCCCACGGCCCCAGGCCGTCGAGCGTGGGCACCGCGTCCCAGAGCAGGTTGCCGTCGCTCAGGCCGCCGCGGCGTTGGGCTCCCGCCTCGAAGCCCAGCGTCGCCGCGGCTTCCCGCCACACGGCGAAGAGCCCCTCCGAGCCCGGATTGCTCGGCCAGGGGCGCGTTTCACTCACCAGTTCCACCGCCACCTGACAGGCGAAATCATCCTCCGGGCTGCGCACCTCGCCCGGGCCGGCCAGGGCCTGCAAGCGCACGCACGCCTCGGCGAACGTGGCCGGGTCAAACGCGCGAAACTCCCCTTCGGCCACGGCCTCGTGTGGGACGCGATTGGTCACGGTGCCGCCGGACACCGTGCCCACGTTGAAGGTCAACCCGCGCGCATAGTCGGTGAACATCGCCACGCGCGGCAGCAACAGGGCCAGTTGCACAATCGCGTTGGCCCCGCGCGCGTGCCGTGCCCCGGCGTGGGCGCCCCGCCCGGAGACGCGCAGGCGCCAGGACGCCCGGCCCTTGCGTCCCACCACCAGCAGCGGCCGGTCGTCCTCGCGCTCCTCGGACTCGAAGACCAGCGCGGCGCGCGTGTCGGGCCCGAGCCGTTGCCGGCACACCGGGCCGAAGTCGGGCGAGAACGCCTCTTCGGACGAGTTCCAAAACAGCCGCCAGGTCACCGCCTCGAACAACTCCGGCGCCTGCGCGCGCAGCGCGTCCAGCATCAACCACATCAGCACCGTGCCGCCCTTGATGTCGTGCGTGCCCGGGCCGTAAATCCGGTCGCCCTCCGGCCGCCAGTGAAAGTCATTGCGCTCTTCCTCCTCGGGCGGGAACACCGTGTCCAAGTGCGAGACCAGCGCCAACGCGGGGCCGCCGGCGCCCGGGCGCGTGAGCACCAAGTGATCGCCCCAGGCCGGGTTGGTCGAAGGCACCCATTCGGCCGTGAAGCCCAGCGGGGCAAACCCCTCGGCCGTGAGGCGTCCCAGCCGGTTCACCCCGGCGCGGTTGCCGGTGAAGCTGTTGATCTCGACCATCTGCCGGAGCAGGTCCAGGCCCGCGGGCAGTTGTCGCTCCAGGTGGCGGCGCAAGGCGGAAAGGTCCGGTTCCCGAAAGTTCGTCATGGCGGACGAAATCTTGCCAGAATCCGCCGGCGGGGCGCCAGTCCGGCGCGGTTGACCCCGGGCCCGGCGGGCCCTCGCGCGGGCTGGCGCGCGAGTTACTCGGCCACCTGCCCGGTCGCCTCGAGCATCAGGCGGTGCTCGTCCAGCTCGCTCACGGGCCGCGCCGGCCCCAGGCGCCCGCGGCACATCACGGCGATGCGGTCGCATACCCCGAGCAGTTCCGGCAGGTAGCTGCTGACCATCAAAATGGCCCTGGGCGGGCGGCCGCCCGCGCCGCTGGCCAGCTCGTCAATCAGGCGGTAGATCGTGGCCTTGGCGCCCACGTCAATGCCGCGGGTCGGCTCGTCCAGCAGCCACACGTCCACGTCGTGCTGGAGCAGCCGGGCCAGCGCCACCTTCTGTTGGTTGCCGCCGGAAAGGTCGTTCACGCGCTGGGCCGCGCCCAGGCACCGGATGCCCAAGCGGTCAATCCACGTCTGCGCCGCCGCCGCCTGCCGCGCCGGCCAGACCACGGGGCCGGGGCCGAACCCCTCGAGGCGGGACAGGGTGATGTTGTCCGCCACGCTCAACGCCAGCGCCAGCCCCTCGTTCTTCCGGTCTTCGCTCAAAAACCCCACGCCCTGACGCCAGCGCGCAGCGGGCGAGGCCGGGCCGATGAACGCGCCCACCTTCACCGCGCCGCGCTGCACGGGGTCCAGCCCGAACACACAGCGCAACAACTCGGTGCGCCCGGCGCCCACCAGCCCTGCAATGCCCAGCACCTCGCCGCGATGCAGGGTCAGCGTGGCCTCGCGCGGTCGGTCGCGCCCGGCCAGGTCGCGAATTTCCAGGACCGCCTCGCCGGGGCGGCGCGGGCTGCGCGGGTACAGGTCCCGGACCTCGCGGCCGACCATGAGCGTGACGATTTGGGCCGGCGTCAGCTCGGCGGCCGGGCCGCCGCCCACGGTGCGGCCGTCGCGCAGCACGGTGATGCGGTCGGCAATTTGTTTCACCTCCTCGAGGAAGTGCGAGATGTACACCAGCGCCAGCCCCCGGGCCTTGAGCTGGCGAATCAGATCGAAGAGCCGGGCCACGTCCCGCGCGGCCAGGCTGCTGGTGGGCTCGTCCAGGACCAGCACGCGGCAACCGCTGGCCAGGGCGCGGGCGATCTCGACCAGTTGCTGCGCGGCGGGCGGCAGTGCGCCCACGGGGCGGTCGGGGTGGATTTCGGGGTGATCAAAATGCCGCAACGCCGCGTCGGCCCGGGCGCGGATTTCGCGGCGGTCCAACCAGCCCCAGCGATGCGGCTCGAGGCCGAGCACGATGTTTTCCGCGACGGTCAGGTGCGGCGCCAGCGAGAGCTCCTGGTAAATCATGGCGATGCCGGCCCGGCGGGCCTCGAGCGGGTCGGCCGGGGCGAACGGGCGGCCGTCGAGCTCGAGCGTGCCGGCGTCGGGCGCGTGCACGCCGGCCAGCACCTTCATGAGGGTGCTCTTGCCGGCGCCGTTCTCGCCCACCAGGGCGTGGACTTCGCCCGGGGCCACGGCCAGGTCCACCCCGTCCAGCGCGAGCGTGGCGCCGAAGCGCTTGACGATGCCGCGCATGACCAGACGGGGTGGGACGCTGGGACTCTCGACAGAAGTTCGGGCATTCACTCCCTCAGCCATGGCTTCCAGTCCGGCTCGAGCAGCGCGCGGATGGCGGGGTCGTGGCGGTTGTCCGGCGTGGCCACGGCCGCGCCGGTGTCTATCCGCCGGGGGACCGGCTCGCCGCGCAAATGCCGCACCACCGCGCGGACGCCTTCGTAGCCCATGGCGAAGGGGTTTTGCAGCACCAGCCCGTGCAATTCACCCCGCTCGAGCGCCTTGACGAGCACCTCCGAGCTGTCGAAGCCGACAAACTTTACCCGGCCCGCCCAGCCGGCGTCCTGCAGTGCCCGCAACATGCCGAAGGTGGTGGACTCGTTCACGGTGAAGATGCCGTCCAGGTTCAGCGTGCCGTCCGGGCGGCGGTACGGGGCCAGGAGGTTTTCGCTGGCCCGGTAGGCGGTCTCGGCGAGCGAGCCGCCGTACTGGTTGGCGCTGACCACGGTGATGTCCGGGAACTGCTTGATCGTGTCGAGCCAGCCCTGCTCCCGGGCGGTGGTGCTGGCCGAGCCTTCCATGCAGCGCAGCATGATCACGCGGCCGCGGCCGCCCAACAGTTGCGCCAGGTGCCGCGCCCCCAGCACGCCGCCCTGGTAGTTGTCCGTGGCGACGAAGCTCACGTACTTGTCGGTCTTGAGGTCCGAATCAATGATCACCACGGGAATTTTCGCCCGCACGGCCTCGAGCACGGGCGGACGCAGGGCGGCATCGTCCAGCGGCGCCAGCACGATCCCGTCCACCCGGCGGGTGACGAGGTCCTCGACCACCTTGATCTGGGACTCGCGGTCGTCCTCCTTGAGGCCGCTTTTCCAGAGAATCTCCACGTCCAGCTCGGCGGCGGCCTTGAGCGCGCCGGCGAGGATGGATTTCCAAAAGGCGTGCGTCGCGCCCTTGGGCACCACGCCGATGACCGGCCGGCGAGGCGCGTCCGCGGACCGGAGCGCGCCGGGCGCCAGGGCGAGGGCCAGCGCCCAAACGCCCAGCCCGCGCCGCCACCAGGCAAACCGAGGGAGCCAGCGCATGGTCGTTCAAAGGCGGTCCGGCAGTTCGTAGCCCTTGCGCCGCTCCCGGTCCAGGTAGGTGTTGGCCTCGCGGTCGCCCACAAACTCCTCCTTCACCGGGTCCCAGCGCAGCCGCCGACCGGTCCAGCGGGTGATGTTCACCAGGTGACACAGCGTGGCCGTGCGATGCCCGAACTCGATGTCCGCCCGCGGTCGTTGCCGGCTTTTGATGCAGTCGTACCAGTTCTGGATGTGGTCGCCGCCCTGGTCGCGCGCCGCGCGCACGGCGTTTTCGGCCAACTCCTCGTCCGGTTCGGACCGGCAGATGCCGCGGTCAATGCGGATGCGCCCCTTTTCCCCCTCGAATAGTCCGCCGCCGGAGATGCCCCCGCCGAGCGTGCCCCCGCCCACCGGCTCGCCGGTCATCTCGACCACCGTGCCCGTGGCGTAGCGGAAAAACACCCGCGGCACGCAGCAAATCTTGTCCGCGCGGTCGCGGCCTTCCGGCGCGGTGAAAGTGGGCGGCGAGAATTTTCCCTCGCCGGGCCAGAACTCCACCGGCCCGCTCTCGTCCATGCCCAGCGCGGCTTGAATCTGGTCAAAGCCGTGCGAGCCCCAGCCGGTGACCTCGCCACCGGACCACGGGCGGAAGGAAATCCAGCCCGGATTGGCCCGGGGCGCGTAAAGGTCCGGGTGGTACGGCACCAGCGGGCTGGGGCCGCACCAACGGTCCCAATCCAGGCCCTCGGGCACGGGTTGGCCGGGCAGGGCGCACTCCCACGGGCTGGGGTAGTTCTGGGCGAGGACTCGCGTGATCTTGCCGATGGCGCCGCTGCGGACCAGCGCGCAGCCCACGATGTTTTCGCGCATCGAGCGCTGCTGGCTGCCGGTCTGCACCACGCGCCCGAACCGGCGCGCCGCCTGCACCATCAAACGCCCTTCGCGCACGGTGAGGCTGAGCGGCTTCTCGGCGTACACGTCCTTGCCGGCCTGGCAGGCGTGGATGACCACCAGCGAGCGCCAGTGGTCGGGCGTGGCGGTGAAGATGGCGTCCACGTCCTTGCGCTCGAGCAACCGCCGGTAGTCCTGCACCGCCTCGGCCTGATGCTTCTGCGCGATGGCCCGGGCGCGGGGCAGGTTCACGTCGGCAAACGCCACCACGCGCGTGGCCGGCCGCCGCAGCGCGCCCTGGAGCAGCGCCGAGCCCTGCCGGCCAATGCCGATGAACCCGATGCCGATGCGCTCGTTGGCGCCCGGCCGGCCTTCGGCCGCCAGCACTCCGGCTGGCAGGAACCGGGGCGCCAGTCCGGCGGCCAGCACGGACCGGGCGACCGTTTGCAGGAATTGCCGGCGCGACCGCGGCGCGCGGGTTGGGGTGGAGCAGGCTTGCATGGCGTCTTTTTACGCCGCAACCGCGCCGGCGCAACGCCGGAATTCGGAAGCGCATTGCCCCGACCGGCCCGCCCGGCCAGACTGGGCGCGTGAAGTCGGTCCTCGTCGTCGGCGGCGGGCTGGTGGGGTTGGCCACCGCCTGGCGGCTGCTCGAAAAACATCCCGGCCTGACGGTGACCCTGCTTGAGAAGGAGCCGCAGGTCGGCGCCCACCAAAGCACCCACAACAGCGGCGTGCTGCACTGCGGCCTTTACTACAAGCCCGGCTCGGCCAAGGCGCGCCTGGCCGTGCGGGGCATCCGGCAAATGGTGGCCTTTTGCCGTGCCGAAAACATCCCTCACGAAATCTGCGGCAAACTGGTCGTGGCCACCCGCCCGGAAGAGTTGCCCCGGCTGGACGAACTGCTGCGCCGCGGCGCGGCCAACGGCCTGCAAGGGCTGCGCAAGCTCGAGCCCGCCGAGATGCGGCGGATCGAGCCGCACGTCGGCGGCCTGGCCGCGGCCCACGTGCCCGAGGAGGGCATCGTGGATTACCGGGCCGTGTGCGACCGCCTGGCCGCCCGGGTGCGGGAGCGCGGCGGACGCATCGTCACCCGGGCCCGGGTCACGCGCCTGGAGCGGCGCGGCGCCGAGTGGGTGGCCGGCACGCCCGTGGGCGAGTTCGCCGCGGCCTTTTTGATCAACTGCGCCGGATTGCACTGCGACCGCGTGGCCGCGCTGGCCGGGGAGCGCCGCGAGGTGCGCATCGTGCCCTTCCGCGGCGAGTACTACCAAATCCGCCCTGAGCGTCGCGCCCTGGTGCGGCATCTCATCTACCCGGTGCCGGACCCGAAGTTTCCTTTCCTGGGCGTGCACTTCACCCGGCTCATTCACGGCGGTGTCGAGGCCGGGCCGAATGCCGTGCTGGCCTTTGCCCGCGAAGGCTACACGCGCACCACCGTGAACCTGCGCGACCTGGCGGACGCGCTCGCCTTTCCGGGACTGTGGCGTTTCCTGGCCCGGTATCCGGCGATGGTGCGGACCGAGCTGGCCCAATCCTTCAGCCACGCGCGGTTCTGCCGCGCCCTTCAGCGGTTGGTGCCGGAGATTCGCCCGGAGGACCTCGCCCCGGGCGGCGCGGGCGTGCGCGCGCAGGCCATGAGCCCCGCGGGCGAGCTGGTCCAGGACTTCCACCTGGTGCGCCGCGACCACGCCCTGCACGTGCTCAACGCGCCCAGCCCCGCCGCCACCGCTTCGCTGGCCATCGGCGAGGAGATCACGGCGGTCGTCTCGGGTTGACCTGCCCGCCGGCGCGCTTGCCAGCGCGGGCCGGGCACTTATGCTCGCGCCATGCCGCCGACCACCCTGAACGAACGCCTCGCCGTGTGCAGTTGGTCGCTCCAGCCCCGCTCGGCGGAGGACCTCTGCGCAAAGCTGGTTGCCACGGGCATCCGCCGCGTCTCAATCGCGTTGGACCCGCTCCGCGAGAATTCCGACGGCGCCTGGAGCGATTTTTCCGCCTGTGCCGCCCGCCACGGCGTGACCTGCGTCTCCGGCATGATGACCGCCATTGGCGAGGACTACTCGACCCTCGAATCCATCCGGCGCACCGGCGGGGTGGTGCCGGACGAGCACTGGGAGGGCAACTGGCGAAACTTCCAGGCCAACGCCGAGCTGGCCGTGCGGCTGGGGCTCAAGTTCGTCATGTTCCACGCCGGTTTCTTGCCACACGACCCCGCGGACCCGGACTTCGCCAAGCTGCTCGGTCGTTTGTCGCAAATCGCCGACCACTTCGCTGCCCGCGGCCTCGCCCTCGGCCTGGAGACCGGCCAGGAAACCGCCGACACCCTGGCCGCTTTCCTGCGCGCGCTCCGCCGCCCCAACGTGGGCATCAACTTCGACCCCGCGAACATGATCCTCTACGACAAGGGCGACCCCATCGCCGCGCTGCGCACGCTCGGGCCCTGGCTGCGCCAGTGCCACCTCAAGGACGCCCGGCGCACCCGGGTTCCGGGCACCTGGGGCGAGGAAGTCGTGCTCGGCACCGGCGAGGTGGACTGGCGCGCGTTCTTCGGCGTGCTGCGGGAACTGCGCTTCACCGGCGACCTGTGCATCGAGCGCGAGGCCGGCACCTCGCGCGTCGAAGACATCCGCGCGGCCAGGGCTTACCTGGAGCGCCTGGGGGTCTAGCCGCGCCCACGCGTGGCCGGAGAAATCCTTCGCTCGCATCTTGCCCGTCGCTTTCCACATCGCGCCCTTCACCAACACCCGTTCCCCACCACTCCCATGGTCAACATCGGCATCATCGGTCTGGGCTTCATGGGCCAGACCCACATCAAGGCCTACCGGCAAATCCCCGGCGCCAACATCGTGGCCATCTGCGACGCGGTGCGCCTGCCGGCCGACGGCGTCCTCACCGGCGTCACCGGCAACATCGCCGCCACCGACGCCATCCGGTTCGACATGTCCGTGGTCAAGGGCTATCGCGACTACCGCGAGTTGCTGGCCAAC
>CAYXPA010000105.1:0-12850 GCA_964466945.1 uncultured Verrucomicrobiota bacterium | reverse complement strand
ACTTGGCGGGCCTGGAAGGCGGCGTCGAAGTGGGGGTCCGCCTGGCGATCATCAGCCTGGTGTTGTGCTTCTTCAACCTCCTGCCCATCCCGCCCCTGGACGGTTCGCACGTGCTCAAGAACCTCATCGGGATGCCGGACGCCACCTACCTGCGGCTTTGCCAGTTCGGGTTCATCCTGGTGATCCTGGCCCTGCAAGTCCCCCCGGTGCGCGCGCTGCTGAGCTTCATGACCCAGATCACCTTCGTCTCGATGGGCCGCGTGGTGGGGCTGGTGTGACGCGGGTCGGTCGGACCGGCGCGGTCGGCGGGGCGGGACACGCCGGTGGCGGGCGAGCTGCGGGGCTTTTCAGCGGGTGGGCGGCGTGCTTCATTGGGCCATGCGCATCATCGGCGGCAGTTCCGGTCGGCGCGTGCTCAAGGTGCCCCACGGCCTGGCCGTGCGGCCCACGCCGGACCTGGTCAAGCAGGCGGTCTTCAACAGCCTGGCCGGGCGGGTGAACGGCGCGCGGGTGCTCGAGTTGTTTGCGGGCTCGGGGGCGCTGGGCTTCGAGTGCCTGAGCCGCGGCGCGGCGCGAGTGGTGAGCGTGGAGAAGTCCTCGCGGCACGCCTTGTACATCCGCGCCAACCTCCGGGCGGCGGCGTTGCCGGCGGAGCGGTTCGAGCTGCGCACGCAGGACGCCTTTGCTGCCATCCGCCAACTGGCGGTCGCGGGCGCGCGGTTCGACCTGGTGCTGGCCGACCCGCCCTTCGGCGCGAAGAACCTGGGCCGGCGCTCCGAGTCGCTTTCCCAGCAATTGCTCGACGACCCCGACCTGCCGCGGCTGCTCGCGGCGGGGGCGCTTCTGGTGCTGGGCCATGCCCGGCGCGACGTGCTCACCGTGCCGCCGCCCTGGCGGGAGGTGAAGTCGCTGCGGCACGGCGACTCGGTCATGACCTTCCTCGTGCCGTCCGGGGGAAGCGGGATTTGACGCCGCCCCGGTGCAGGGCAACTTGGCGCCATGAAATTCACCGGCCGGACATGGCTCGTGCTGCTGGCGGGGCTGGCGGCGGGCGTGACCTTGCGCGCGGAAGACACCCGGCCCGTCGGGCCCGCCGGGGCGGAGTCGGCCCCCGCCAACACCTGGAACATGAAGGACAAGATCGTGAAAACCGACGCCGAATGGCGCGCGCTGCTCACCCCCGAGCAGTACCGCATCACCCGCAAGAAGGGCACCGAGCGCGCCTTCACCGGTGCGTACTGGAACACCAAGCATCCGGGCGTTTACCGCTGCGTGTGCTGCGGCCTGGAGCTGTTTTCCTCGGACCACAAGTTCGACTCCGGTTGCGGCTGGCCGAGTTACTGGCAGCCGCTCAAAGCCGAGCACCTGGCCACGGCCGAGGACCGCAGTTGGAACATGCTCCGCACCGAGGTGCTCTGCGCCCGCTGCGGCGCGCACCTGGGGCACGTGTTCGACGACGGCCCGCAGCCGACCGGCCTGCGTTACTGCATCAACTCGGCGGCGCTCAAGTTCGAGCCCAAGACCGCCCCGGCGCCGTCAGGCCAAAAGACCGCGCCCGAAAAGAACGGGCCCGCGTCCGAAGCCTCCGGGGAACCGAAAAAACCGGCGGCTCCTTGAACCGCCACGCCGGGGGTAGGGCGTGCGACAACGCGGGCTGGGAACGGCGCGCGCCCGGGCAGCGGTGGCTCAGGCGATTTGCAGGCGGGAATCCGCGTGGAGCAATTGCTCGAGGTTGGCCCACTGCACGCCGCTGGTGGCCTGGATGGCGTTGAGGTAAAGCGCGACTTTCTCGCGGGGGTACTTGGCCAGGAGGGTTTCCACAGCGGCCTGGAGCTTGTCGTCGGGCACCGTGGCCGGGAATTCCTCGACCACGCCCTGCTGGTGCGGGATGCCGAGGGCGTCGAGGAAATCCGACAGCATGGGGGTCTGGCTTTTGAGCAGCCAGCCGCGCAAGAGCGTGGCCGCGGCCTCCTCCAGGCGCGGCCGGCCCAGGACGTTGATCATCTCGACGTGCCGCTGGGCGCGCGGCTTTTTCTCGAGGAACACCGGGCGCACACGCAGCGCCTGGGCCACGGCCGCCAGCACGCTTTTGTAGAGGGGTTTGTCGTCCCGGTAGGTGGTTTCCAAAATTTCCCGGGACAACTCGGCCGGCATGAAGCCGACCAGTTCGTAGCATTTGAGCATAAACAACTCCGTTGCCCGCGCCCGCACCCGCCGCCCGGGCGCAAACGCGGGCACCGCGATACTGGCCGGCCCGCCGGCAAGCAAGGCTTTTCTGGGACAAGCGCCCCGGTGGCGCGTCCAGCAGGCCGTTGCCGACGGGCTGGGCGGGGAACGCTTGCAGGGGCCGCAGAAGCTTTTTTTTGCCACGGCAGAAGGCGTCCCCGCCAGCGCCGGCAGCAGCAAAGCCGCCTAGATGGCGATGATCGCGATGGCCCCAGCAACTCGAACGGCGTGAAGGGGCTATCCTGCGCCGCCTACCCGGCCGCGACGCAGCGCGGCCCTACCGCGCGCCAACTTTTGGAGTGCGGCCGCTTGCGGCCGCTTTCCTGCTCTGGGTGGAACCACCGACCACGTTGCGCAGACTGCCGGCCTGCCGTACCGCCGACTGCCAGTCGGCCCCGACCGTGGGTACGCCGCGCTCCGGTGAGTGGGAAACCCGCGGCCCAGCAGCCTGCACCACGGCGCCGACGCGCCGCTGCGAAAGCGCCGGCAAGCCGGCGCACTCCATACGCTTTGCGGCCGACCGGAGGCTCGACTCGCGCGCCAGCGTTCGGAATGCGGCCGCTTGCCGGCACTTTCACCCGGGCAGACGCCGGCTCAGAAGCCGCGCGGCGGCGGGTTGGGGTCCTTTTCCCAGGGCACGACCCACTTGTAGATGGTGTGCTCGCGGTCGCTGCCGTAGCCGAGGTCTTCGGCCGTCGAGCCGCGTGCCGGCACCTTCATGCGGTGCACGAGCACGGGCTTGGCGCCGCGCATGTCGAAGTCGTGGGAGAGGATGCGCGCGCCGGGCTTGAGTTTTTCGAGCTGGGGCATCAGGCGCACGTTCAGCTCGGGCAGGAGGTAAAGCGTCACCACCGTGGCCTCGCGCAGATCGAGTTTGAAGATGTCGGCCTGCTTGATGGTGACCAGGTGCTCGACCTTGTTGGATTTAACGTTGGCCAGCGATTCCTCGATCCGCTTCGGGTCAATGTCGAACCCGTAAGCCTTCACGCCGTACTTTTTGGCCGCCGTGACCACGATGCGCCCGTCGCCGCAGCCCAGGTCGTACACGATGTCGCCGGGTTTGATCTCGGCCAGTTCGAGCATTTTTTCCACCACGGGCTGGGGCGTGGGCACGAAGACGACGTCCGGCTCGCGCTTTTCCTTGTCCTGGGTCCCGGCCACGGGCGGGGCCGTGGGCGCGGGTGGCTGGGGGGCTTGGGCCCACAGCCCGGCGGCCAAAGCCAGGGACAGCCAGCCGCGGGCGGCCCGAGCGCCAAGGCGCCGGAGCGGGTGCAGGACAACCACGGGCGGCCGGGGGCAAATCGGGTGGGATTGTGTCATGGCGGAGCCGGTTTATCCCGCGGGCGGTGATTTGCAAGCCCGGAGGTGCCGGGACTTCGGCGGCGCGGGGCGGCGGCTTCAAACGATTTCCACCGGGCATTGGGGCAGCGCGTCGAGGAAGGCGCGGCCGTAGCGTTTGGTCAGGACGCGGTTGTCGAGCACGACCACGATGCCGGTGTCGGTCTTGGTGCGGATGAGGCGGCCGACGCCCTGGCGAAACTTGAGCACGGCCTCGGGCAGGGAAAACTCCATGAAGGCGTTGCCGCCGGCGGCCTCGATGCGTTCCAGGCGCGCCTCGATCAGCGGGTGGTCCGGCACGGCGAAGGGCAGGCGGGTGATGATCACGTTGCTCAACGCCTCGCCGGGCACGTCCACGCCCTGCCAGAAGCTGTCGGTGCCGAAGAGGACCGAGTCCACGTCCGCCTTGAAGCGTTCGAGCATGGTCGAGCGCGGCAGGCCGGTGCCCTGGACGAAGCATTCCAGGCCCAGCTCGGCGAAAAACGGCGCCAGTTCCTCGGCCAGTTCCTGCATCAGCCGGGTGTTGGTGAAGAGCACGAAGGCCTTGCCGTGGGTCAGGCGGATGAAGTGCTTGATCCACTTGACCAGCGCCGGGCGGTAACCCGGGTCGCGCGGGTCCGGCATCTTGCCCGCCACGTACACCCGCATCTGCCGCGCGAAGTCGAAGGGCGAGCCGACCTGCAGCAGGGTGGCGTCGTCGGCCCCCACGCGGTGGGCGATGTAATTGAGGCCCTCGCGGCTGCCGGGGCGGGGCCGGGCGGGCTGGCCGAGATTTTTGGTGTCCATCGCCAGCGTGGCGCTGGTGAGGATGACCGAGGTGTCGCTGGCGAAGAGGCGGCGGCGCAGGAAGTCGGCCACGTCCACCGGCGCGGCGTTGAGGGCGAGGTTTTTCTGGGCCTTGCCGGCGCGCTCGACCCAGTACACGTGGTTGGCGGCGCTCTGGTTGAGGAACACGCCCAGGGCCTCGCGCAGCTCGCCCAGGCGGCGGTTGCACTCGAGCAACTCGCTGGCGGTGTCCTTGTCCTGGGCCAGGTCAATCAACTCGCGCACCGCCTCGGAGACCCGGCGCAACGGCAGGGTGAGCGTGTCCGGCACCAGCTCGGGCCGGCGGATGCGCAACTCGCCCCAGCTCCGGCGCGCGCCGGGCGGGCCGCCTTCGGCCGCGTCGCCGTTGCCCCGACCGGCGGCGCGCGCGGCGTCGCGGGCCTGCGCGTGCAGGGCGTCGCAGGCGGCCTCGACGGCGGCAAAGAACTCGTCGCTGCGCTTGAAGACCTCGGCGACCAGCTCGACGGCGCGGCCCTGGCGGAGCAGGGCCAGGAGGCCCTTTTGCGTGCGCGGGTTCCAGAGCCGCTGGAGGGCGAAGCGCAACTGGCTGCTTGAGACGCTCACGCCGATGTGTTTGGCCGCCACCTGCTCGAGGGTGTGGGCTTCGTCGAAGATCACGAAGTCGTTTTTGAACAGCACGCCGTCCTCGACGCTTTCCTCGAGCCCGCCCAGGTGCATGAAGAAGAGGGTGTGGTTGAGCACGAGCACGTCGGCCGAGAGGAGGCGGCTGCGCACGCGCTGGAAGAAGCAGGGTTCGCCGCCGGCCTTGACGAACTCCGAGCCGGGGCCGCAGAGCCGGGGCGAGCACAGCCCGCGCTCGGAGCAGACCTGCGCCCAGACCTTGGGGTCGGGTTCCTCGTCAAAGTCGGACAGGCTGCCGTCGCGGGTCTGGCGGGACCATTCGAGGATGCGGGCCAGTTCCTGTTGCTCGGTGGAGGTGAAGAGCTGGGGCGCCTGCTGAAGCGTCTTGTGGAGGCGGCGGGTGCAGAGGTAATTGGCCCGGCCCTTGAGCATCGTGTAGGAGAACTTCACCGGCAGGATGCGCTCGAGCAGCGGCAGGTCTTTCTCGGTGAGCTGCTCCTGGAGGTTGATGGTGTGGGTCGAGACGATGGCCTTTTTCCGGTGCTCGACCGCGTACAGAATGGCGGGCACCAGGTAGGCGAGGCTTTTGCCCACGCCCGTGCCGGCCTCGACGATGAGGTGTTCGCCGCGGGTCAGCGCCTCGGCCACGGCCACGGCCATCTGCTGTTGCTGGGGGCGGTACTCGAAGTTTTTGGCCCGCGCCAGCACGCCCTCGGGCGAGAAGAAATGCCGGGTCAGGGCCACCAGGTCGGCGGCGCCGGCGGGCGGAGTTTCGAGGGTGCCGATCATGGCGGGTCCGGGCGGCCGGAAGACACGGGGACGGGGCGTTCAGGACGAGCGCGGGCGGCGGGTGACCACTTCCACTTCCGCCTTGTTTTTGGCGATGAGATGGGCGGGCAGGTAGCCGCGCCAGTTCACGCCCGGGTAAATCAGGGCGCCCCGGCCCAGGATGCTGCCGGGGTTGAGCACGGCGTTGCAGCCGACCTGGGCGTGGTCGCCCACCAGCGCGCCGAACTTGCGCAGCCCGGTGTCGAAGGGCCGGCCGTCCACTTCCACGGTGACGTTGCCCGGCGTGAGCTTGAGGTTCGAGACGATGACGCCCGCGCCCAGATGCGCCCGGAAGCCGAGGATCGCGTCGCCCACGTAGTTGAAGTGCGGCACTTCGCAGCGGTTGAACAGGACCGAGTGCTTGAGTTCGCAGGCGTGGCCTACCAGGCAACCATCGCCCACGATGACATGCTCGCGCAGGTACGCGCCCTGGCGGATGGTGCAATCGCGGCCGATCCAGGCCGGGCCTTTGATCGTGGCGCCGTCCTCGACCACCGTGCCCTCGCCCAGGAACACGTCGGGTCCGATCCACGCCCCGGCGGCGCACCGGCCCAGCCGCGCGGGCCGGAGGGTTTGCTCGAGGTGGGCGCGCAGGCGCGCCAGGGCTTCCCAGGCGTATTCGCACCCCTCGAACAACGCGGCGTGAGCGGTCTGGGACAGGTCGAACAGGTCGGCCGGTTTGAACATCGCCCGCAGGGTAAGCCGCCCGGCCGGGCGGGCAAGCGCGCAGGCGCCCGCGCGCGGGTCAAAAGCGCGTCTCGGGTTTGACCCGGGCGCGGAGGCGCTCGAAGTCCCGCCACTCCTCCGGGCTGGCTGGCGCCTGGCCGAGCGTCACGAAAATCTTCGGCGCGGCCCAGCGCCAGCGCTCGACGTGGCCGTCGGCGAAGGAGAGATTGCAGCCGCGATTGTGGCGGTCGGCCGGCAGGTCCCACCAGGTCAGGTCCAGGAACTGTTCCCAGCCCGGCGGGGGAATGCCGAAGAGCGAGTCGAGGATGCCGTCTTCGTGCACGTCAAGGAAGACGAACAGTTCGCTGGGCGCGGGCCGGTCAATCTGGGATTCCTTGGCGAAGCTGGGCGGGCCGTAGTAGTCCTCCTCCACGGGCGCGCCGTTGATGGACTGGCTCATGTTGTAGCTGCGGGTGCGCAACCGGCGCAGCCGGCGGCCTTCCTCGGTCTCCACGTACGACCGGTCCGAGGGGCAATGGTAAATGGCCGCCGAGCGGTTGTACGGGAAGAGCAGGCCGCGCTCGATGTTGGCCGGGGTCAGGTCCAGGCGCGTGTTGCCCGGGCACCAGGTCATGTTGGTGCTGAAAGCCACCGGGTCGGGCGCCTCGGTCTGGAGGTTGTACACGTAGTTGTTGGGCGGCAGCGTGTCCGCGTGGTCCACCGCGTACAGGTGCACACACACCTGGAGCTGCTTGAGGTGATTGCGACAGGCGATGCTCCGGGCCTCCTCCTTCGCGCGGCTCAACGCCGGCAGCAACAACCCGACCAGCACGGCAATCACGGCCAGCACCACCAGCAGTTCGATGAGCGTGAAACCGCCCGCCCGGCGCGAACCCCGCCACCGGGTGCGCCCGGGCGCGGGACGCGCGGAAACGGTTTGGCAACGGCTTCGGCCGAGCATGGCGCAGAAAGTAGTCCGGTCACCGGGAGTTTCCAAGGCAATTGCGCGCGGGCCCGAGGCCCGGGGACGCCGCTCAGCGCGGCAGCGGCTCGACCCGGACCTCACGGGCCAGGGTCTCGACCTGCCCGGCCTCCACCTCCCCGGCCAGGAGGCTCAAGGCGTTGGACGCGCCGGCGGCCGCGCCCCAGCGACAGGCCTCGCCCAGGTCATCGCCCCGCAACAGCCGGGCGACCAGCGCGGCCGTGAAGGCGTCGCCCGAGCCGATGGGATTGATCGGACTGAGACGCGGCGGGTGGATGCGCCAGGCCGCGCGGGCGTCGCACGCCAGGGCGGGGGCGGCCCCGGCGGTGACGACCACGCGCTCCGCGCCGCGCTCGCGCAGCTCGCGCGCGGCGGCCAGCACGGCGGCTTCGTCCGGGAGCGCGCGTCCGGTGGTGGCGGCCAGTTCGGCGCGGTTGGGTTTCACCAAGCCGGGCCGGGCGGCGAGGGCTTCCACCAGCGGCGGCCCCTGGGCGTCCACGGCGGTGAGCCGACCGGCGGCGCGGGCCCGGGCAACGCAGCGCCGGTAGAAGTCCACCGGCCCGCCGGGCGTGAGGGTGCCGGAGAGGATTACGGCGCGGCATTCGGACAGGTGGCGTTCCAGCACCGCGGCCAGTTGCTCGTAGGCGGCGGGCGCGACGGCGCGGCTTTCCTCGACCAGTTCGGTCACGGTGCCGCCGGTTTCGTCAATCACGGTTACGCACTGGCGGGTGCGCTCGGGCACGGTGACGAAATCCTGCGCGATGCCGCGGTCGCGCAGCACGGCGCGCAAATACTCGCCGCGGTCGCCGCCCAGAAAGCCGATGGCCAGCGGGCGCTCGCCCAGGGCGTGCAGCACCTTGGCCACGTTGACCGCCTTGCCGGCGGCGCCGTCGAGGGTGGTCGTGGCGCGGTTGACGGCGTCCAGGGTGAGGCGGCGAAAGACCATCACGCGCTGGGCGGCCGGCGTGGGGCCGAGGCACAGGATCATGCGGGCTAGAAATTGGTCTCGACCATCGGGCGGAAGGTCAGTTCGTGCACCACCACGTCCTCCGGCGCGGTGAGGCACTGCACGATCATGCGCGCGGCGGACTCGGGGCGCAGGTAGTCCGGGCGCGGCTGGGGCCGGAAGGTGGTATTGACGCCGCCGGGATAGACGGCGGTGACCTTTACGCCCGCGGCGCGGGCTTCCTTGATCAGGCAGCCGGTGAAACCGTGCAGGGCGTGCTTCATGGCGGTGTAGATGGCGTAGTTCTCCATCTTCACGTGCACGATGCTGCTGAGGACGTTCACGATGTGGCCGGAGCGCCGCGCGGCCATGTCGCGCAGCGCCTCGCGGGCCAGGAGGATGGGCGCGCGGACGTTCACGGCGTACGAGGCGTCGAGGTCGGCGGCGGTGATTTGCGAAATGGGTTCCTTGGCCTTGTTGAAGCCGGCGTTGTTGACCAGCACGTCCACCTGGCCGAGCGCGGCGCGCGCGGCGGCGTAGAGGTCAAGAACGGCGTCGGCGTCGGCCAGGTCGGCGGCGCGGCCGGGGCAGTCCAGCTCGCGCTGCAGCCCGGCGAGGGCCGCGGCGTCGCGGCCGGTGACGAACACGGTGAAGCCGGCGGCGTGGAGTTGGCGGGCCACTTCGCGGCCGATGCCGCGGGTGGCGCCGGTGATCAGGGCGGTGCGGTGCACGCGCCCGTTGTGCGGGCCGGGTGGCGGGTTGTCAATGAAGCGGGCGCGTGCTCAAGGCGCCGGCGCCAGCGGCACGGTCAACAGGCCGTATTCGCCCAAGGGCAGCCACAGGGCCCGGCCGGGCTCGGCCACGGCCCGGGTCAGGTCCGGCCAGTAGCAACCGGCGACGAGGGTTTGGCCCACCGTCGCCAGACCGGAGTCGGTCGTTTGGAGCACTGTGACGCTCGTGCCGGTGCGGGCGGCCAGCAACGGGCCGAGCGCCCGGAGTTGGTCGGCCCGTTGTTTCAGCGCGGCGGTGGCCCACAGCTCGAAGGCGCCGCCAGCGTTGAGCCGCCAGGCCTCGAGCACGCCGCCCTCGGCCGGGGATGCCGCAGGCCGGGCCACGCAGACCAGGCCGGCGTCGGTCACGGCGCAGGCGCGCGGCCATTCGGCGGGTTGCTTGAGCGAGGCAACCAGGGAGACCGTCACGCCGTCGTAGGCGCAGGCGTCGAGGTATTCCGCGCCGTCGCTTTGCCCCTGCGCGTCCCAGTGCGGGCCGCGGGTGAAGAGCAGGGCGCCCTCGGCGGCGACGCCCACGAGTTGGCCGGGCAGGTTCACGGGTGGTCGCACGGTGGGTGTAGCGGGGTCGGCGTAGTCCACCACATCCAGGAAATGGCGCGTCACCCAGACGCCCACGGGGGGCTTGATGATCTCGCGAGTGCCGTCGGGCAGGACGATCTCGTAGGGTTGCGGGTCCGGCTGGCCGGGCAGGCGCACGCCCTCGAGGAATTCACTGGCCTGGTGGCTCAGGTAAACGAGCCCGCCGGCGGTGAAGGTCTCGGGCGCGAACCACCAGTTCTGTCCCGCGCCCAGGTCGAGGTCGGAGACCAGTCGCGGCGCGGCGGCGTCCGCAACTTGAAACGCCAGCAAGCGCCCGCCGGAGCCGCCCGGCCACCACAGGCCGCGACCCGGCACGGCGGCGTCGCCGAATCCGATCTCAATCCCCGGGCTCCACGGGCCGCGCCACCAACCCCAGCCGCCGCCCTGGCTGGCCAGCACCAGCAACCCGGGCCGCGGCCAGAGGGCCTGGAAGGACTGGCCCCAGCCCAGCACCGGCACCTCGACTTCCGCGCTGCCCAGGACCTCGAGCGCGGGCAGGGCCGCGAGGTCAAACGCGGTCACCCGCACGCGGCTCTTCGGCTCCGGAGGGTTCTCTTCCTTGCCGGGCACCGGGGTTTCAATCGAGCCCGCCTGGATGAGAAACAGCGCGGTGTCGTTACGGGCGGTGGCCAACAGGCGTTCACCGGCGGGCAGGGTAAATTGCCCCAGCACCTCGTCCGGCGCGGCGGCGCGGACCACCCGGACCACACCCGGCGCGGCGGGGTCAAACCAGTTGCCCGCGCCGGCGACCTCGACCAGGTACTCGCCGGCGGGCAGCACGCCATCCACCGGCCAGGACAGCTCGAGGCGCGCCGCCACGCGCGGTTGATCGCGGTCGCTGGCGTCCACGCTGAGCAGCTCGCGGCCCGAGACCGAGACGATACGCTCGCTGTGGACAGTGGCCCGGCGGGGTTGGAAAGCGTGCTCGATGACGCCGCGCGGTGTGAGCGAGTCCGGCCCCAGGTCAATCAGTTGCACACGCGCGCCCTGGCCGTTCTCGCTCCAGCTCTGGTACGGCACGAGGATGAGCCCGGCCTCGGGCAGGACGGCGAAGGCCTTTTCGTCCCAGGTGGCCTCGCTCCAGGAATGGTTTTCGCCCAAGGGCACGCGGGCGAGCAGGGCCGGGCGGGCGGGGTCGCGCACGTCGAAGAGCGACACGGCGACGCGCCAGCCGTCGGTGTTGTCCACGCCGATGGTGACCAGGCGGTCGCCCAGCGGGTGGATGTAGGTGGACCAGCCGGGCACTTCGAGTTCGCCGAAGACCCGGGGCTGCGCGGGGTCGCGCAGGTCCACCACCCACAGCGGGTCCACGCGCAGGAAGGTGACCAGGTACGCGCGCGCGCCGTCGAAGCGCGTGGCGTACAGGCCCTCGCCGTGGCCGACCTCGAGTTGCCCGAGCCTGCGCGGCCGGGCGGGGTCGGTCAGCGAAAAGGTTTCCAGCACGCTCACGGCCCGGCCGGAGGGCGACCAGCGGTTGACCTCGGAAATGACCGTGAACACGTCGCCGTCGAGGTTGAGCTTGAACTTGTCCGCCACGTGCCCGGCCGCGCGGAGAGACCCGACGAGCCGCAACGTGCCGTCGGGGGCGGAGCAATCCAGGAGTTGCACCTGGCTTTGCCACCAGTTGTCCGGGTCATTCAGGACCACGAACAGGAAACGGTCCGTAGCGTGGATGACGTTGCCATAACCCGGGAACCAGAGCGCATCGCGGCGTTGTGGCGCGTCCGGGTCGGCCAGGTCAATGGACGTGACCTGGGTGCCGTACTCCCACTGCCAGCTTTCGCCCCCTTGGTCTGTGCCGGGTTTGGCGGGCGCTGCACGGTAGGTCTGCGTGGCCACGTACAGGGCCGTGCCCACCAGACGACTTTCCTGGACGGCCCCGGGCAACTCCACCCGGGTCACAATGGCCGGAGCAGCGCTTCCGCCCGGCGCGGGGTCCACGATCAAAACCTGACTGTCATTGTCGTTGCCCCAGCCGCAGCCGTTGCGGGCCAGCAAGACCACGCGGTCCGCGCCGGTTTTCGGGTTGCTCACCACGTACAACTGCTCGCCGGCGGCGGCCAGGGGCAGGGTGCCCAGCACGCGGGGAGCGTCCGGCGGCGTCAGGCGGATCACTTGCAAGCCGCGGTACTGGTTGAAGAAGTACAGGGTGTCGCCGCGGAGCCGCCAGATGTCGGACTCGACCACCGCGCGTTCGCCGCCGCCCCCGCCTTCAGCGGGTGGAGTGCCGGTGAGGTCATCGAAGGGACCGTTGCGGACCAGGTCCGTTTGGGGCGCCGTGGAAACCGCGCCGCCAAACTCGTTGGTGCCGGTATAAAACGCGGCGGGTAGCGGCTCGGTCGCGTCGCCCCGCACGCGCAACAACTCGATTTGGGCCGACAACGGCAGGCGGAAGGTGACCGTGCCGCCGGCGCCGTCGAGGCGCTCGACCGCGCAGGGCACCCAGGCGCCGGCGTCCACCCGCGAGCGCGACTCAAGGGTCACCTTGCGGATTCCGGCCGGGACCTGGACGGTGACCACCACGGTTTGACCGGAGACCGAGATGGTTTCGATGCGCGGGCGATCCGGCCCGGCGGCCAGCGCGGAGCCCAGCAGCACCGCGCCCACGACCGCGAGCGCCGAAGCGATGAGGCATTTGCAAACGTTGGGTTTCATTGTGTCCACATCCAAGTTCAAGGATTGCCCGAATCACGCGGGCGGTTCGCGGAAGCCCGACCCTGCCAAAGCGTGTCCGGGCCTCCGCCAACGTGAGCCACTATTCCGCAAGTTCGGGGAAAATGCAACGCGCCCCGCGAGGTCAGGCGCCGCTGCGCCGGCGCCGAAGCCGCCCGTGCTGCGGCGAGGCCCTACCGCGCGCCCGCGTGTGAAGTGTGCCGCTTGCTGCTGCTTTTTTCTGCGGGTGGAACGGCCCACATGGCCGTTTTCGGCGGCAACTTGCCGCCGACACCAATTCAGGGAGCGCACACGCCCCCGCTTGCTGCCGACGTCGTCTCCCACCGTCGGCTCGTAGCGCCGGCTGCCAGCCGGCTGCTGTATCGCCGGCTTCCAGTCGGCCCCGGCGCGTGGTTCGCCCGGCCCCCGGCGGGT
>CAYXPA010000104.1:0-12968 GCA_964466945.1 uncultured Verrucomicrobiota bacterium | reverse complement strand
GGTGCGCCAGCGCGCTCACGCTCCCGTCGCCAAAGGCCGGGTGCGTCGCCGGCCCCGTGTGGCGGAAACGCACGCCGTCGTCGCTGCGCCCTGCCGACGTAGTCCAACCCGAACTCCGAGGTTCGTTTTACAGAAGACAACGAAGGGAACGTAGGAGCAACAGGAACGGCATTCTCCCCGGGCAGTTTGCCTGACCGTCCGATCCCGGTGGAAGGCCTTCTTCTTTTGTTGGCTTCGTTGCCTTCTGTGAGTCCGCCTGCGGTTTTCGGGTTCAAGGCGCTGCCGGGTCGTTGCCTTCGGGTGTTCCGGCCCGGATTCCCCTCACGGCGCCATTTCCCAGACGGCGAAGCCCGGGGCGGGCGCGCCGCCCACGGCCAGGTCACGAAGCGGTTGGGCGAATGGAGTGGCAGGTCTGGAGGCAGTGAAAAGTAAGGCGCTGATGCTCGGCGTTCGTGGCCCCGCAGAGGTCGGTCGTGGTTTGCTGGTGGGGCTGCTGCTACCTCGAGCGCCATTTCATGAACAGGCGGTGGCTGAAACGCCGGAACATCCCCGCCAGCCGGATCGCCCGGGCCCGCCGCACCCGGCGGGTGTCTTCCCGGCGAGAGAGATCTTGGCGCTGGTTCAGGCCGTTTTCAACGCCCCGCACAGCCCGATTGTACGCCAGCCGCCCGCCAGCGGGATTTGATCCGGACGTTGGGCTGGCGACCGATGTTTCCAAAGCGGTGCGGGAGCGCCGCACTCCAAAACGCCGGCGCGCCGATCGAGCGGCTGATGGAGCGCGAAGCGTCTGGAGTGCGCCGGCTTGCCGGCGCTTTGCTCGGCGCAGGCAGGCCGGCTGGCCGGCGCTGTGGGGCAGGTTCGGATGCCGGAGGCCGGAGGTCGGAGGCGGAAGTCGGGAATGCCAGGCGACTCGCTTGGCGGCGAAGCGCTGATTCGCCATCGGCCGTGCCGCCGACTGGCAGTCGGCGATACGTCCGGCCGGCCGCCAGCGCTACGCCCGGAATTCCAACGCGCAATGAACCAAGATGCGCCCGCCGCCCGACCCGGGGGGCTTGACCCTTCGCCCGCCCCGCCTACGATGCGGCAACCCGGCCGGCTGCCGGGTCTTGTTTTGATGGCCCGGAAACTCATCTTGCTCCTGACCTTCGCGAGCGCGGCGTGGCTGGCCCGGGTCGCCCGGGCCGGCGAAGCGGTGTCAGCGGGGCCGTTGTGGGCGGAGTTTGCGCTGAGCTTCGAGCCGGGCGAGCGCACCGAGGCGTTCGGGCCCGTGTGGGCGCAGGAACGGCGGTGGCCGGAGGATTGGCAGGCCGGTCCGGACGCGCCGGAGCCGCCGGTCAGCCGCATCGCCCGCACCTTCACGCTGGCGCCGCTGTTCAACTGGAACGCCGAGCCGACGGTGGACAACGTGTCTTGGGACCTGGCCTACCCGGTGATCACCTACGACCGCTACGGGCCGGAGTGGCGCCTGCAGGTGTTTCAGTTGCTGCGCTTCACCGGCGGGGCGACCCAGGATGCCGCCCGCACCCGCAGTTTCACGCTGGTGCCGTTTTTTTGGTTCCGGCGCTCGGCGGAGGACCCCGCGCTGAACTACAGCGCGGTCTGGCCGTTTTACGGCACGCTGCAGAAACGGCTGTTCCGGGACGAGGTCCGGTTCGTGATGTGGCCGGCCTACGTGCAGACACGGCGGCGCGACGTGGTCACGGACAATTACCTGGCGCCCTTCGGGCACACGCGCCGGGGCGAGGGGATGCGCGGCTGGCAGGTCTGGCCGTTTTACGGCGCCGAGCACAAGTTTCCCACCGCGCGCACCAACGGATTCGGGGAAGTCGAGACCGTGCCCGGGTACGAGCGGCGCTTTGTGCTCTGGCCGTTTTACAGCGCGGCGGACCTCGGGTTGGGCTCGACCAACCCGGTCACGCAGCGGGCGCTCCTGCCTTTTTACAGCCGGGAACACTCGCCCCAGAAGGACCGGGAGTTGTACGGCTGGCCGTTCGGGCCGGTGTTCGTCGAGGACCGCGCCCTGGGCTACCGGCAAACGTCCTTCCTCTTCCCCGTCTTCACGTTCGCCCACGGGCCGGGCAAGCAGGCCGCGCGGGTCTGGCCGCTGTACGGGACCACCCGCTACGCGGAGTCGCGGTCCGAGTTTGCCGCCTGGCCGCTGTATTCCCGCAAGGACACGTGGCGCGACCCGCTCGAGCGGCACGCCACGCGCATCGGGTTTTTCCTGTACACGGACGTCGAGACGCGCGACCGCCGCACCGGCAAGACCGCGCGCCGGTCGGACCTCTGGCCCCTGTTCCTGGCCCGGCGCGACGCCGAGGGCAACGAGCGCTTTCAGATGCTGGCGGTGCTGGAGCCGTTCCTGCCGGAAAACACCAGCATCCGCCGCCTGTACTCGCCGTTGTGGGCGCTGTGGCGGTCCGAGAAGAACCCCCGGACCGGCACGGCCAGCCGGTCGTTCTTGTGGAACTTGTACCGGCACGAAACCCGGCCGGAGGGGAAAAAGTGCTCGCTGTTGTTCGGACTGTTTCAGTATCAGTCCACCCCGGACGGCCAACGCTGGCGGCTGTTTTACGTGCCCATCGGATGCCGGGCCGCGCCGGCCGGGGGCGGGCCGGCCGGGGGCGGGGCGCCGTCGCGTTGAGCGGTCGCGCCGGACACGCACATGTTGCACGACCTGGGTGAAGTCCTCTTGCTGCTGGGGCGCACGTTGCGGGCCCTGCCGCACACCGTGCGCCAGGGGCGCAAGGTGATGGAGCAGCTCTTCGAGATCGGCAACGCCAGTCTGCTGATGGCCTGCCTGCTGTCGCTGTTCATCGGCGGGGTGCTGGCCCTGCAAACCGGCCCGGTCATGGCCGAGCGCGGGTTGCACCATTTCATCGGTCAGATTGTCGGCCTGTCCATGTGCCGGGAGCTGGCGCCAGTGATGATGGCGGTGTTGATCGCCGGGCGCATCGGCTCGGCCATGGCGGCCGAGATCGGCTCGATGCAGGTGTACCAGGAGATTGACGCCCTGCGCACCATGAGCATCAACCCGGTCCATTACCTGGTGCTGCCGCGCTTGGTGGCCATCAGCATCGCCCTGCCGGTGCTGGTGATCTTCTCGATCCTGGTCGGCTGGGTGGGCGGCGCCCTGGTCGCGGTGACCAACTACCAGATTTCCCTCTCGCTCCACGGCTACGTCAAAAGCCTGGGCAACGGGGTGGACGTCCTGGACGTGGTCAACGGCCTGCTCAAGAGCCTGGGCTTCGCCGTGGCCATCGGCGCCATCGCCTGCCAGCAGGGCCTGGCCACCACCGGCGGTCCGCGCGGCATCGGCCGCAGCGTGACCAAGGCGGTGGTCAACTCGATCGTGGTCATTCTGCTGCTGGACTATGTGTTCACCCGGCTCTTGATGCATCTGGACTGATGACCCCCACCCCCACCCAGGGCATCCGCCTCGAGGTCCGCGGGCTGAGCAAGAGCTACAACGGCCAGCCCGTGTTGCGCGAGCTGAGCTTCACGGTCGAACGCGGCGAGGTCTTCGTCATCATGGGCCCCAGCGGCAGCGGCAAGACCGTGCTGCTCAAACACCTCATCGGCCTCGAGCTCCCCGACGCCGGCGAAATCCTCCTCGAGGGCGAGCCGGTGGGCGCCCCGGAGACTCTCACCCGCCACCGCGTGGCGATGGTTTTTCAGTCCGGCGCCCTGCTCAACTCGCTGACCGTGGCCGAAAACGTCGGGCTGTACCTCGCCGAACACCGCCTCAAGCCGCCGGCCGAAATCCGCCGCATCGTGTCCGCGAAACTCGCCCTCCTCGGCCTCGCGGGCACCGAGGACCGCCTGCCGGCCGAGCTGTCCGGCGGCATGAAAAAGCGCGTCGCCATTGCCCGGGCGCTGGTCATCGAGCCGCAACTGATCTTCTACGACGAACCCACCAGCGAGCTGGACCCGCTCATCGCCGCCACCTGCGGCCGGTTGTGTTGCGGGCACACCCGCGACGGGGGCGTGCCCCGGGGGGTGCTCCCGCACGACCGCGACCTGGCCTTCGGCATCGCCCACCGCATCGCCGTGCTGCACGCCGGGCGCTTCCTCGCCCTGGGCACGCCCGACGAGGTGCGGGTCCATCCCGACCCGGTCGTCCAGCAGTTCCTCCACGCCGACTTTGCGTTCACCGCGGAACCCAACTCCCTCCCGCAACCCGTCGCGCCATGAAAAACACCCTCCAAACCCGCCTGGGCCTTTTCTTCGCCCTGGCCTTTGTGGCGGCCGTCGTGATCCTCGAGACCATCGGCGGCCTCGAATTCCTCAAACGCGGCAAGACCCTCGCCGCCCGGTTCACCAACGTGCTCGAACTCAACGTGGGCGACCCCGTCAAAATGGCCGGCAAACAAATCGGCCGCGTCGAGCGCATCGAGTTCGCCGACGACAAGGTGCGCGTGGCCATGAAGATCACCGACCCCCGCGCGCGCATCCGCACCGACAGCCGCGCCACGATCCGCTTCACCGGCCTGATGGGCCAGAACTACGTGGCCATTGACTTCGGCACCGGCCAGGCGCCGGAGGTCGAGGACGGCGCCGAGCTCGAGACCTACGAGCAACCCGACTTCAACCAGCTCATGACCCGGCTCGAAGGCGTCACCTCCGGCATCAAGAAACTCACCGACACCTTCAGCGAGTCCAACCTGGGCGACCTCCTGGTGCCCTTCACCGACTTCCTCAACGAAAGCAAGCCCCGCATCCTGACCCTCCTCAGCAACGCCGAGTCCATCTCCACCCAGGTCGCCCGCGGCCAGGGCACCGTGGGCCGGCTGCTCTTCGAGGACACCCTCTACACCAGCGCCCTGGACACGGTCACCAACGTGAACCGGGCCACCGCGGACGCGCAGGGGTTGCTGGGCGACGCCCGGGCGGTTGTGGCCGACCTGCGCGCCGGCCGGGGCACCGTGGGCCGCCTCCTCACCGAGGACCAGCTCTACACCGAAACCACCACGGCCGTGACCAACCTGCGCGAAATCCTCCAAAAGGTGAACCGCGGCGAAGGCACCGTGGGCAAGGTCATCAACGACACCACGCTCCTGGACAACGCCAAGCTCACGCTCCAAAAGCTGGACAAGGCCACCGAGGGCCTTGAAGACCAGGGCCCGCTCAGCGTCCTGGGCATCCTCATCAACCCACTGTTCTGAAGCCCGTGCCGTCCCGGCGCCTCACAGCGGCACCACCTCGCGCCGCCGTCGCGTGAACCGCACCCGCTGCCTGTAGCCCACGCTCCGCGCCAGCGCCACCGCCTGCTCAAAGTCCGCCCCCACCTCCCCCGGCGCGTGCGCGTCCGAGCCGAAGGTGATCGGCACCCCGTGCGCCAGCGCCGCCGCCAGCAGCGCCCGGGCGGGGTAAATCTCGCGGCAATCCTTCCGCAGCCCGGCCGTGTTCAACTCGATGGCCACCCCGCTCGCCCGCGCCGCCGCCCAGAACGTCGCAAACAGCGGCGCCGGATCCTCCGCCGGGTAAATGGCAAACTTCTTGGCCAGGTCCAAGTGGCCGATGATGTCGAACAAACCCGACGCCGCCGCGCGGGTCACCCGCTCGCAGTACGCGCGCCAGACCTCCGCCGGGTCCTGCTCCCGCCAGCGCCCGAGCTTCTGCGGGTTGTCAATGGCCCAGTCCTCGCCCACGTAATGGACCGAGCCGATGAGGTAATCCCAGGGCTGCGCCGCGGCCAGCTCGCGAATCCACCCCTCCTGTCCCGGCAGATAATCCACCTCGAGGGCCAGCTTGATGCGCAGCCCGGGATGTGCCCGCCGCGCCTGCTCCACCCGGGCCACGTAATCGGCCAACTGGTCCCGCCGCATCCGCCAGTCGTCGAAATCATCCCGGGGCATCGGCGCGTGGTCCGAAAAGCCGATCTCCTCCAGCCCCAACTCGCGGGCGCGGGCCGCGTACTCGACCGGCTCGCCCACCGCGTGACGGCAAAGCGGGGTGTGCAAATGATAATCGGCGGGCAGGTTCATCGGGTCGGGCGCCGGGCGCGGCGCCGCGCGCCCCCGGGCACGCGCGGCCGGGGCGGCGGGGCGGTTTTTTCCTGGGGCCGGGCGCGCGGGTGCAGCACCAGCGGGCACCCCTCGAAGCCAAAGGCGCGTCGCAACTGGTCGGCCAGGTACTTCGCGTACGGGTCCGACCACAGCGCCGGGTCGTTCACAAACAGCAGAAACTCCGGCGGCGCCTGCCCGGTCTGCGTGGCGTAAAAGAACTTCAGCCGCCGGCCGCTGGCGCTGACCGGTTGCCGGCGCTCGATCGCGTCGCGCAGGGCGCGGTTCAACACCGCGGTCGGAATGCGTTGCCGCCACTGCGCGCCCACCAGGCGCACCGCCTCGAGCAGGCGGTCCAGGTTCAGGCTGGCCGTGGCCGAGGTGAAAATCACCGGCGCGTAGTCCAGGAAGAACATCTGCCGCTGCACCCACTTTGCGAACTCGGCCAGCGTCAGGTGCTCCGGGTCCGGCCCGCCGCTGCGGCCCTTTCGCCCGGCCGGCCGGGCCGCCGCGCGCGCTTCGCGCACGCGCTCGGCGTACAGGTCCCACTTGTTCACCACCAGAATGCAGCCGCGCCGCGCCGCCACGATCTTGTCCGCGATCTTCTTGTCCTGCTCGAGGATGCCGGCCTCGGCGTCGAGTACCAACAACACCAGGTCGCACCGCTCAATCGCGTCCTCGGCCCGCTTGGCGCTGAAGAACTCGACCGAGTCCGCCACGCGCCGGGCCTTGCGCAAGCCCGCGGTGTCCACCAGCACGTAGCGCTCCCGGCGGCCTTCGGTCTCGACCTCGAACGGCACGTCCACCGCGTCGCGCGTGGTGCCGGGGATGGGGCTGACGATCACGCGTGTCGCGCGGGTCAGCGCGTTGATCAGCGAGGACTTGCCCACATTGGGCCGGCCCACCACGGCCAGTTTCAACGGTGGCGCGGCCCCGGCCTCTTGCGCCGCGCCCTCCTCGTCCGGGCCGGCGGCGGCCGCTTGGTCCGGGGCCGGCAGGCGGGCCACCACCGCCGCCCACAGCGCCTCCACGCCGCGGTCATGCACGGCCGAGACCGGAAGCACCGGGTCAAACCCCAACTCGGCAAACTCGACCAGGCCGGTCTCGAAGCCGGCGTGATCCGCCTTGTTGGCCGCCACCACCACGGACTTGCCGGCCTGCCGCAGGCGCTCGGCCACCTCCCGGTCCAGCGGCACCAGACCCTCCCGCACGTTCACCACCAGGATCACCACGTCCGCCGACTCGATGGCCGCCTGCACCTGGTCCAACGTGGCGCGCAAGATGACGTCCTCCGCTTTTTCCCCGCGCAGCAGGCCGATGCCGCCGGTGTCCAGCACCGTCAAACGCCGGCCCCGCCACTCGGCCTCCGCGCTGATGCGGTCGCGCGTCACCCCCGGCTCATCATGCACAATGGCCAGCCGCCGCCCGACCAGGCGGTTGAACAGGGCGGACTTGCCGACGTTGGGTCGGCCCACGATGGCGACGGTGCCCGGCACGCCGGCAGCTTGCCGCGCCCGTCCCCACCCGGCGAGTGCAATCACGGTGGACGCCCGGCCGCCGGCCATCCGGCCGCGCCGCCGCGCGGCCCTACCGACAGCGCCGGCAAGCCGGCGCACTCCATACGCTCCGCGACGGTTCAGACGCTCGACTCGCGCGCCAGCGCATGGAGTGCGGCAGCTTGCTGCCGCTTTTTTCCCCGGGTGGCACGGCCAACCTGGCCGTCCGCGGCCTGCCAGCCGGCAGGCAGGCCGACTGCCAATCGGCGCCTGCGGTCGGTACGCGGACCTCCGGCGGGTTGGAAACCCGCGATACGGCAGACCAGAGGTCTGCGCTACGCGGCCAACGCGCGCCCCCGTAGCGCCGGCATCCGGCCTCCGGTATCCGGTATCCGGCATCTCACTTCTCACTCCTCGCTTCTCACTTCTGATCGGGCAGGGCGCCGCTGCGCCGGCGCCATCACCCGGCCGCGCCGCAGCGCGGCCCTACCGATAGCGCCGGCAAGCCGGCGCACTCCATACGCTCCGCGAGGGCCGAGCTCCCGCCCCGCGCGCGTTCACAGCGCCGCCATCAGCCCGCCCAGGACGATGGCCGCGATGGCCGGGCGCCGACCCACCCCGGCCAGTTGCCAGCTCCGGGATTGGTACAGCCCCAAAAGCCCGAGCAGAATCGCCAGGAGGCCCAGCAGTTGCGCCACCGCCCGCATCGCCTCGGGCATCCAACCCCAGGCCACCGCGCCGCGCACGCCCAGGCTCAGGCCCGCCAGGAGCAACCCGGACCAGGCGGTGTCGTTGCGATTGGCCGCGCCGAAGGCTTGTCGCAAGAGATCGGCCGCCGAGTTGCCCCCGCTCGGAGCGGTGGGCGCGCGCCGGAACAGGCCCCGCCAACTCCGGCGCGGCGCGGCCGGGGCGGAGCGGGTCCCCCCACGCGCGGAGGAGATGGGCCGGGGCAAGGGGGGCGGGCGCCCGCCGACGGCGGGCCGGCCCGGATAGGGCAGGCTCCAACCCGAGGTTTGTTTGAGGCGGGTGCGCGGCGGCGGGGCCGGGCGGAGGTGTTCGCCGGCCTGGACGGCGGCCACGCTGGGGAAGGGGTCGCGGCCGGCCAGTTGGGCGGCGCGTTCGCACCAGGGGCAGGCGGTGAGGTGGTTGCTGAAGATGTGTTGCTGGTTGTCGTGGCAGGAGACCAGGTTCAACTCCGCTTCCTCGAGCCCGTATTGCCAGCTCAGGGGATCGGGCCGCGCGGCGGGCTGGAGATGCCCGTCGCGGAAGCAGCGGCAGAAGAGGTTTTGCAGCACCGGGTGCAGCCACTCGAAGCGCGGCGCGGCGGGCATGGGCGCGTAGGGCACGCGCGGGTCGCCACCGTGCGGGAAGTGTCCGGCGGCGATGCGCTCGGGCAGCGGGGGCGGCTCGCCCGGGCCGTGGTACACGCCGGCGAAGGGGTGCGTGCCTTCCATCAGGAGCTGGAAGATGAGGATGCCCAGGCCGAAGTGGTCGTGCACCGGCTCGCGGTTGATCTGGGCGAAGGATTTGCCCTGCAGCTCCGGCGGGGTGAATTCCGGCCGCCCCACGCGGCAGCGAAACAGCGTGCCGGTGGCGGCGTCCCACACTTGGAACGAATCGGTGTCCACCATCGTGACCAGCGCGGTCTCGGAGACGAGGATGTTGCACTCGTTGAGGTCGCCGATCACGTAGCCGCGCTCGTGCAGGGCGCGCATGGCCGTGGCGAGGTTGCGGGCGGTGCGGTGCAGGTAGAACCAGTTGAACAACGGCGAGTGCTGGAGACGGGTCTTGGGGTTGAAGTAGTCAATGACCGGGCGCACGCCCTGCACGCGCGGCATCACGAAGCCGACCACCAGGGGCCCCGCCAGCCGCACCAGCCCGGTGGGCCAGGCAATGGCCACGTGGCCCTGTGCCGCCATGGGATCGGCCGGCGGGTTGGCCAGCATGGCCTGCACTTTGCGCGCCCGGTCTGCCGACGGCTTGTGCCAGACCTTGATGACCTGCGCGGGGTCGCCGGGGTGAATGAAGATGCGCGCCTCGCCCCCGGCGGCGAGCTGCTCGGCCTCGCCCACTTCGACCGTCTCGCCGGTGGCTTCGAGGTGCAGGCGCATGGTCAGTCGCGCCGCCGCGCCAGGAGCAGCGTCAGGTCGTCCTCGGCGCGGTCGGTCACCCGCGGCGAGCGCAGCCAGGCCTCGAGTTCGGCGCGGGCGGCCTCGGGGTCGGGCACCTGACGGAACCAGGCAAAGAGCGGTTGAAAGAACGGGGCGTGCGGCGCGGCCTCGGGCATCTTCAGGGCCAGCATCTGGAGGCCGTCGGAAAACAACGCCAGCTCGCGCACCGGTCCGGCCCAGGTCTCGATTTGCAGCCGCTCGAGCGCGGTGTCGGAGGTCAGAAACACGGTCTCGTTCAGGTACTCGCCGGCGGCGGGCCGGGTGAGCGCGCGCCAGGCGCCGTCGGCCCCGGCGAAGACCACCGCGCCGTCGCCCACCTGCGCGGCCCAGAGGCGGTCCGCCCCGGCCGCGCAGACCAGCAACGTGGTGGCCAGGTCGGCGGGGCGGACCTGGCGCTTTTGCGCCTCGGCGGCGAGGGCGGCACGGGCGGTTTCAAACGCGGCCCGGAGCCGGGCTCGTACCTGCGCGGCGTCCGGCCAGGCGGCGGGGTCTTCGAGGGCGGCTTCGAGGTGGTCGAGCGCGTGCCGGGCGGCCAGTTCGGAACCGACTTCGCCCAGGCGGGCCGAGCCCGCGCCGTCAGCCACTGCGCCCAGCAACAGGCCCTGGCGGGTTTGCCGCCAGGCCACGGCGTCCTGACAGGGTTGGCCGTTTTTTTCGTGGTTTTTGCCACGCACGGCGGCGGCCAGCACCGCCCAGGGCTGGGTGGCCAGAGCGCGTTTGACCAAGCGGAGGAGGCTCATGCGCGAACGGGGCCGGGGCGCTCCCGCGCGCGCCGGCGGCGGACCCGGGCGCGGCGGGCGGCGGGTGGGGCTCAGACCGTACCCCAGCCGGGCGGTGGCAGGGCGACCTGTTCATCGGTGCGCGAGTGGGCCACCGACTCCATGCTGCGGGAGAGCCAGACGAACATTTCGGTGAAGTTGAGGCCCTTGAGCTTGACCGGGGTGCGGACGACGATTTGGGCTAGGCGTTCCATGTTCGCGCCCTCGACGCCCACGGCGAAGAAGGCCACGCGCTTGGCGGCCTCGTCGTTTTTGAGCCGTTGGGCGGCGGCCTCGACGATGCTCTCCGGTTCGCCCTGGGGTTCGCCGTCGGTGATCATGAAGACCCAGGGCCGGTAGTAGGCCACGCCATTGGCGCGGTACTGCTGTTTGCGGGCCTGGATCATGTCCAGCGCCTTGTGGATGGCGCCGCCCATGAAGGTCTGGCCCTGGGCGGTCAGGCGCGGCGGCTCGAAGCGCTCGGCGGTGGTGAAGTCGTGGGCCAGTTTGATCTCGTTGTCGAAGGTGACCACGGCCACCTCGACGCGCCGGCAGGCCATGGGGTCCTTGACCAGTTGTTCCTTGAAGACCTGCAGGCCCTGGTTGAGCGCGGCGATGGGCTCGCCGCTCATCGAGCCGGAGGTGTCCAGCAACAGCACGCACGGGCAACGGGGCTCGGGGTTTTCCGCGAACTCGATCGCGTCTTCGAGTTTGATGTTGTCGGGCATGGCGGGGGCAGTGTTGGGCGAATGCGGGGTTGGCTCAAGTATGGGAACCGGCGGTTTTTGTATCGGGGGCGTTGGGCCGGGGCAAGCGCGGTCTCAAGGCTCGAACGGCCCGGTGTCCAAGCGATTGATGGCGGCGCCGAAGTAATTCATCCAAAAGCTGATCACGTACCAGCCCACCAGCGCGGCCACGAGCAGGAACACCAACCGCGGGGTCCATTCGGCCAGGCGCTTGTACAGGCGCGCCGCCTCGTCCGCGAAATCGGCCTGGAGGTAGGCCAGGGACTGGTCCAGCCGGCCGCTCAACTCGCCGCTCCGGTACAGGCTGGTGAACCGGTCCGGGAACACCGCCTCCTGCGCGATGGCTTCGCCGGGCGTTTCGCCGGCGACCATGCGCGCGCGCGCGCGGGCCGTGGCCTGTTCGAGCGCGGGCGAGCCGCTGGCGGCGGCGGCCAGGGGCCAGGCCTCGAGGGCATTCACCCCGGCGTTCAAGAGCGCCTCGAGCGCCAGGCTCAGGCGCGCCAGGGCCATCGAGCGGCGGGCGCGCCCGAAGACCGGGATGGCGTGCAGGAGGTCTTCCCACACAGCGCGAAACCGCGGCGCCTGGCCGGTGCGGGACAGGGCGAGAATGAGCCCTTGCGCCAGCGCCACGACCAGCAGGACCTGGAGCTTGGACATCACATACGCGGCCACCTCGCCCTTCCAAACCAGGTTCGCCAGCGTGCCCGGCGGGAAAATCAGCAACACCAGCAGGAGCAAAAACGCCGGATAGGCCAGGTCCGCCAACACCGAGCGCGCCAGCCGGGCGCGGTCTTTGTAGTAGGCGGCCAGCCGTTGACAACAGGCGTCCAATCGGCCGCTCTGCTCGCCGGCGGCGATCAGGGCAACGTCCAGATCCGGCAACCAGCCGCGTTGCGCCGCGAGGGCCTCGGAGAAAGTGGTGCCGCTTTGGAGTTCGGTGAGGACCCGGTTCAGGGGCGACCGGAAAGATGCGGCCGGCGGGGCGTTGCGGATCAACTCGAGGGCCTGGAGGAGCGTGATGCCCGAGGCGAGCATCGCCCCCAACTGGTGGTAAAGCTCGCTGAACTGGTCCAGCCGCCGCGGTGTCAGGATCAAAGCCATGCGCCGGTATGCCGGGCCGAACGTGCGCCCGGCGGTGGGGGAATTCAAGGCGGCAAACCGGCCACGAGCCGGCTGGGGAAGCGCCTGCGTCCCCGTGCGCTGCCGACGGCGTCCCCGCCGTCGGCCTCGTAGCGCAGGCGGCCAGCCTGCCTGCGCCGTAAGGTAGGGCGCCGCTGCGTCGGCGCCGCTCCACGGCCGCGCGCAGCGCGGCCCTACCGACAGCGCCGGCAAGCCGGCGCACTCCATACGCTCCGCGACTGACCAGGTGCTTCCACGCCGCGCCGCGTATGGAGTGCGGCAGCTTGCTGCCGCTTTTCTGCCGCGGGGTGGCACGGCCTATCAAGCCGTCCCAGGCCTGCCTGCCCAGCAAGCAGGCGGCCACGTGTCACCGACCTGTTCCGGGAAGCGCACGCGCCCGCACATGCCGCCAACGGCGCCCCCGCCGTCGGTCCGGTCTCGTAGCGCAGGTTTCCAACCTGCCATATCGCCGACTTCCAGTCGGCTCCGGCGGTCGGGACGCCGCGCTCCGGCGGTTCGGAAACCCGCGATCCGGCAGACCAGAGGTCGGCGCTACGCGGCCGCGCCGCAGCGCGGCCCTACCGACAGCGCCGGCCAGCCGACCTGCCTGCGGCGGGTAAAGCGCCGGCCAGCCGGCGCACTCCACACGCTTCGCGACTGACCAAGCCCCCGC
>CAYXPA010000103.1:0-13131 GCA_964466945.1 uncultured Verrucomicrobiota bacterium | reverse complement strand
CCGCGCGGATTTCCACCCCAATGGCCGCCTGGCCGACCGCGGGCAGGAGTTCCTCGACCGGCAGGCGCACGGCCAGCAAGCCGTCCGGCACGGCCGACGGCGCGGAGATGCTGGCGGCGTCCAGCACCGGGCAAGTGAGCGCGCCGTCCTCGCCCCAGCGGATGCCCAGGCGCTCGAGCCCGGCGGCGGCCAACAGCGTGGCGTCCAGCTCCGCCTTGTCGGCAAGCTTTTGCAGGCGGGTGCCGACGTTGCCGCGGATTTCCACCACGCGCAGGTCCGGGCGCGCGGCCAGGATTTGCTCGCGGCGGCGGGGGCTGCTCGTGGCGATGACCGCCCCGGCAGGCAGGTCGGCCAGGCGTCGGCCGGGCGGGAAACCGCGCCGCGGCGTCGAAGAAGGTTCCCAATCCGCGGCCTGCGCGCCGGGCACCATGTGGGGTTGGCGGGCGAGTGCCTCGCTGCGGTACACGAGCACGTCGCGCGGGTCGGCCCGTTTGAGCACGGCGCCCAGGACCAGGCCGGCGGGCAGTTCGGTGGGCAGGTCTTTGAGGCTGTGCACCGCCAGGTCCGCCTGGCCGCGCAGCAACGCCACCTCGAGTTCCTTGGTGAAAAGGCCCTTGGGCAACGTCTCGCCCGGCCGCGGCGGCGCGGCCTTTTGCAACCGATCACCGGTGGTGCGGACAATCTTGAGCTCGAACCGCAGCCGGGGAAAAGCGGCGCGGCACAGTGCGGCCACGGTTTCGGCCTGGGCCAGCGCCAGCGGGCTGCCGCGCGTGGCGATGCGAATGGGGCGTTCAGCGGGCATGAGGCGGGCCGGCGGAGGCCGGGTCGGGCGCTGCCGTCACGGGCGCGGCCGGCGCGGCTTCGGGCGCGAGCGCGGCGACCGGGGCGGGGGCGGTTTCGAGCAGATCGCGCACGCGCGCGCGGATGATTTGTTCGCAGCGGGCGATTTCCTCCTGGCGCTGGCGCAGGGCCTCGTCGGCAATGGCCTGGAGGTCGTCAATGTCGTAGAGGAAGACGCCGTCGAGCTGGTTGACCGCGGGGTCAATGTCGCGGGGCACGGCGATGTCAATGAGCAGCAGCGGCCGGCCGCGACGGGCCGGCAGGAGCGAAGCCAGCCGGGCGCGGTCCAGGACATAGCCCGGGGCGGCGGTGCTGCTGATGAGGATGTCCACCCGGGCGAACTCGGCCGACCAGTCGTCAAAGGGCACGGCGCGGCCGCCCAGTTCGGCGGCCAGGGCGGCGGCGCGCTCGAAGGAGCGGTTGGTCACCACCAGGCTGTGCGCGCCGCGGGAGAGCAGGGCCTTGGCGGCCTTCTCGCCGGTGTCGCCGGCGCCGAGGATCATGACGGTGCAGCGTTCGAGCGAAGCGAAGATGCGCTCGGCCAGGTCCACCGCCACCGAGGCCACCGAGACGCTGCCGCGCTGGATTTGGGTCTCGGTGCGGACCTGTTTGGCGACGCTGAAGGCGCGCTGGAAGGCACGGTTTAAGCGCCGGCCCGTGGCACCCGCGCGCAGGGCCAGGTCGTAAGCCTTCTTGGCCTGGCCGGCGATTTCGGTTTCGCCCAGGACCATCGAGTCCAGCCCGCTGACCACGCGAAAAAGGTGCTCGAGGCTTTGCGGCTCGCTCAGGGTGTAAAACGCCACGTCGGCCGGGCCGGTGTAGTGGCGGTTCTCAAGCAGGTAGGCCCGCAGCCCGGCCAGGGCCGTGGCGGGGTCCAGGTCCGTGGCGGCGTAAAGCTCGACGCGGTTGCAGGTGGACAGGATCACCGCCTCGGCGGCCAGGCCGCGCGCGCGCACCCCGGCCAGCGCCGCCGGGATGTCCGCCTCCGGGAAGGCCAGGCACTCCCGCACCTCGACCGGTGCGGTGCGATGACTCAGGCCGACAACGACGACCGGCATGGCTCAGGGGTGGTGGATGTCCGAGAGCAGGTTGAACCCCCAGAAGGTGAGCATGACAAAGGCGAAGGCGCCCATCGCCGCCCAGGCCAGCCGGCGGCCGCTCTGCCAAAACCGGCCCTGCGCCACCACCAGGCTCAGGTACAGGAGCCAGATGAACAGCGACCAGAGAATCTTGGCGTCCGGCAACAGGTACGCGCCGCGCTCCTGTTTGAGCCAGCCGCTGCCCATCACCAGGCCCGCGGTCAACAACCCGAACCCCACCTGAAGCAACCGCACCATCACCGCCTCGAGCCGTTGCAGCGAGGGCAGAAACGCCTGCACCGCCCGCGCTTTGTTGAACTTCAGGTCACGCTCCTGCTTCACAAACATCAACGCCGCCACCCCGGCCAGGCCAAACGCCCCGTAAGCCAGCAACACCAGCGTGGCGTGCAGACTGGACAAGGGCGGACGAAACTCCGGCTGCGGCCCGTGCCGGTCCAGACCCGGCATCAACGCAAACACCCCCAGCCCCAGCAACAGCGGCGCGGCAAACGCCCCCACAAAACGAAACCGCCGCACCAGCCCGAAGACCAGGTAACTGGCCGCCACGGTCCAGGCCACAAACAGCGTGGCCTCGTACAGGTTGGTCACCGGGCAACGCTGGAAGGAAAAGCCGCGCTTGAGCATGGCGATGGTGTGCAGCCCCGCCCCGGCCAGCAGCAGGATGTAGATGACGCGGTTGTCCTGCCGAAACCCGCGTCGCCACAGAAACACCGCGTACAGCGTCGCCAGTCCGTACAGCACCACGGCCAGCGCGAAGTAATGGCGGTCGGTCCAATCGAACACGCCGCCAGCATACGCCCGCCGCGCCCAGTGACGAGCCTTTCCTTGCCGGGCAGCCCGCCTGATCCGCGCCCAGGAGAAGGTTGCCGGGGACGAAGTGACCCACTCGCTGGAACTAGTGGGTGAGCTAATGGTCGGTGGGAACGGCGAGGCACACCGGCCTGAGCATTGCAACGAAGAAGCCGGTTCCGCCCCGGCGGCGGCACCTTCACACCATCACTTGCCCGGAGCATCAAGCCTGGCTCCGGGACCAAGCGGTCGCAGGGCCGGGCGACCGCCGCCAAACAGCCCTTCGTGCCCCGGGCCCCATGCCGCTGGCCCCACGCCCCCCGGCGCGGCTCCCGGCCGGCCAAGACTCTGTCCCTCACTGCGTCTCCAACAGCGCCCGATAAAAGCGCTGAGGCCGGCCAACGGCTCCGGGGTCGTCAAAGGTGATCGGCGCGCCAATCAGGTCGGTGCGTGTCGTCACTTCTGACCAACTGGCGAAGTCTTCGGTGGCCTGGATGGTGAGGCGAACGCCATCGCCGGTGGTGACTTGCACTCGGAACGTGCCGTCCGCCAGTCGCTCTTGGGCGCCCGGGGTGAAGACCGGCTTCGCGTCGAAGGCGGCGAAGTAACGGTGTCGCCGCCCGCCAAGGGTGTTGAACTCGCCGCCCATGTAGAGGGCGTCGGCGGTGCGATACAACGCGCGCACCGGCGCGTCTGCGTCCGGATTCCAGTCGTGCGACTGGCCGTCGCTGACCCGGAGCCCGGCGGCGCGATTGCGGAATGCGCCGCCGATGGCGGTGAACGCGCCGCCCGCATAGACGGAGTTGTGCGCGACCACCAGCGCGTTCACCCGGGTGGCAGCGGCGACGGGGGTGGCATCCGGGTTCCAGGTCGTGGCGGCGCCCGTGGTCGCGTCCAACGCCGCGAGGCGCCCGCGGATGTGGCCGGCAATGTTGGTGAACGAGCCGCCCACATAAAGCGTGTTACCGGAGACGGCGAGGGCGGCGACGACGTTGCTGGCGCCGGGGTTAAAAGCCGCCAGGGTTTCGCCGCTGTTGGCATCCAATGCGGCCAGGCGCAAACGCGGCTGTCCGCCGATGGTGGCGAAATCGCCTCCCACGTAAAGCGTGTCGCTGGAGAGGGCGAGCGTGTTGATCGAGGGGGACTGGTTGGCGGCGGAAGCGCCGGGATTGGGATTCCAGTTCTCAAACACGCCGGCAATGCGGCTGTACAAAGCGAGGCTGTTGCGCGGGACCCCCGACACGTTCGTGAAATTGCCGCCGACGTAGAGCCGATTGCCGTCCGCGGCCAGCAGCGCGAACACGCCCACGCTGGCACGTCCGAGAACATTCGGATTCCACGGAGTGGCTTCTCCCGTGGTGCCGTCGAGCGCCGCCAGGCGCCGGCGTTCGAGGCCGGCAATGTTGGTGAACAGGCCGCCGACATAGACAATGTTGTCGGCGTACGCGAGGGCGAGGACGTTGCTGTTCGCCTCCGGGTTCCACGCGAGGGCTTCGCCGGTGGCGACACTGAGCGCGGCAAGATTGCGCCGGCGCACGCCGCCAACGCTGTTGAAGTCTCCGTTCACGAGCAGGTTGTTGTCGGCCAGAAGAATGAACCTGACCAGGGCTGCGCCTCCGGGTGAGAGGGTTGAAACAAGCGGGTTCCAGGCAGTAAGGGCGCCGCTGACGTCAAGGGCCGCGAGGCCGGGCCGCGTTTCACCGGCAATGCTGGTGAATGCTCCGCCGACGTAAATCGTGCCGCCCGAGACCTGCAAGCTCAGCACCGCGCCGTTGGGGTTCGGGTCCCAACTCGTCGCCAGCCCGGTCGTGGCGTCGAGCGCCGCCAGGCCTTTGCGATTCTGGCTGCCGATGCTGACAAAAGAACCGGCGGCATAGACGGTATTCCCGACCACCGCTAGGGCAAAGACCGGCCCTGACGCGTTTGGGTTCCAACCCAGCGCCGTGTTGGCGGTGGTACTGAGGGCGGCGATGCGATTGCGTGGCGAGCCGCCCGCGACCGTGAACGAACCCGCGACGTAAACAACGTTGCCGACCACCTCGAGATCGTTGACCTGCGCTTGCGCGCCGGGGTTCCAACTCGTGGCCAGGCCCGTGGTCAGGTCCAGCGCCGCCAGGCGGGAACGACTTGCGCCGCCGATGCTGGTGAAATCGCCACCGACGTAGAGCAGGTCGTTCGCGAGTTCCATGGTAGTGACGAGCTTGTTGGCATTGGGGTTCCAATCGGTCGGCTGACCGGTCACGGCATCCAGGGCGGCGATGCGGTTGCGCGGGGTGGCGCCGATCCGGGTAAACGCGCCGCCGACGTACACGGTGCCGACCGAAACGCGAATCACCAGGTTGCTCCCGTTGGGCTGAGGATTCCACCGCGGATCCACCGTGTTGTCGGCCAGCACGTGCGCGAGGTTGCTGCGCACCATCCCGCCCACCGACGAGAACGCGCCGCCAATGTACCAGCCGCCCTGCCCGTCGGACGCGGCGCTATAAACCGGTCCATTGACCTTGGGAAAGCCCGGCCGGAGTGCGCCGCTCGCCGCATCCACGACATTGGCGTTGCCGTTGTCCGGGCCGACGTAATTAAACTGGCCGCCCAGATAGACGGTGTCGTTGGTGACCAGGATGGCCAGCACCGGACCGTCAGGACGCCAAAAACGTTCGAGCGGAACGCTGGAAGGCTGGGCCTGGAGCCGCGGTGCTTCGGACAGAACCGCGAAACAGCTCATCACGGCGAGAAAGTATGTTCCGGGGGAACTCTGCAAATGATAGGTTGTTTTCATGGTTGTGGGTTTTTAACTTGCTCTGTTCCGGTTCAATGCTTGCCGCAGGATTTCTAGCGCGTGCCTGCATCCACCGGATATCACCAAAAAAAAGTATGGCGAAAAGCTGAGTCTTTCAAGCAGGTTTTTTATGTTTTCGGAGTGGCACTCCACTCCCTTTTGCAGATGGCCGCGCCCCTGAGCTCTCGGACCTGCGCTGGGACCGCAGTGGCAGGGCACCGCTAGCACGTCACCCCGCCGGATCACTCCGGCTCGACGCGTCGCCGGGCTGCCTTCTTTTCCGCTTGCCGCCGTTTGGCCTCGACCATACGCCGCCGCGCGGCCGCGCTGGGTCGCCGCTGCTGGCGCCGCGCCTTTTCGCGTTGTGCCCGCTCGGCCGCCGCCCGTGCCCGCGCCAGGGCCGCCAACCGCGCCGCCAACCATTCCCGCGCCAGCAGGCGGTGGAGCCCCTGCTGCCGCGTGGCCTGGCAGCGCACCTGCACGCCGGTGGGCCGGTGGCGGAGCACCACGCAGGTGGCGGTCTTGTTCACGTTTTGGCCGCCCGGCCCGGCGGCCCGCACGAAGGTTTCCTCGAGGTCGGCCTCGCGCACGCCCAACGCGGCCAACCGGGCCGTGATTTGCGCGGCGCGTTCGGGGCTCGTGGTCGCGGGGTTCATCCGCGGCGAGTGTAGGCCGCCGGCGGGGCGGCGAAAGCCGGTTTTAGAGCCGCGGCTTCCGGCTCGCCCGATCCAGGCGCGCTGCGCAGAATGCCGCCTTGAAAGGCGGTGCATGTGGCGCAGTTTTCGGCGCCGCCATCGCCCGAGTTCCATGCACGCGACAAATGCCCTCTTGCACCTGCGCGCCCGGCTGGTCTGGCCGGTGACGCAACCGCCCGTGGACAACGGGGCGGTGCTGGTGGCCGGCGACACCGTGGTGGCGGTGGGACGCGCCGCAGAGGTGCCGGCCCCGGCCGGCGCGCTGCGCGTGGACCTGGGCGAGGTGGCCGTGTTGCCGGGGTTGGTGAACGCGCATTGCCACCTGGACTACACCGGCATGGCCGGGCAGGTCGCGCCCGGCGGCAGTTTCACGGACTGGATCAAGAGCCTCACCGCGCTCAAGGGCACGTGGTCGGTCGAGGCCTTTCGCGCGTCCTGGCTGGCCGGCGCGGCCATGCTGGTGCGCCGCGGCGTCACCACCGTGGCGGACATCGAGGCGGTGCCGGAGTTGCTGCCCGAGGTCTGGCAGGCCACGCCGCTGCGGGTGGTTTCGTTTTTCGAGATGACCGGGGTGAAAAGCCGGCGCGACCCCGCGCAAATCCTGGGCGAGACGGTCGCCCGCGCGGAGTCACTGCCCCGGTCAGCGCGGCGCGGCGTGGGGCTCTCGCCGCACGCGCCGTACTCGACGGTGCCGGAGCTGCTGCGGCGGAGCGCGGCGGCCGCCCGGGCGCGCGGCTGGCGCTTGAGCACGCACGTGGCGGAGTCGGCCGAAGAGTTCGAGATGTTCCAGCACCGGCGCGGGGCGATGTTCGACTGGCTGGCGCGCAACGGCCGGGACCCGGGCGACTGCGGCGGGGTGTCGCCGGTGCAGCATCTGGCCCGGCACGGATTGCTGGGGCCGGACCTGCTGGCGGTGCACGCCAATTACCTGGCGGCCGGCGACACGGAGTTGTTGGCGCGCCACGGCGTGTCCGTGGTGCATTGCCCCCGCAGCCACGCGTATTTCGGGCACCGACCGTTTCCCTGGCCGGGCCTGGCCCGCGCCGGGGTGAACGTATGCCTGGGTACGGACAGCTTGGTGACCGTACCGCGCCGGCAGGAGCAGGTGCTGGATTTGCGGGCCGAGATGCGGGAGTTCCTCCGCCGCCAGCCCGGCGCCTCCCCGGAGACGGCGGTGCGGCTGGCCACGGTCAACGCCGCACGCGCGCTGGGTCTGGCCGGGCGGGCGGGTGAACTGCAGCCGGGAGCGTGGGCGGACCTGATCGCGGTGCCGTTTGCGGGGCCGGCCGATGCGGTGGCGGAAGCCGTCACGCAGCATCAAGGCGAGGTGGCCGCGAGCCTGATCGGGGGCGCCTGGGCGCTGCGGCCCACCGGAGTCCGGGAACCATGAGCGCGTCGCCGCCAAGACCGGTGGTGTTGATCACGGGCGCGGCCGGCGGGCTGGGCCAGGGGTTGGTGGCGGCGTTTGCCGAAGCCGGTTGGCACGTGGCGGCGGGTTATCATGTCCGGGTGCCGAAAGCCGCGGGCGAACGGGTCCGGCCGGTGGCGCTGGACGTGACCCAGCCGGGCGACCCGGAGCGGGCGGTGGGTGCCGCGTTGGATTGGTGGGGGCGGCTGGATGCCTTGATCCACAACGCAGGCGTGACCGCCGACGCGTTGTTGGCCCAGCAAACCGAAGCCGACTGGGACCGGGTGGTGGCGGTGAACCTGACCGGGGCGATGCGCTGCGCGCGCGCAGCGGTCGGAGCGTTAAGCGCGGCCGGGGGCGGACACATCGTGAATATCGGCAGTTACGCCGGGCGGGCGGGCGGCCCGGGACAGGCGGCTTACGCGGCGGCCAAGGCGGGCTTGATTGGCTTGACCGCGGCGCTGGCGGCGGAGTTGGCCGGGCAGAACGTGCGGGTGAACGTGGTGCTGCCGGGGGTGTTGCCCACGCCGATGACCGAGCAGTTAAGCGCGGCGGCGCGGGCGCGACTGGTGACGGCCAACCGGCTGAGGCGGATGAATGCGGTGGAGGAGGTGGCACGGTTTGTCGTGTTTCTGTGCGGCTTGCAAAACGTGTCGGGCCAGGTGTTTCAACTGGACAGCCGGCCGGCGCGTTGGGGCTAAAGGCGCGGCAGGGACTGCGACACGCGCGCGCCAGCCGCCGCGTGAACCGGGCCGGCGGCGAACCGACCATGCCCCCGCCGCCGCGGCGCTTTCGCACTTGCCAGCGCCAGAGGACGGCGGGCATTTTTTTGCATGGCAAGTGACTTCGTGGCTTCGGAACTGGACGCGCAGTTTTACCTGCCCGCAGACGAATTCTTCCCGGCCCAGCGCCCCACGGCATTGACCTACGATGACGTGACGCTGGCCACGCTTTACTCGGAAGTGCTGCCCCGCGAGACGCAGCTCGACACCCGGCTGGCCGAACGGTTGACCCTGCACATCCCGATCCTCTCGGCGGACATGGACACGGTAACCGAGTCCCGCATGGCCATCGCCATGGCGCTGAACGGCGGGCTGGGGTTCATCCATTACAACATGAGCGAGCGCCAGCAGCTCGCCGAGGTCACGCGGGTGAAAAAGCACGTGCACGGGTTGATCCAGGACCCGGTGAAGGTGACGCCGGAGCAGTTTGTGGGGGACGTGCTGCGCATGATCGAGGAGAAGCGTTACGCGTTCGGGACGTTTCCGGTGGTGGACAATTCCGGCCGCCTGGTCGGGCTGCTGTCCAGTCACGTGGTCAAGCCGCGTTACGCTCACCAACCCGTGGCCAAGGTGCTTACGCCGCGCGCTCAGGTCCACACGGTACAGGAACAGGAGCTGGGCAACGACCCGATCGCGCGGGCGGACCGGTTTTTTACCGAGCACCCGGGCATCCACAAGTTGCTGGTGGTGGACGCGGAGGACCGGTTGCGCGGGCTCTTTACCATGAGCGACGTGGAGCGCATCACCCAGGAGCGCCAGGCGCAGTTCCGGCCGGCGCGCGACCGCCGTTTCCGGTTGATCTGCGGGGCGGCGGTGTCCGCCACGCGCAACGCGTTTGGCGAGGTGGACCGTGACCGGTTGATCAAGCACGTGGGGGCGTTGGTGGACTGCGGGCTGGACATCGTGGCGGTGTCCACGGCCCATGGGCACAGTCGCGGCGTGGGCGAGGCGGTGCGCATGATCCGGGCCGCGTTTTCGGAGCTGCCCATCCTGGCGGGCAACGTAACCAGCGCGTCCGGGGTGGAGTTCCTGGCCGAGTGCGGCGCGGACGCGATCAAAGTGGGCCAGGGGCCGGGGTCCATTTGCACCACGCGCCTGGTAGCGGGGGTGGGCATTCCGCAACTGACCGCGTTGTACGTGTGCTCGCGCGCCGCGCGGGCCAAGAGAGTTCATCTGGTGGCCGATGGCGGCATCACCCGCTCCGGCGACATCGTCAAGGCGTTGACGCGCGCTGACGCGGTGATGTGCGGCAGCCTGTTCGCCGGGTGCACGGAAGCACCGGGGGAGGTGCTGGAAATTGACGGCAAGTACTACAAACAGTACCGCGGCATGGGCAGCCTGGCCGCCATGAAGGCCGGCGCGGCCGCGCGTTATGGCCACGCCCGGAACCAGTCGAGCAAAATGGCCGCGGAAGGCATCGAGGCCCTGAAGGAAGCCACCGGCTCGGTGGACTCAGTGCTCACGCAGCTCATCGGCGGCATCCAGTCGGGTATGGGCTATCTGGGGGCGCGAACGCTGGCGGAGTTGCGCGAGCGCGCCCGGTTCGCCCGGGTCACTTCCGCCGGGCGTCGGGAAGCTGCGCCGCACGATGTGGTCGAGTTGAAGACCGGCAATTGAGGACGCGGCCACCGAAGGGCCGGGGCCGCCGGCAGCGGAAGGTCGGCTCGGGCCGTGCGGGAGTCCGCGACGGCCACGGGTCAAAAACGGTAGGGTTCGTTGGTTTGCCCGCACTGTGGACAGCGCGAGCGGGCGACGTCGGGGTCGTCGGTGTACATGTAGCCACACCGCGAGCAACGGAAGATGCGGTCCAGCGAACGGGAGGGACCAAAGCGGCGCTGGCGCAGGCCGTAGTAAACTGCCACCGCGGCCAGCGCCGCCAGGAGTACGATCACGTACCAGGCCAACAGGGCGCCTACACTCATGGTCGGGACGGTGGGGATTCCGGGACCGGTGCGACGGTGTGCCAGACCAATTCCACCCGGCCCCAATGGAGCGGGGAGCTCAATGGCCGATCGGGCGGAGCAACAAAGCGTGCTTGCCTGACCAGTCGCAAGGCCTCTTGGTCCGCCGCCGGCAGCCCGCTGCCCGGAGGCTCCAAGGTCGCCGAGAGCAAAAGGCCCTGCGGATTCACCAACACCTGTACCACCGTGGGGGCCAGAAGATGGGCGTTGGTCCAAACGGGCGGCGTCTCGTTTAGTTCTATCTGCCAACCGATTAACCCTTCGCCCAAGCGAAAAAAGGACCGTTCCAGCCCAAACGATTGGGGCGCGCGCCAAGTCCGAGGGGACGGCTCGGGAGCAAACCACATCGCCGTTAAGCGGGGGCCGGGGTCGCGCGGCTCCGTCGGCGCGACCTCGTCCAGCTTTGGGCGCAAGGATTGGGGAAACTTGGCGGAGGTTCGCAAACCTTGATGAACCGGCGTTCCTTTGACCGAATCAATCGCTTGGGCAGAAAGCCAGAGTGGTCCAGAGAAGCCCTGGGCCACCACCCGGGCAAACACCACAGGATCCGGAAGCCACTGGGATAAAACAAAGTCCGATTCCTCCCCATGCCAAACCAATGCGCCGGGAAAAGCCTCTGGCGCGCGGAGCGGGGACGCTGGCCGGGATAGGGAAAAGACCAGGATCAACTCCAACAGCAGCACACCGCCGGCTACCCGAACTAGTTGATTCCAGGACCAGCCGCTACATGTCGGGGGCAAACGCCACTTCATGGTCGCGGGCGGGGAGGTGTCGGCAGGCCGATGCTCGGGCGGGTCTGCAGCTTCAACCGCGCAACTCCGGCACGCCGGCAAAGCGCGTACACTTCGGCAAGACGACCCAAATCCAGGGAGCGATCAGCCTGAATGACCAAAAGAGGCTGCTCGGGCGATTCCCCAACCAGCCCGGCCAGTTCCTTTTCGAGCGCCTCAGCGGTCATCAATTGCTGGCGGAAAAACAAACGACCTTCCCGGTCCACCACCAAAACCTGCCCATCAGGACCTGCGACCGAGGTGCCGGATTCCACCACGGGGAGTTCCACCGGCACTCCGGGCACTGGAGCCAGGTGCGATTGAAGCAGCAGCAACATCAGCAAGAGGGAAAACACACAACCCATCGGGGCGAAATCCCACAACCCCGAGAACCAGCGGCACTGCAATTTGGCGCGAAATTCCAGCATTAGTCGGGGCATTCACTGAGGATGTTCAGAATTTCCGCAGACGCCTTTTCCATGTCCAGCGCGATCAAGCGCACCCGACTGACCAGGTAGTTATAGCCCGCGTAACAAGGCACGGCCAAAGCCAGGCCCGCACCGCTGCAAGCCAGGGCCTTCCAAACACCCTCAAGCAGGGCCGCTGTGGGCGCAGCCACGCCCGTAGTTTGAAGCACCTCCAGCAGTTGCATGAAACCCAAAACGGTCCCCAAGAAGCCGATGACCGGGCCAATCTGCGCAAGGGTGGCCAATATACCCAGCTTTTCCTCCAGCTTCGGCAACTCGGCCAGCCCGGCCACATGTAATGCTTCCCGGACTTCCTCGCGCCTGCGCCCCCGCATCAAGACGGCGGTTTTGACCAAGCGGGCCACCGGCCCCGGCGTTGCCTCGCAGATGGACAGCGCCTCAACCCAGTTGCCGCGCTTTAACACCGTGCGCACGCCGTTCAAAAAATCCACGCTGTTGATGTTCTCCCGATGAAAAAATACCAGTCGCTCAATAAAAATTCCCAGTCCCACCGCAGCCAGGATTACCAGCAGCCAGGTGATCAATCCCCCATAAGCGAACAGTTCCGGGATTGCCAATGCAATCATGCTGGTTCCTTTCGTTGTGCTACACACACCATTGCGCCTACGACCCGAGGAAAGATGTAGGATGCAAAACAAAAAAGCCGAGGTCAAGCCTCGGCTAAATCGAAAAAGGATGGCGACTACCTACTCTCGCGGAAGCTAGACAACCACTACCATCGGCAACGCGGTGTTTGACGGCCGAGTTCGGGATGGGATCGGGTCGGGCCACCGCTTCATGGTCACCATCAAAGAGCTCTGTTCCTTGAAAACTGTGCGTAAAAGCGTTGTGCTCCTTCAAGGGAGCCGGCTGATCAAGCCTCACGACCGATTAGGATCAGTCCGCTAAACACGTTACCGTGCTTGCACGCCTGACCTATCAACCCGGTAGTCTGCCGGGGGTCTTCAGGGCCTTGCGGCCGGGAGACCATATCTTGGGATGAGCTTGGCGCTTAGATGCTTTCAGCGCTTATCTCTTCCGCACATGGCTACGCAGCGCTGCTCCTGACGGAACAACTGTCACACCAGAAGTGCGTCTTTCCCGGTCCTCTCGTACTAAGGAAAGAACCCCTCAAGTCTCCTACGCCCACAGTGGATAAGGACCGAACTGTCTCACGACGTTCTGAACCCAGCTCGCGTACCGCTTTAACCGGCGAACAGCCGGACCCTTGGGACCTTCTCCAGCCCCAGGATGCGATGAGCCGACATCGAGGTGCCAAACCGGGCCGTCGATATGAACTCTTGGGCCCGATCAGCCTGTTATCCCTAGCGTACCTTTTGTCCGTTGAGCGATGGCAATTCCACATTAAACCACCGGATCACTTGGGCCTGCTTTCGCATCTGCTCGACTTGTAAGTCTCGCAGTTAACCCGGCTTCTGGCCATACCCTCAACACACGGTTGCCAACCGTGCTGAGCCGAGCTTCGCACTCCTCCGTTACCATTTGGGAGGAAACCGCCCCAGTCAAACTGACCCGCAGGCAC
>CAYXPA010000102.1:0-13180 GCA_964466945.1 uncultured Verrucomicrobiota bacterium | reverse complement strand
CGATCTGGAAGTCAATGTCGTTGGCGTGGAAGTTGTACTTCGGGTGGCCGGACCAAGGCGCGGCGATGCCCTGATTCAAGGCGCGGCGGGCGCCGGCGTTGGCGTGCCAAAGGTGGTACTTCGAGACCTTGAACGCCTCGCCGAACTGTGGCGTGGTGGCCTCCAGGCCCAGGTCATCCATCACCTTGGCAAAGGTCATTTCGACGTAAAGGTCGTCTTGGTGGATCGTGTTTTCGAGCATCCCGTCCTTCCAGGTCAGGTCCCATTCGCCGATCTTGGCGTTGGACTTGAACTCGGTGGGCGCGCCGTAGGCGACACCGATCATCTGGCCCGCCCAGCCGCCGCGGATTTTGTCGAGCAGGGCGGCGCGGGAGAGCGTGCGGGTTTGGGCCTGCGCGGCCGGGAGCCCCGCCAGACAGACGGCGGCCAGGGCCAGGACGTGGCAGAAACGGGTGGCGTGGATCATGGCCCAAAGGGTGAGCCTTCCGGCCCCGGCCGGTCAATGCGCTTCCGTCGGCAGGTCCGGGCCCGGTGTGGCGGGCGGGAAGTTTGCCACGTTGGCGGATTGGAAATCCGCGATACAGCAGACTTGGAAGTCTGCGCTACGGCCTCGCCACCCGGCCGGCGGGGCACCCCTTGCTTGCCAACGCCGGGGCGCGCCCGCTTTAATCCGGTCGTGGTGCAACAGCAGACCCTCCGCGAAGCCGTCAGCTTCGCCGGCATCGGCCTCCACAGCGGCCAGCGGGTAAACCTCACGTTCCTTCCGGCTCCGGCGGGCGCCGGCCTGCGCTTTCGGCGCGTGGACCTCGAGGGCCGGCCCGAAATCCCCGCCCGGCTCGAGTACGTGGCGGAGACCACCCGCTCGACCACGCTGGCCAACGGCGCGGTCAAGGTGCAAACCGTCGAGCACGTCCTGGCCGCGCTGGCCGGCTGCGGGGTGGACAACGCGGTGATCGAGCTGGACGCAAGCGAGCCGCCCATTGCCGATGGCAGCGCGCGCGAGTTCACGCGCCTGATTGAAAAGGCCGGGCTGGTGCCGCAGGGCGAGCCGCGGGACCCGCTGGCGGTCAGCGCCCCCATTCAATTGCAGGCCGGCGAGTCCTTCATGAGCGTCTTCCCGCACGACCGGCTGAAGATCACCTGCACCAGCGCGGACAAGGCCGGGCGGTTCACCCAGTTCCAGAGCCTGGAAATCACCCCCGAGACCTGGCGGCGGGAACTGGCGCCGGCGCGCACCTTCTGCTTTTTCGAGGAGATCGAGTACCTCATCAAAAACGGCCTGATCAAGGGCGGCAGCCTGGAAAACGCCGTGGTCATCCGCGACGACGCCGTGCTGACCACCGAGCCGTTGCGCTACCCGGATGAGTTCGTGCGGCACAAGATGCTCGACATCCTGGGCGACCTGACCCTGCTGGGCCGGCCGCTGTTGGGGCACGTCGTGGCCCTGTTGCCCGGCCACGCCGCCAACGTCGAACTGGCTCGCCAGATTGCTGCCCAACACCGCCGCACCGCGCAAGTGCTCGAGGCCTTCGCCCCGCCGCCCCCGCCCCGCCCGGCCCCCGGCCCGACGGTGGCGGGCGAGACGCCGGTGGTGGACGGCGCGGAACTGGACGCCGACCAGGTGTTGCGGATGCTGCCGCACCGGTACCCGTTCTTGATGGTGGACCGGGTCACGCGCATCAGCGGCAACCAGATTTCCGTGCTCAAAAACGTCAGCATCAACGAGCCGTACTTCCAAGGGCATTTCCCCGGCCACCCGATCATGCCCGGGGTGCTGCAACTGGAGGCCGTGGCCCAGGCCGCCGGCATCCTCATGCTCCGCCAGGCCGAAAACGCCGGGAAGCTCGCGTACTTCATGTCCGCCGAGTCCGTCAAATGGCGCAAACCGGTCCGGCCCGGTGACACGCTGGTGATTGACATCGAACTGACCAAGACCCGCGGCAAGATCGGCAAGGCCCGCGGCGTCTGCTCCGTGGCCGGCGAGGTGGTCAGCGAGGCCGAGGTCACGTTCATGCTGGTGGACCGCCCGTGAAGCTTTCGCTCCGGCCCCCCGGCCGACCCGTGGTCGGCCGGCCGCGCCGCCCGGCCCCGGAACCGCCGGGCGGGCGCCCCCGAACACCATGATTCACCCCACCGCCATCGTTCACCCGGACGCGCAACTGGGCGCCGACTGCGAGATCGGCCCGTACTGCATCCTCGGCCCGCACGTCGTGCTGGGGCCGCGCTGCCGGCTCCACAGCCACGTGGTCATTGACGGCCACACCCGCCTGGGCGAGGGCAACGAGATTTTTCCCTTCGCCAGCCTGGGCTTGCGCAGCCAGGACCTCAAATGGAAGGGCGGCGTCACGTACACCGAGATTGGCGACGGCAACACCTTCCGCGAGGGCGTGACCGTGCACAGCGCCACCGGCGAGGGCGACACCACCCGCATCGGTTCGCACAACCACTTTCTGGCCTACGCCCACATCGCCCACGATTGCCAGGTGGGCAACCACGTCATCATGTCCAACTTCGCCGGCCTGGCCGGGCACGTGGTGATCGAGGACTACGCGGTGCTGGGCGGCTACGTGGCGGTGCACCAATTCTGCCGCATCGGCACCCTGGCCATGCTCGGCGGCTGCACCAAGGTCCGGCAGGACGTCGCCCCCTACATGCTGGTGGACGGCGACCCCGGCGAGACCCGCGCCCTCAACAAGGTGGGGCTCGAGCGGCGGGGCGTCTCGCCCGAAGTGCAGTCGGTGCTCAAGCAGGCCCATCGCCTCCTGTTCCGCGAGGGCCTGGCCATCCCCAACGCCCTGGCCCGCATCGAGCAGGAACTGCCGCCGTTGCCTGAAATCCAGCACCTGGTGCGCTTCGTGCGCGCCAGCCAGCGGGGCATTTGCTGAAGCCGGCGCCGGCCCGCCCCGGCGGCCGGCAAATTTCTCCCGATGACCCCGCGCGCCCGCCACCTCGAGGCCGTGGCCATGCTGGTGCTGGCCACGGCGTGTTGGTCCCTGAGTTTCCCGGTCATGAAGACGATGACGCTGGCGCAGCAGGACCGGCTGCCGGGCGTCAGCACGTGGTTTCTCGCCGCGCTGTGCGTGTTGTACCGCTTCGCCCTAGCGGCGGCGGGCCTGGCGGTGCTGGCCGCGCCGGGGCTGCGTGGCCTGACGCGGCGCGAGGTGGCGCAGGGTGTGGGGCTGGGGCTGTTTGGCAGCGGCGGGCTGCTCTTTCAACTGGACGGGCTGGCCTACACCAGCGCCTCGACCTCGGCGTTTCTGACCCAGTTTTACTGCCTGCTGATCCCGCTGTGGCTGGCAGTGCGGCACCGTCGGCTGCCGGCGCCGCGGGTCTGGTGGTGCAGCGCGGCGGTGCTGGCCGGTGTGGCGGTGCTGTCGGGCTTTGACTGGCGCCGCTTCCGGCTGGGGCGGGGGGAAATCGAGACCCTCATCGGCTCGGTGCTGTTTACCGGCCAGATTCTCTGGCTGCAGCGGCCCTGCTACGCGGGCAATGACGTGCGGCGGTTCAGCCTGGTCATGTTCGCCGTCATGGCCCTGAGCATGGTGCCGGCGGCGGTGCTGACCGCCCGCAGCGTCGGGGACTGGTGGACCGCGTACAGCACCGGGCCGCTGCTGGCGTTGCTGGGGGTGTTGGTCGGAGTGTGCACCTTCGGCGGGTATCTGTTGATGAACCGCTGGCAGCCGGAGGTCTCCGCCACGCAGGCCGGATTGATCTACTGCGCCGAGCCGGTGTTTGTGAGCCTGCTGGTGTTATTCCTGCCCGAGTGGTTGGCCGGCTTTGCGGGGGTGGCTTACCCGAACGAGTCTCTCACCTGGCGGTTGCTCCTGGGCGGAGGGCTGATCACCGCCGCCAACATCGCGCTCACCCTGGCCCCGCCGCCGCCGGAGCACGTGGCGCCCGCCCCGCCCGCGCCGGTGAGGGTCGCGGCCGAGGCGGCGGCGGGCGACGCGGCGCGGGGTTGAGACGCGCTTGCCGCGGGGCGGGCAAACGTGTTTGGTTGTCCGCGCGAACCACGGTTTCCATGTACCTGACCGGCATTGGCGATGAAGCGGGCGCGTCGCTGGACGCGCAAATCCGGGCCACGCAGGCCCTGGGCTGGAAGACCCTCGAGGCCCGGGTGGTGGAGGTGCCCGGTTTCCCTCGGGCCAACCTGCACGACCTGCCCGAGGCGGCCTTCGAGCAGGTGGTCGAGCGCCTGGACGCGGCCGGCCTGGGCGTGTGCTGCTTCGGGTCCACCATCATGAACTGGGCCAAGACGGTGGACACGCCCTTCGAGGTCACCCTGGCCGAGGTGCGCCGCGCCATCCCGCGGATGCAACGGCTGGGCACCCGCCTGGTGCGCATCATGAGTTTCAAGCCGGCCGACGACGCGGACACCATCCCGCCCGTGGTCTTCGAGCGCGTGCGCGAGGTCACGCGGATGTTCCTCGAGGCCGGGCTGCAACCGGTCCACGAAAACTGCATGAACCACGGCGGCATGAGCGCGCGGCACGCCCTCGAACTGCTCGAGGCCGTACCGGGTCTCCAATGGGTGTGGGACACCGGCAACCCGCTCTTCAATCCCGACCGCAGCCGCCCGCGCCCCTGGCCGCGCCAGGACCCGTGGAGCTTTTACCGGCAGGTCAAACCCTGGATTCGCCACGTGCACGTGAAGGACGTGATCTGGGACGCCGCCGCCGGACGCGAACACTACACCTGGCCCGGCGAAGGCCAGGCGCGCGTGCGTGACGTGCTGCGGGATTTGCTGGCCAGTGGCTACGAGGGCGGCATCTCCATCGAGCCGCACATGGCGGCGGTGTTTCACGATCCCACCGCCCCCACCGCCACCGCCGAAGCCCAGTTCGAGAACTACGTCGAGTACGGCCGGCGCCTGGCCAAAATGGTGGACGAAATCCGGGCCGAACTGGCCGGCACCGCGGCGCCTTGACGCCGCCTCCGCGCCGGGCGGGCGGCGCCGCGGACCGCAATCGCACTGGCCGGGCGGGCGCTCTTGTGCAACCTTTGCGGCAACGCGGTGTTTGCAGACCAACAAACGCTGCCGCCATGCCCGCGACACAACAACACCTGAAGCCTTTGGGCCTGCTCCTCGGCGGACTTTTCCTGCTGGGGAACGCCCCGGTCTGCGCCGTCACGCCGGCGGGCGCCGACAACGGCACACCCGCGCTCGAGGCCGAGACTCCGGCCGACCCGCCCGCGGCCGCGGCCGCTGCGGCGGCCGCGCCGACCAACCCCTACGAGGTCATCACCCGGCGCAACGCCTTCGGCCTGAAAGACCCTCCGCCCCCCGCGCCGCCGCCCAAGCCGCCGGAGCAACCGCCGGTCAACACCGCGGCCCTCAAACTCACCGGCATCACCACCCTCCTGGGCAAGCGCGCCATGTTCGTCCTCAACGACGGCCGCACCAACATCGTCTCCGACCTGGTCCGCGAGGGCGAGCGCGACCGGTTCATCACCAACCTCGAGGTGCTCGAAATTGACGCCGACGCGCGCGCGGTGAAGGTGATTTTTGGCGGCCAGGAAATGCGCCTGGACTTCGTGAACAACGGACTGCGCCCGCCCACCAACATCGTGGCCACGCCCGCCGGCACGCAGGTGGCCGCCGCCCGCCCCGGCCTGCCGATTGTGCCGACGCCCGCGGGGCCCGGCCAGCCGCCCACCCCGCCCACCTTCCAGGCCGGCAATACCGCGTTCACCGCCACCCCTGCTGGCGCGGTGCGCAACCTGCCCGTGCGACCCAGTCGCCTGGGCAGTACGCTCTCGGGCGCGCCGAACCCGCCGGGCGCCGACGCGCCGCCCGAGGTGCCCGTCGAGCAACAAATCCAAATCCTCCGGGAACAGCATCGCGTGGCGCGCGAGATGAACATCCCCTTGCCGCCACCCCCGCCCGCGCCCGGCCTGGATGACCTGAACAACGGCCCGCCGGCCTTGCCGGACCACCTCATCACCCCGCCCGGGAGCGGTCCGCCACCCCTGCCGGGCTCCGGTCCGCCGCCGTTGCCCGGCCAGCAATAATCAGTGCGCCGCGGGCCGTGGCGCTCGGGGCAAGCGCACCTTTTGCCACTGCGCCGGCCGGGCATCCCCCGGCAGGGTGACTCGCAGAAAGCCGCCGTCCTTGAGCAGCTCGCTGCCGGCCAGTGACGGGCACAGGCGCACCTTGAACGGGCGCCAACTCCGGGCCCGGCGCAGCGCCCGGCTCATCCGGCGAATCCCCGCGCCGAGGCCATGGATTTCCGGCATGCCCGCCAGCCAGCGGCTCTGCCACAGAATGAGCCCGCTGTGCAAATGGCCGATCACCGTGGCCTCGAGCGTGGCCAGCCGCGCCCGCACCGCCGGCTCTTCCGCCAGAAACGGCAACGCGGTCGGGTCGTGACAAAACAGCAGCCAACGGCGCTCCGGCGCCAGGGCGGCCAGCGCCTCGCGGATTTCGCCCAGGTGCGCGTCCCGCAACGCCCGCCACTGCGCGCGCTCGGCGGGCAGGGTTTCGGCTTCGAGCACGGGTAAAGCCAAGAGGGTGGAGGTCACCCCCAGCAACGTCCAGGGGCCCAGGTCCACGCGCCAAAACGGCCGCAAACCCAGTTCGCCGGTGGCCCGCTCCCAACTGGCCAGCCGCAGCCCGCCCACCGCGCCGGCCAGGCTCATCTTGCCCAGTTCGTGATCGCCGAGCACGGCCGCCAACCGGCCGGGGAAGCGGGCGCGCAGGGTTTCCAGCACGTGCCGCGCGCTGGCGCACGCCGCCGCGTCGCTCACGCCCACAAAGGCCGAGTCGCAGGAGTAATCGCCGTTGGCCACGACCAGGTCCGGCGCACCGGCGCGGGTCCAGAAAGTTTCGAGGAGGTGATTGTGCGCCAGGGGATCGCGCAACCACACCCAGTGCCGCCAGGCCTGCACCAGCAGGCGGGGCAGCCGCCGGGGGATGGCGCGCGCCTCGTAGCCGCGCCGGGCCTGCTCGCCCGGGCTGGCGTAGTGCACGTCGCTCAGCACCGCGAGTTGGAACGCCTCAGACATGGCGACGGATTTGGGCTCGGACGCACCGCGCGCGTGATGGGTCAGGTGCCGTCCGAGCCGCAGCACGGCGGGGCTTGCGCAGGAACCACCGCCCTGAAAAGGCGACAGGCGCCGAAGCCGCTCGGCGCCTGTGCAAAGGGTCTGGCCGGTCCGGCAGGCGCGGGCTCAAGCATGGCGTCGCCGCCAGACCATCAAGCCCGCGCCACCCAGGACCAACAGGGCCAGCGGCGGTGGCTCGGGGATGATCTGGAGGTCGGCGAAGCTGGTGGCGATGCGCAGGTTGTCAATCGAGAGAAACCCGGGCCCGCCCTGGTTGGGATTGACCCCGCTCACCCCCTGCCGCAACGCAAAGGAGTTGATGAGTCCGGTGTAGGTGATCGTGTCGGCCGCGGTGACGCTGAAGTCGCTTTCGGTCAGCGGATTCACCCACAACGTGGTCTGGTCCGTGGCCAGGTCCAGGCGGACGACCACCTCGTAGGTTACGCCCAGCGACAGGTCCATCGGATACTCGATCGAGGCGGCGGAGGTCCAGGTTTCGTTGGCGATCGCCAGCCGCAATGCGCCGGGCGCGGCCCCCTCGAGGTTGGCCCCGATCCGGGAGTAGTACTCGTTGAGGGCGTCGGTGCGGAAATGGGCGAAGTACGACCCGGCGGTGTAGCTGCCCGTGTTGACCGGGAGCGAAGTGAAGTTGACCAGAAAGGCGGCGTAAATCTGGGTGCTGTTGTCCGTCTGCGGGTCAAAGGAGACCGACCACACCCGCGTCACGTCCTCGCCGCCGCCGGCCAGGTCGGCCTGGTTGATGACCGCCGCGCCGGAGCTCACGTTCAAGGGCCGCGACCCGCCGCTGTGAGTCACCCAGACGTTGGTCGCCACCTGGCTCAGCTGCCCGTCCGGGTAGTTGAACTCTTCCCACATCAGGACATCGGCCATCAAGGCCGGGCCCGCCAGGGCCGCCAGGGCCAGGGAAATTCGCGTGTTTTTCATGGGTCTTTGAGGTTGCTGTTCTGGTCGGCTACCGCTGGGCGGACACACCACCCCGCCCGAAATCCAGCGCTAGCAACGAGTGCTGTGTAAAACGCAGGCCCCGGGTTGAAAAGCAAAAAATGCGCTGCGGGGAAAGCCGGGCCGAGTGCGCCCCTTGGCGCTCCAGCACCGGAAGAGCATGATTTACCCGGCTTTCCCCGGGCGTGCCGCTTTTGCGTTTGACCCTCTTTCCCGCCGCTGGCTAGCCTGCCGGTTCACTGAACCGGCTATGATTGGCACCGTTCGCAAGCACCAGACCTGGCTGTGGATCATCATCATCGCGGCCGTGGTGGTAAGCTTCGTCATTTATTTCACCCCCGGGGTGACGTTGGACCGCAGCCGCCTGGCCCGCGCGCAGTACGGCTTCATGAATGGCAAGCCCATTCCCCCCAAGGCCATGCGGGAAGCCTCTATCGAGGCGCAAATCCGCGTCTTTTTGCGCTCCGGCCGCTGGCCCGACCGCGCCGACGCCCGCCGGATGGAAATGGACCTGGACCGTCAGGCCCGTGAGCGGCTGGTGCTGGCCGACCGCCTGGAGCGCCTGGGCATCGTGGTCTCCGACGCGGACGTGGCCCGGTGGATCGAGGAGAATTTCGAGAACCCTTCCCAGCCCGGCTCCGCCCGCGCCATGTACGAAACCCTCGTCCGCGAGCTGGCCCGCCACGGGGTGACGGAAGCGGACCTGGCGCGGTTCATCCGCCACGAGATCGGCATCGCGCACCTGCTGGACCTGACCGGCGTGGCCGGCGCGCTGGTCACGCCGCGGGAGGCGGAGGCGCAGTACCGGCGTCAGAACGAGCGGTTCCACGCCGAGGCGGCCGTGTTCACCTACTCGAATTACCTGGCCGCGGTGCAGGTAAACCCGGACGAGCTGGCCCGCTTCTACACCAACCGACGCGATTTCTACCGCCAACCGGAGCGGGTGCAGGTCCAATTCGTCCGCTTCGCCCTCACGAATTACCTCGCCCAGGCCGAGGAGGAATTGGCCAAGCGCACCAACCTCACCGCCGAACTGGACGCCCTTTACCGCCAGGCCGGCCCGAACCGGTTTACCGATGAGAACGGCCAGGTCCTGCCCCCCGAGGCCGCCAAGGTCAAAATCCGCGAGCAATTGCGGGATGACCAGGCCCGCCTGGCCGCCCGCCGCGAGGCGGCCAAGTTCGCCACCGAGCTCGACAAGATGGAGCCCCGCAAGCCGGAGAACCTCGCCGCGCTCGCCGCGCAGAAAGGCATCCCGGTCACCACCACCGCGCCGTTCTCCGAGGCCGAGGGGCCGCGGGGCATGGAGGTGCCGCCCCAGTTTGCGCGCATGGCGTTCTCGCTCTCGCCGGAGCGGCCGTTTTCCGCCACGCTGGTCGGCCAGGACGGCGTGTACCTCCTGGCTTTTCTGGCGCGGTTTGCCAGCGAGATTCCCCCGCTGGAGGCCCTGCGGGGACGGGTCGAAGAGGAATACCGCCGCGAACAGGCGCTGATCCTGGCGCGCCAGGCGTGCACAAACTTTGTCGCCAACCTCACCAACCAGCTTGCCGCGGGCCGCAACTTCACGGACCTGGCCGTGCAAGCGGGCGCCACGTGGATCGGCCTGCCCGTCTTCACCCTGGCCTCGCGCAACCTCCCGCAGTGGGACCCGCGCGTGAGCCTCGACCAGGTGAAGCTGGTCGCCCCCGGCCTCCAGCCCAACACCCCCAGCGGCCCGGTGCTCACCCGCGACGGCGCCCTGGTGCTGCTCCTCAAAAAGCGCGAGCCGGTCACGGACGCCGAACTGCGCGAGGCCCTGCCCAATTACCTGAGCGAACTGCGCGCCCAACGCCGCTTCAACGGCTTTAGCGACTGGTTCCAGCGGCAGATCGAGCTGACCCGCATCACCATGCCCTCCGAATCGGAGAACTCTCCCTGAGCCCGCCGCCAGCCCGGCTCCGTCATCCCGCGCGGGCGGCGGCACGTCGGCCGTTATGGACCTGCCCCCGCCGATCAAACTCTCCGCCCCGCAAACCGGCGAATTCTGGGAAATCCCCGTCCTGTACGAGGACGCGCAACTCCTGGCGCTGGACAAGCCCGCCCGGTTGCTGACCTCGCCCGACCGCTACGACCCCGAGCGACCCAACCTGATGCGCCTGCTCCACGAGGGCATCGCCCGGGGCAAACCTTGGGCCGTCCGGCGCGGCCTGACCTACCTGGCCAACGCCCACCGGCTGGACTTCGAGACCAGCGGCGTCCTCCTGCTGGCCAAGGACAAACCCACCCTGGTGCATCTGGCCAACCAGTTCGGCTCCACCCGCACCGTCAAACGCTACGTCGCCCTGGTCCAGGGCTCGCCCGCCGCGGAGAGTTTCCGCGTGGACGCGAAACTGGCGCCGCACCCCGCCCGGCCGGAGTACATCCGCGTGGACCCCAAGCGCGGTCGCAAGGCCACGACCCTGTTTCGCGTGCGCGAACGCTTCGCCGGCTATGCGCTCCTCGAGTGCCAGCCCCTGACCGGCCGCACCCACCAAATTCGCGTGCACCTGCGCAGCCAGTTGCTCCCCCTGGTGGGCGACGCGCTCTACGGCGGCAGCCCGCTGTGGCTCTCCCGGCTCAAGCCCGGTTACCGCTTCAAAAAAGACCGCGAGGAAATTCCCCTCATGGGCCGCACCGCGCTGCACGCCGAACGCCTCGAAGTGGTGCACCCGCTCACCGGCGCGCCCGTCGTCATCGAAGCGCCCTGGCCCAAGGACCTGCTCGTGGCGCTCAAGTACCTGCGCCGGTTCGCGCCGGAAGCGGCCAGCCCGGGGCTTCCGCCGGGCGGGGCGCCGGACACCGCGCCGCCGCCCGAACCCCTGGCGCCGCCGCCTGCGGCCGAGCCGCTGATTTAGCCCGAACCGGCAACCCGGCCCGGTCTCCGGCGCCCGGCGCGCGGGGCGTTGCCGGCCCTGCTCCAAAGATCACGGCGGACCTTGCCTTGACTCCGACCCCGGCGGCCACAAGCTCCCTCCCGGCATGAACGAGACTTCCACCGCGCTGGAGGGTCTGCGCATCGAGCGCGAGCAGGACCTCGAACCCCGCTCCCGCACGGGCCGCTGGCTGCTGGCGCTGGTGGTGCTGCTCGCGGCGGGCGCCGCGCTCTGGTGGTTCTTCCTGCGGCCGGTGCCGGTGCGGGTGGCCACCGCCCAAACCGCCGTCGCGTCCGGCCCGCGCGTGTTGCTCAACGCCTCCGGCTACGTCACCGCGCGCCGCGAGGCCACCGTCTCCTCGAAGGTCACCGGCAAGGTCCGCGAGGTGTTCATCGAGGAGGGCCAGCGGGTCGAGGCCGACCAGGTGCTGGCGCGCCTGGATGACGCCAACGTGCGCGCGGCCCTGGCCCATGCCGAGGCCGTGCTCGAGGCCGCCAAGTCGAGCCTCGCCGAAACCGAGGTCCGCCTCGAAGAGGCCCGCCGCGAACAGCGCCGCCTCGAGGCCCTCGTGGCCGCGCGCATCGCCACCGAGGCCGACCTGGACCGCGCCCGCTCCGAAACGCGCGCGCTCGCAGCCCGCCTCGAACGCCTCCGCGCGGACATCACCGTGGCCGAACGCGAAGTAGCCCTGCGCCGCCAGGAACTCGAGGACACCGTCATCCGCGCGCCCTTCGCCGGCATCGTCACCGTCAAGAACGCCCAGCCCGGCGAAATGATTTCTCCCATCTCCGCCGGCGGCGGGTTCACCCGCACGGGCATTTGTACGCTGGTGGACATGAACTCGCTCGAGATCGAAGTGGACGTGGGCGAAAGCTACCTTCACCGCGTCCGCCCGGAGCAAGAGGTCGAGGCGCGCCTGGACGCCTACCCCGACTGGAAAATCCCCTGCCGCGTCATCGCCATCATCCCCACCGCCGACCGCCAGAAGGCCACCGTCAAGGTCCGCATCGGCTTCCAGCAAACCGACCCGCGCATCCTGCCCAACATGTCCGTGCGCGTGGCCTTCCGCGGCGAAGGCGACGCCGAGGCCGGCGTGTCCGTGCCCCGCGGGGCCGTGCGCTCCGAAAACGGCCGCGACACGGTCTGGGTCGTGCGCGACGGCCGGGCGCGCCGCCAGCCGGTCACCCTCGGCGAAAGCGCCGGTGAACGCGTCACCATCGCCAAGGGCCTGGGCGCGGGCGAACGCGTGGTGGTAAACGCCCCGGCGCGGTTGCGCGATGGCGCGCGTGTGCGCGTCATCGAGTCCTGAGCCGCATGGAACCGGCCGACCCCGTCCTGGTCCGCGTCCGCGGCGTCGAGAAGTACTACCGGCGCGGCGCGGAAAACGTGCACGTGCTGGCCGGGATTGACCTCGAGGTGCGCCGCGGCGAGTTCCTCGCCCTGATGGGGCCGTCCGGCTCGGGCAAGAGCACCCTGCTCAACTTGATCGGCGGCCTGGACCGTCCCACCGCCGGCAGCATCGTCGTGGACGGCCAGCGGATTGACCGCCTGGACGAGCGCGCCCTGGCGGCCTGGCGGGCGCGGCACGTGGGCTTCGTCTTTCAACTCTACAACCTGTTGCCGGCGCTGACCGCCGAGCGCAACGTCGAATTGCCCCTGCTGCTGACCCGCCTCAACGCCGCCCAGCGCCGCCGGCATGCGCGCCTGGCCCTGGCGGCGGTCGGCCTGAGCCACCGCCTCAAGCACTACCCCCGGCAACTCTCCGGCGGCGAACAACAGCGCGTCGGCATCGCCCGGGCGGTGGTCACCGACCCCACCCTGCTGCTGTGCGACGAACCCACCGGCGACCTGGACCGAAAGTCCGGCGACGAAATCCTCGACCTCTTGCAAGGGCTCAGCCGCGAACACGGCAAGACCATCGTCATGGTCACGCACGACCCCCACGCCTCGGCCCGCGCCTCGCGCACCGTGTACCTCTACAAGGGCCAGATCGTGCCCGAGGTGCCGCGCTGATTTTTCTCCGAGCGAGCGTCCCCGGCGCACTCGCGGCGGCCTCGAAGCGCCAGCGGGTGGAGTGCGGCCGCTTGCGGCCGCTTTCCGGTCCTCGCCACCGGCTTCCGGCCTCCGTCTTCCCTCACTCCTCACTCCTCGCTCCTCGCTTCTGACTTCTGATTGGGTAGGGCGCCGCGGCGCCGGCGCCGTCCACCCGGCCGCAGGTGGCGACAATGCCGGGCTCGACGGAGTCTCGCCCCACCGGAGGTGGCCCCGGCCGCGCCGCAGCG
>CAYXPA010000101.1:0-13218 GCA_964466945.1 uncultured Verrucomicrobiota bacterium | reverse complement strand
CATGTTCGCGTACTCGCCCAAGAAGAACATGGCGAACTTGATCGAGCTGTACTCGACGTTGTAGCCCCCGGCCAGCTCCTGCTCCGCCTCCGGCAGGTCGAACGGCAGGCGGTTGGTCTCGGCAAAGGCTGCCGCCAAAAAAATCGCAAACGCCAGCGGTTGCTTGCAGATCAGCCAGTCCGTGAACCCGCCGGCCTGATACTCGACCACCCGGCCCAGGTTCAGACTCCCCACGAGCAAAAACACCGGCACCACCGACAACCCCATCGCGATCTCGTACGAGATCATCTGCGCGCTGGACCGGATGCCGCCCAGGAACGGGTACTTCGAGTTGGCGGCGTACCCCGCCAGCACGATGCCGTACACGCCCAGCGACACGATGCCGAAGGTGTAAAGGATGCCCACGTTGAGGTCCGCCAGGACCATGCGCTGCGCGCCCAGGGTCAAGCCAAAAGGAATGACCGCGATGGTCAGCAGGGCCGGCGTCATGGTCAGCGCCGGCGCCAGCCAGAAATACACCTTGCGCACGTGCGCCGGCACGAAGTCCTCCTTGAGAAAAGCCTTCACCGCGTCCGCCGCCGGTTGGAGCAGGCCCCAGGGACCGGCCCGGTTGGGGCCGATGCGGTCCTGGATGGCGGCGCAGATTTTGCGCTCGGCCAGGACGGTGTAGGCCACGAGGCTCAGCAGGAACACCACCGCCACCAGCGCCTTCACCGCGCTGAAAAACACGAATTGCTGCGTCGGAGTCAGTTGGTTCAGCCAGTCCATGCGCGCCGGCGCGCGGGCCGGGCCGGGTCCGGATGTGACACCCGCCGCCCGCCGCCCGCCGCCGGCGGCGATGAAACCGCGAGCCGCCGCGCGACGCCAGCGGGAAACTCGCCCGCGCGCGCCGGGCCGGGGCGGGGTCAAACCTTCTTCGGCACCACGAACGGCGCGCGGTACTCGCGGGTGAGCAGGCGGTTGGCGGCGGCGGCCTGGCTGCCGGTGAAACGCTCCCGGGCCGGATCGAACCGCAGTTTGGGCCCCACCCAGAGCGTGGCCCGAGCCGGGTCCACGCCGATGGCCCGCGTGTTTTCGAGCAGGGCCAGGATGCTCTCGCCCACCACCTCGTCTCGCCCCAGGTCGGCCGGTTTCTCGAACGGCCGGGCCCTGGCCAGGCGGTAGGAGATGTTGCCCAGATGGCAGCAGGCGCTCGAGTAATGCCCCTCGAGGATGGGCGCCGCCAGCCGGTCCGCCCGCCGACTGCGCACACAGTCAATGAAGTTCTGAAAAATGCCGCCCTCGTACACGGGCAGGGACAGCTCGGGCAACGGTTCGCCGGTCTGGCTGCCTTTGGGGAAGAACTTGCCGTCCCGCACCACCCCGGCCTCGAAGTACAGTTCGTTGGTGACCTTTTGCGGCCAGCGCGGGTCGCGCCCCACCAGGCCGCGCGTCTCGAACAACAACAGCGCCGACCCGAAATCGAGCAGGGTCACCAGTTGATTCGGCGTCTGGCCCTGGTCCTTGAAGTCCGGCCCGTCCACGTACCGGCCGCCCAGGCTGACCACGCTGCGGGGCAGCGTGCCGCCGATGGCCCAGCGGGCCAGGTCCATTTCGTGCACGCCCTGGTTGCCGATGTCGCCGTTGCCGAAATCCCAAAACCAGTGCCAGTTGTAGTGCACCAGGTTTTCGTGGAAAGGCTGCTCGGGCGCGGGCCCCAGCCAGAGGTTGAAGTCCAACTCGGGCGGCGGCACGGTAACAGGTTTGAAGCCGATGCTCCAGCGCGGCTTGCAGCAATAACCCTTGGCGACGAGCAACCGCCCGTAGCGCCCGCTCTGGACCAGCGCGGCCCACCGCGCGCCCCCGCCGGCGCGTTGCTGGGTGCCGTGCTGCACGATGCGGCGGTACTTGCGCGCGGCCTCGACGCACTGACGGCCCTCGAACACGTTGTGACTGCACGGCTTTTCCACGTACACGTCCTTGCCGGCCTGGCAGGCCCAGATGGTCGCCAGCGCGTGCCAGTGGTTGGTTGTGGCGATCGAAATGGCGTCCACTTCCCGGCTCTCGAGCAGGCGGCGGAGGTCCTGATAAGTGGCCGCGCCGGGGTGTTTGGCCGCCACCGCCTCGAGCACCCGCCGGTCCACGTCGCACAAGGCCGCGATGCGGACCCCGCGCAGCTTGGCGAACTCGGCCAGGTGGCCCTGGCCGCGCCCGTGCAGGCCCACCACGGCCACGCGGACGGCGTCGTTGGCGCCCGGCACCTGGCTCCAGGCGCGCGGGCCCAGCGCGCTGCCCGCGGCCAGGACCAACGAGGTTTTGAGAAAATTCCGGCGGCTGACCGCGCCGGCCGGCCGAGGACTGCGGAAAGTTTTCATCGGGTGACGCCGCCATGTTGGTCGTGCGCCGCGAGAAAAGCCAGTCTCGTTTGACCCGGGGCAGAGAGCCACTCGCCGCGGCAGGCCTTCGCCGCCGGTCTCGGGCTTCGTTCACAGGTCCGAAGTCTGAAGTCCGAAGTCCGAGGTCCAAAGTCCGCATCTGGCATCCGGTGTCCGGCATCGGGCATCCCTCTCCTCGCTCCTCGCTTCTCACTTCTGATCGGGTAGGGCGCCGCTGCGCCGGCGCCGCACCCGGTCGCGGACCGCAAAGGTGCCGGGCTCGACGGAGTCTCGCCCCACCGGAGGTTGCCCCGGCCGGGAAGCAGCCCGGCCCTACCGGACTGTGCCGCGCCGCAGCGCGGCCCTACCAAAAAGCGCCGGCGAGCCGGCGCACTCCAAACGCTCCGCGATTCACGGGGTGCCCGACTCACGCGCCAGCGTGTGGAGTGCGGCAGCTTGCGGCCGCTTTCCGGTCCCCGCCTCCGGCCTCTGGTATCCGGCATCCGGCATCTGGCATCCGGTATCCGGCCTCCGGTATCCGGCAACTGAAATCGCCTCCCGGCGGCGCGGGTTCAAACCCAGCCGCGTTGCCGGTTGGCTTCATACAAAAACACCGCCGCCGCGCTGGCCACGTTCAACGAGTCCACCGTGGGCGGCATGGGCACGGCCACGGCGGCGTCGCATGCGGCCAGGATTTGCGGCGAGAGCCCGTAGCCCTCACTGCCGAAGACCAGGCACACATCGCCGGTCAACTCCGCCCGGGCGAGCGTGCGGGCGGTGGTGTGGGGATGCGCGGCCACGCAACGCACCCCGGCGTCGCGCAGGGCGTGCAGGGCTTCGCGCAGGCTTGGCGGCTCGACGGCGGGCACGTGAAAGATGGCGCCCATCGAGGCGCGCACGGCCCGGCGCAGCCACGGGCTGCTGCACGTTTCCCCGACCACCAGCGCCTGCGCGCGGAAGGCGGCGCAGTTGCGCACCAGCGCGCCCAGGTTTTCCGCGCTGGTCAGGCCCTCGACCGCGACCCACAACCGCGGCGCGGCGGTGCGGGCCAGGGCTTCGGCCAGCGACCACGCCGGGGGCATGCGCGCCACGGCCAGCAGGCCCTGGTACATGGTGAAGCCGGTCAGTTGCTCGAGCAGTTTCTTGGGCGCGGTGTACACCGCCACCGGCTCGGGCCGCGCGCGGATCAGGGGCTCCAGTTCGCGAAACCACGGCTCGGGCATCAGCGCCGAAAGCACCGTGAGCGAGCTCTCGAACAGCCGCCGCACCACCTTTTCGCCCTCGGCCACGAAGATGCGCTCCCGCCGGTGCTCCTCGTGTTGCCGCAGCGTGCGATAGGGCGCCAGTTCCGGCAGCTCGAGCGTGTGAATGGCTTGGACCGAGCGAATGGCCACACGCCCATCCTGCCGCTCCGCGCCGACCGGGCCAGCGGGAAAACGTTTCCGGCACCGCGGCGTCCAAACGCGCTTGCCCCGGCGCGCGCGCGCGGGAAGCTTGCGCGCGGTGAACCGCGAATCGGCCATTCCCGGCGCCCGGCCCGCGGACGCGCAGTCGCTGGAAGCGCGCCGGCGCGCGCTCGAGGCCGGGTTATCCGCCCGCGGACCAGCCGCCGCGCGCCTGGCCTGGCTGGTCGAGCGCGCCCGCGCCCGCCCGCCGCTGCCGCCGGAGGCGCGCACCGAGGCGCACCAGGTGCCCGGCTGCCTTTCGCGTCTGTGGCTGGTGGCCGAATTTCGCGCCGGCCGTTGCCGGTTTGCGTGCGACTCGGATTCGCAGGTGGTCCGCGCCGTGGCCGGTCTGCTTTGTGAGCTGGCGGACGACCTGCCGCCCGGCGAAATCCTCGCCGCCCCGCCGGACCTGCCCGTGCGCCTGGGCCTGGACCGCCTGCTCACCGCCAGCCGCCGCGCCGCGCAGGCGCGGGTCTGGACGCTCATCCGGGATTTTGCCCGCGCTCACGCCGGTTCGGGCTGAGCCGCCCGCCCATGCCGCGCCTTTACGACGCCCACAACCATCTCCAGGACGAGCGCTTCGCCGGCCGGCAGGAAGCGTTGCTGGCCGCGTGCCGCGCGGAAGGCGTCGCGGGCATGGTCGTCAACGGGGCGTGCGAGGCGGACTGGCCCGCCGTGGCGGACCTGGCGCGGCGGCATCCGGACCTGATCATCCCGGCCTTCGGGTATCATCCCTGGTACGTGAGCGAGCGCTCCCCGGCCTGGCGCGAGCGGTTGGAGCAGGCGCTGGACGCGACGCCCGGGGCGGTCGTGGGCGAAATCGGTCTGGACCGCTGGAAGCCGGGGTTGGCCTGGGAGGCGCAGCCGACGGTGTTTGCCGAGCAACTGCGGCTGGCGGCGGAGCGCGACCTGCCCGCGAGCATCCATTGCCTGCAAGCCTGGGGGCCGCTGCTCGAACAACTCCGCGCCGGCCCGCGCCCGACCCGCGGTTTCCTGCTGCACTCGTACGGCGGGCCGGTCGAACTGGTGCCGGAGCTGACCCGGCTCGGCGCGTACTTCTCGCTGCCGGGCTACTTCGCGCACCCGCGCAAGCTGCGCCAGCGCGAGACCTTTCGCCGCGTGCCGCCGGAGCGCCTGCTGCTGGAGACCGATGCGCCGGACCAACCATTGCCCGAAGAGCGCGTCCGGCACCGCGTGCCGGCGCCGCCCGGGGCGGCGGATGCCGCCACCCGGCCGTTGAACCACCCGGCGAACCTCGGCGCCGTGTATGCCTACGCGGCCGAGTGGCTGGGCCGGCCGCTCGAGGACCTGGCCGCGCTGGTGGAGGCGAATTTTCTCCGCCTGTTCGGCCGGCCGCCGGCGGCGTCGGCACCACGTTGAGCAGGCGGGCGCGCGCGGCGTGACTTGAAGGCCCCGGGACGCCGGTGCGGGGGGCAGGATGCGAGATCACTCCCGGCGCGACCGGCTCAAAGCCCGGAGACTTCCCAGCCTGGGCGGTAGGCGCGGCGGACGTACTGGTTGGCGGCGGCGAGGTTGGTGAAGCGCAGCGTCCGGGCGTCCCACTCGAGGGAGGTTTTCGGGAAGCGCGTGGCCACGCTGCCCAGCAACACCGCCTCGGTGAGCGGGCCGGCGTAATCAAAGTTCGCCGAGGGCGTGCCCTTGCCCAGGCAGGCGTCCACCCATTGCAGCCAGTGGTTTTCGCCCTGGATCGGCGGCAGGGGGTAATGCTCGAACTTCGCCTCGGGCAGGAGCACGGGCATGCCGATGTGCGGCAGAAGCATCACGCCGTCGGTGCCGATGAAGATCGAGCCCTGGTCGGGCGCGGGCACTTCGCCCAGCCGCGCCAGGATTTCGCGGGGCGGGCGAGCATCGCCGTCGTACCAGGTCACGTCCACGGTCGGGCCCGCGGTGTACGGGGTGCCGGGGAAGACGTAGGGGATGACGGCGTCCACGGCCCAACTGTGGCTGTTGGGGGCGGGCCCTTCGGAGCGCACGCGCCGCGGGGCGGTGAGAGCCAGGGCCTTGAAGACCGGGTCGTAGATGTGGCAGCCCATGTCGCCGAAGGTGCCGGTGCCGAAGTCCAGCCGCTTGCGCCAGTTGCCCGGGTGGTACCAGCCCTCGCCGATGAAGGGCCGCTCGGCGCACACGCCCAGCCAGCCGTTCCAATCCAGCCCGGCCGGCACGGGGTCGGTGCGTTGCGGCATGGGGCCGGGGTCGCCCCACTTTTTGCTGCTCCAGGTGTGGACCTCGCGGACCTTGCCGATGACCAGGTCCTGGATGAGCCGCACCGCCAGGCGGTACTCGCGGGCGCTGTGAATCTGGATGCCCATCTGGGTGACGCGCCGTTTCTCGCGGGCCACTTCGGTCAGCCGGCGCGCCTCGTACACGTCGTGCGTGAGCGGTTTCTGGCCGTACACGTGCAGGCCGCGCTGGAGGGCGCTCATGGCGATGGGCGCGTGCATGTGGTCGGGCGTCGAGACGTTCACGGTGTCCAGGTCCTTTTCCTGCGCGAGCAGCTCGCGCCAGTCCTGGTACACGCGGGCCTGGGGAAACTTCTTCTTGAACTCGGCGGTCCGGTTGAGGTCCACATCCGCCACGGCCACCACTTCGATGTGCGGGTGGCGGGCGATTTCGTTCACGTCCGCCCAAGCCATGCCGCTGGCGCCGAAGCTGGCGTGACGGAGTTTGCCGTTGGGCGAAGCGGCGCGCAGGCCGCGGGTGATCCATGGGGCGGCGAGGCCGGTGGCGGCGAGGCGGCGCAGGAAGGCGCGACGGGAAGGGGCAAGCGGTGTCTGCATGGGCCACTGGTAGCGGGCGGCGCCGGGGGAGGCAAACCCGAAAGCGCGGCGGCATGTGCGGCGAACGGGGCGGGGCACTTTCGGCTTGCGGGTCCGCGGGGGAAACGGCCATAACCAAGCCATGAGCAACCAGCACGACACGCTACCCGCCTACATTACCAGTGCCGTTCCCAACCCGCCCACCAACCGGGCGCCCTGGTACAAAAACACCGCCCCGACCTACGCCGGCATCTTCCTGTGGTTCGTGTTCTGGCAGGACGCCGTCCTGGCCACCACCAAGGGAGGCGGCCTGGCGCAGGGCGTGGGCGTGGCCCTGCTGGGGCTGGTGATTGCCGCCCTGATCTGCCACTTCCTGTTTTACCTCGTGCCCGGCCTGCTGGGCATGAAGACCGGTCTGCCGCTGTACATCGTGGGCACCTCGACCTTCGGGGCCACGGGCGGGTTCATCCTGCCGGGCTTCCTCATGGGCCTGCTGCAGTTCGGGTGGTTGGGCGTGAACACCTACTTCTCCGCGCTGGCCATTGCCACGTTCACCGGCCTGCATGCCCAAGTGCTGATGGTCGTGTGGGGGGTGCTGGCGGCGTTCGTGGGCCTCAAGGGCATCCAGTACGTGGCCAAGGTGGCGACCTATCTGCCGCTCATCCCGGTGGCGGTGCTGTTGATCCTGTTTGTCAAAACCGTCGGCGGGGTGGGCAGCTTTGATCCGAAGGCGCTCCAAGACCTGCACGGCACGGCCGCGGGCAACGCCGGCCCGCCCATGCCGGTCTTCAGCTTGATCACCGGCGGCGTGCTGGGTTTCCTGGCCACGTACGTGGTGGGCTTCTTCGCCACGGCCGGCGCGGCGGGCGTGGACTTCGGCCTGAACAACCGCGACGCGCGCGACGTGCGGATGGGCGGCCTGGTGGGCATCGCGCTGGCCATTTTCCTGACGGCCGGCCTGTCCACGCTGATCGTCGCCGGGGCGCACGGCCACAAGGAATACGGCCCGGCGATTCAGAAGATCGCCCAGGTCGAGGCGGAAAAGGCGCTTCAGTTGGACGACAAGGCGGCCGAGGCCAAACACGTCCAGGCCGTGTCCGAGACGCTGCTGCGGCCCACCTCGCAAATCATCAAGGTGGTGCTGGGCGATAAGACCGCGGGCATCCTGTTGTTCCTCCTGGCGATTGCCGCCTTCCCGCCGGCCTGCTTCTCCTCCTTCATCGCGGCCAACAGCTTCAAGACCACGCTGCCCAAGGTCAACCCGTTCATCTCGGTGGGCATCGGCGCCGCTCTGAGCATCATCCTGGCGGTGACCGAGAAAGTGGCCAGCGTCATCGGCGTCTTCGTCATCATCGGCGCCTCGTTTGGCCCGATCTGCGGCGCGATGATGGTGGACTACCTGCTGGCCGGGAAGAAATGGAGCGGCCCGCGCGCGGGCTTCAACCCGGCGGGGTGGATCGCCTGGGCGCTGGGCTTTATCGTGGGCATCTTCGACAAACTTACCGGCTACACCGTGCCGGCCGCGCCCGTGGCGGCGTTCATCGTGGGGGCGGTGGTGTACTTCATCTGCATGAAGATCGGGCTCGCCTCGAGGGTGGTGCCGCTGCCCACGGCCCACCAGGCGAGCAACGCCTGAGCCCGGGCCTCCCGGTGTTTTCGACCACGGCGGTCCTTTCGGGACCGCCTTTTTTTTGTGCCAGGGGAGACGGCTCGCCGGACCGTCGGCAACGGCGACGGACCGCCGTTCTTCCCGCCAGTGCATGGCTAACCTGACCGTGGTGGGCGGCCATCGGCCGCGACCCGGTTTGAGGAGCGCACGCGCCTTCGCGTGCCGCCGATGGCGCCGGCGCCCTCGGCCCTTAGCGCAGGCGGCCAGCCTGCCTGCGCGCGTGGTAGGGCGCCGCTGCGTCGGCGCCGCTCGACCCGGCCGCGCCGCAGCGCGGCCCTACCGATAGCGCCGGCAAGCCGGCGCACTCCACACGCTTCGCGATGAATCTGGCGCTCCCCACGGCGCCAACTATGGGTCTGCTTCGCCCGCCGGTATCCGATATTCAGCCTCCGGCATCCGATATCTGGCCTCCGGCATCCGGTATCCGGCATCCCTCTTCTCACTCCTCGCTTCTGACTTCTGAGGTATGGCGCCGCCCCACGGCCGTGTCGCAGCGAGGCTCTAAAAAGCGCCCCCGTTTGGCGCGCGGCGCTAGCTGCCGGTTTTCTGGCCCAGCAACTGGCGGAAGCGAGCTTCGTCTATGACCGGCACGCCCAGGGCGCGCGCCTTGTCCAGTTTCGAGCCAGGGTTTTCGCCGGCCAGGACGTAGTCGGTGTTGTTGCTCACCGAGCCGCTCACGGTACCGCCGGCCTGGCGGATCAGTTCGGAGGCCTCGTCCCGCGAGAGCGTGGGCAGGGTGCCGGTGAGCACGAAGGTTTTGCCGGCCAAGGGTCCCGCTGTGGCGGCGGTCCGGGACGCGGGAGCGGCGGCGGGCGCGGGCCGGAGGCCCAGTTCGCGCAGGCGGCGCAACACGCGCTGTCCGGTGGGGGAGGCAAAGTAGTCCAGCACGGCGTTGGCCACGACGGGGCCGACCTCGGAGAGGTGGGCGCGCGCCCCGCTGTGTTCCAGGCGTTCTTCGATCCGGGCGATTTCGGCGCCGAGCCGCTGGTATTCCCGGGTGCGGGCCTCGAGTTCGGCGGGGGTCTTGGGCGGGTTTTTGCGGGAGCGCGGCGAGACGGCGTCGCGCCGGGCCTTGAGGGCGGCCAGGTCGCGCAGGTCGCGCAGGATGGGCGAATCGGCCAGGGCTTCGAGGGAGGCGTGGACCTGGGCGAGTTGCCAGGCGGTTTGTTCGCCGACTTCGGGGATGGCCAGGGCGAGCAGCCAGCGGTGCAGCGGGAGGGTGCGGGCGCGTTCGAGGGCTTCGCGGACCTTGGCGGCGTTTTTGGCGCCGAAGACGCGCGGCTGTTCGTCCGTGCCCAGGTTCAGGGCGGCCAGTTTTTCCTCGGGCAGGGTGAACAGGTCGAGGGGCTCGCGCACCAGGCCGCGTTCGACGAGTTTTTCGGCCACGATGCCGCCGAGGGCCTCGAGGTCGAGGGCCTTGCGGTGGGCGAAGAACTCGAGGCGGCGGGTCAATTGGGCGGGGCAGCCGGCCACGTTGGGGCAGCGCCAGGCGACTTCTTCGCCGGTGCCGCCGGCGATTTTTTCGCGCACCACCGGGGTGCCGCAGGCCGGGCATTTACCCCCGAGGTGGGCGAGCAGGTCGAAGGGCCGGGCGCCGGGGGGGCGTTTGGCCTTCACCACCTCGACCACCTCGGGGATCACCATGCCGGCCTTGCGGATGACCACGGTGTCGCCGATACGGATGTCCTTGCGGCGAATCTCCTCCTCGTTGTGGAGCGTGGCGCGGGCGATGGTCGAGCCCTGCACGAAGACCGGCTCGAGCTCGGCCACGGGGGTGAGCACGCCGGTGCGGCCGACCTGGACGGTGATGCCGCGCAGCACGGTTTCGGCGGGGGTGATCCAGGGCACGGGTTTGTGGACGATGGCGTAGCCGGGGGCGCGGGCCTTGGCGGGGATGCGGGCCCAATCGGCCAGGCGGTTGACCTTGAGGACCACACCGTCAATGTCGTAGGGCAGGCGGGTGCGCAGATCGCGGGATTCGTCGTAGTGGCAAACCACTTCCTCGCGGTACACGCGCAGCACCTCCTCGATGTCGCGGCACAACCACCAGTGCGGCTGGGTGGGCAGGCCGAAGCGGGCCAGGTCGCGGAGCAGTTCGGCCTGGGTCTCCCAGGCGATGCCTTCGCACGCGCCCACGGCGTAGAAGACCGCGCGGACGGGCCGCCGGGCCACCAGGCGCGGGTCCAGTTGTTTGAGGGTGCCGGCCGTGGCGTTGCGGGCGTTGGGGAAAGGTTTCTCGCCGGCGGCCTCGAGCCGGGCGTTGAGGGCCTCGAAGTCCGGCGTGGCGATGTACGCCTCGCCGCGCACTTCCAGCCACGGCGGCGGGTCCCGGAGGTCGAGCACCAGCGGAATCGCGCGCACGGTGCGGAGGTTGGCGGTGATGTCGTCGCCGTACTGGCCGTCGCCGCGGGTGACGCCGAGGACCAGTTTGCCCCGCTCGTAATGCACGCCGATCGAGACGCCGTCCACCTTGGGTTCGAGGACGTACTCGACGCGGTCGCGGCCCAGGAGCTTGCGGAGGTTGCGGTCGTACTCGAGCAACCGCGGCAGGGTGTGCTCGTCCTGGAGGCGGCTGCGGCGGGCGCGGTCCGGCTCCTCGGCGGCGGTGGGATGCTCGGCGGCCTCGATTTTCTCGAGCGAGAGCATCGGTACGCGGTGTTTAACGCGGGCGAAGCCCTCGCTGGGCGCGCCGCCCACGCGCTGGGAAGGGGAATCGGGCGTGGCCAGTTCGGGGAATTGCTTTTCGAGGTCGAGCAGTTCCTGGAAGAGCCGGTCGTACTCGTAATCGCTGAGGGTGGGCCGGGCGAGCACGTAGTAAGCGTGGTCGTGCCGGCGGATTTCCGCGGCCAGTTGGGCGTGGCGCTGGCGGGCCTGGGCGAGGGTCATGACGGGGGGGCGGGTGGTCCGTTGCGAAACAACCGGCGCCACAGGGGCGGCGCCGGGTAAAGCAGCAGGGAGCGCAGCAACAACGCGCGCACCTGGCGGCGGCTGATTTTGACGCGCTGGAGCGGGTCCAGGACGTTCGCGACGCGGAGCCGGTCGAGGGTGCCGGCACCGATGAGAATGGGCCAGGCGCAGGCCAGCCGCAGGCGAGCCTGCCGCCAGGGCAACACGTTGGTGTAGGTCCAGCCCTCGGCCAGGAGGGTCCGGGCCTGGTCGAGGTAGCGCGTGTACAGGGGTCGGAAGCGCTCCATCACCGCCGGGTCCAGCAGGTCGGCCGGCGCCAGGCCGTGCGCGGCCAGGGCCTGGCGCGGGAGGTAGCAACGGCCCTGGCGCAGGTCGGCCGGCAGGTCGCGGAGGATGTTGACCAGTTGCAGGCCCTGGCCGTAACGGACGCCGCGTTGCACCAGCGCGCGGAAGTCCAACCAGACCCGCGGGAACAGGAGGTTCCGGCACAGCACGGTCCAGAACTGGCCCACGCTGCCGGCCACGCGCCAGGTGTAGTCCTCGAGCTCCGCCTCGCTTTCGAGGGCGCACAGCGCGCCCGGGCCCGCGGCGCCGAAGCGGTCCAGGTCCAGGAGCTGGCCGCTTAGGATGGTGGCCAGCACGCCGCGGATCAGGTCGCGGATTTCCGGCTCGGTGTGTTCGAGCCGGTCAATCAGGGCCTCGAAGCGGCCCAGCAACTCGCGCTCGTCCGGCGCCGTCTGCGCGGCAGCCACAGTGTCCAGGTCCAGCGGGGCGGTGTGGAGCGAGGCGATGCGCTCGCGCATGCGCTCGAGAATCTCCCGGCGGCGCTCCACCGGCAGGGTGCTGGTGTCGGCCACGCTGTCGGTGCTGCGCGCCAGCAGGTAGGCCATGGCGATGGGCAAGCGCACCGGCGGCGGCAGCACGCGCACGGTGAGGTAAAACGAGCGGGAGACCCGGGCCAGCAGGGAGAGAATCTCGCGCGCGTGCATGGCCGGATTCTGCCAGCGCGGCCGGCGGCGGGGAAGCCGGTTTCCCGGCCGTCGCGCAAGCCGGGCCGCCCCGAAGCTCGCGCCCGGCGCTCACGGCCGCAGGGGCTCGAGGGTGAGCGGGTCGCGCAAGGGCACGTCCACCACCCGGCCGCCGGCCAGGTCGGGCAGGCGCACCGGATGGTCCGGATGGCCGCGGAGGATTTCGTCTTTCTGCCCCACCGCCAGGATGACCACGCGCTCGGGGGTGAGGAGTTTGCGGGCCACGCGCAACACGTCCTCGCGCGTCACCGCGGCCACGCGCGCCCGGTAGTGCTTCCAGTAGTCGGGGTCGGCGGCGAAGCGGCCGGTAAACTCGTCCTCGGCGAAGCGCGCGGCCACCTGGGCCCTGGTGGTGAACGCCCGCGGGAAGGTCTCGATCAACGAGCGTTTCTCGGTCTCGAGCTCCTCCTCGGTCACCGGCTCGCGGGTGATGCGCTGCATCTCCTCGAGCACGATCGCCGCCGCCCGGGCCACGGTGCGGGATTTGGACTGGAAGCTGGCGACGAACATCAGCGGGTAGTACACCCCGCCGGGGAGGGCCGAGGAAGCCGCATAGGCCAGGCCCTCATCCGAGCGCACGCGGTTCATGATGCGCGAGGTGAAGCCGCCGCCGCCCAGGATGCGGTTCATGACGGAGAGGGCGAAGAAGTCCGGGTCGTCGCGCCGCACGCCGGGCAACAGGAGGCTCACGCGACCCTGGTTCACGTCCTTGTTCACCAAGTACACGCCCGGCGGGGCGAAGGTGGTGTTGGTGGGGATGGGCGGAGGGATTTCCCCCGCGAAGGGCCAGTCGGCGAAGAGGCGTTCGAGTTGGGCCACCATGGCGGCGCGGTCGAAGTCGCCGCTGGCGGCGACCACGAAATTGGCGGGGTGAAACCAACGGCGGTGAAAGGCCACGAGGTCGGCGCGTTGAATAGCGTTGACGGTGGCGGCGGTGGGCAGGCGATTGGCCCAGAACTGCTCGCCGAAGACCAGGAAATCCCGCTCGCGCGCCTCGATGTCAGCCGAGTCGTCGTTGCGCTGCTTCATCGCCTGGAG
>CAYXPA010000100.1:0-13561 GCA_964466945.1 uncultured Verrucomicrobiota bacterium | reverse complement strand
GCGCATGAGCACTGTCCCCCATCTGCCGGCCCTGCGTTTGGGCCGCACTTACGAAAGTCTGGACAAGGTCGAGGTCAAGGACCACCGCACCGGCGAGGTCCGGGCGGTGGTGTCCCAGGTCAACGGCGGAATCGTGCGCCGGGACCTGGCCCGCCTGGGCGAGAGCCGGGCGGCGCTCAAAAAGTTCACCGTGGCCGAGCTGATCGAGATGTCCGCCCGGGCCGGCGAACTGTTTCTGAACGGCACGCTGCCCCTGGGCGACCGCGGCCACACTCAATCGGCCGCCGAGTACGTGGCCACGCTCAGCGCCACGAGCGGCCTGCCGCACGTGATGGTGCGGCGCAACATGGCCAAGATTCATTACGCGCTGACGCACCTGCGCGAGGTGCTCAACGGCCTGTCGCGCGGGTTGGACCTTTCCATCCTGGACCGCGGCTGGGGCGAGCAGTTCGGCACGCGGCTGAGTTTTTGTCCCACCACCCGGGCCCTGGGGCTGGTGATGCCCAGCAACTCGCCGGCGGTCAACTCGCTCTGGCTGCCGGCCCTGGCGCTGAAGACGCCGGTGGTCATCAAGCCCGGCAAGGAGGAGCCGTGGACGCCGTACCGGTTGATCCAGGCCTTCCTGGCGGCGGGCGTGCCGGCGGCGGCGTTCGGCTTTTATCCCACCGACCACGAGGGGGCGGCCACGATCCTGAACCAGTGCGGGCGCGCGCTGATTTTCGGGGACAAGTCCACCACCGCCCAATACGCCAACAACCCGGCCATCCAGATTCACGGGCCGGGTTGGAGCAAGATTCTCATCGGCGAGGACTGCATCGAGCAATGGCGGGACTACCTGGAGGTGATGGTCAGCTCGATCAGCGACAACGGCGGCCGTTCCTGCATCAACGCCAGCGCGGTGGTGGTGCCGCGGTACGCGGCGGAGATTGCCGACGCCCTGGCTCGCGAGCTGGGGCCGGTGCAACCCACCCGGCCGGAGGACCCGGCGGCGCGGTTGAGCGGGTTCGCCAACCCGAAGATGGCCGACTTCATTGACGCGCAGATCGAGGAAGGCCTGCGGACGCCCGGCGCGGAGGACGTGACGGCGCGCTACCGCCAGGGCCCGCGCAAGGTCGAGTTCGAGGGCGGGGTGTACCTGCGGCCGACCATCGTGCGCTGCGATTCGTTCGACCACCCGCTGGCCAACCGCGAGTTCCTTTGCCCGTATGCGAGCGTGGTCGAGGTGCCGCAGGACCAGATGCTGGCGAAGATCGGCTACACGCTGGCCTGCACGGCCATCACGCGCGACCCGGCCTTCATCGAGGCGCTCGAGGCGTTTCCCGAGATCGAGCGGCTCAACATCGGCCCGGTGTCCACGATGACGATCTCCTGGGACCAGCCGCACGAGGGGAACCTGTTCGAGTTCCTGTGGAAACGGCGGGCCATCGAGCGCGCGTGGTAGGCGGCGCGCCCGGTGGCAGGGCAAAAAGGAATCGCTTCTCCGAATCGGCCGCGCCGTCCGGGCCCGCGCAACCGGCTCAGGCGGCGGGTGCCGCGGCGGAGGCACCGCCGTTGGGCTGCTGTGGCAGGACCAGGGTGATGGTGGTGCCCTGCCCCGGAGCGGTCTGGACCAGCAGGGCGCCGCGGTTGAGCAGGAGCAGGCGCTTGACGAAGCTCAGGCCCAGCCCGCGGCGGCGACCGGTTTCCGAGGCCGGCGAGCGCGGTTCCAGCAGCCGCTCGAGGACTTCCGGCGGCAGACCCGGGCCGGCGTCGGCCACGCGGAAGGCGAGCACGGGGCCGTCGGGGTTGAAGTCGCTGGCTTGCAGCACGCGGTCCGGGGTCACGCCGGTTTGCTTGAGCACGGCGGCGAAGTTGGGGAAGGGTTGCACGCCGATGTGCACGCTGGCGTGGGGCTTGGAGGCCTGGAGGGCGTTGAGGGCCAGGTTCAGGAGCATCTGGATCACGTCCGTGCCGTGCGCGCGGATTTCCAGGTCCTCGGAGAGGAAGGCGAAGTTGACGCGGCGGTCGTTGAGCGCGGGGTAGGCCTGGAGCAGCTCGCGCAGGTCGAGCAAGAGGCGGTTGGCGCTGGCGCGATTGGTCTCGACGCGGCTCTGGCGCAGCAGGCTCAGGTAGCGCTGGACGACCTCGGTGACGTTGTCGGCCTGTTTGGCCAGGACCTGGAGCCGCTCGCTGAAGGCCTGCATGGCCTGGCCCTCGAGCACGGGTGTCGAGCGCAACTGGCGGGAGAGCAGCGAGGTCAGCCCCACGATCACGGTCAGTGGTTTGTTGATGTCATGGAGCACGCCGCTGTAAATCTCGGTCTGGGCGGTGAGGCGTTCCTCGCGCCGGCGCAATTCTTCCAGTTCGCGCTGCAGCGCCTGGGCCTCGGCCAGGGTGGCCTTGCGGCGCTCGGCCTCGATGCGGCGTTCCATGAGTCGGGCCACGGCGCTGCGCAGGGTGACCAGGTCGCACGGCTTGGAGAGGTACTCGGCCGCGCCCAGGCGCAGGGCGTCCTGGGCGGATTCCAGCGCCGCAAAGCCGGTCAGGAGCATGACCTCGACGTCCGGGGCCATGAGCTTGATGCGCTCGAGGGTCTCCAGGCCGGACATGCCGGCCATGCAAATGTCCAGCACGGCGGCGTCCACCGGCTCGCGTCCCACGATCTCGAGGGCGGTGTAGCCGTCACCGGCCACGAGGACGCGGTAGTCGTTCTCAAAGATGTGGCGGAGGGCCTCGCGCGGACCTTCCTCGTCGTCCACGATGAGCAGGGTGCGCCGCGAGAAGGGTTCCGCGGCCGGAGCGTCGGTTGGTTTGATGGCTTCGGTCATGGTGTGCATCCCCAGGTTGGCGCGGTTCGACCCGCCGGACCGGCTTGCCAGCGCCCCTTTTACCGGCGGCAAGTCGCTTAGCAAAGACCAAATTTGGCTCCCCACGACGGTTGCGGCCCTTCCGGCGCCGGCGGTGAAGTTTTGTTGGCGCAGGCGGCCGGTTGTCCTAAAAATGGCCCTTTCACGGCACCAAATCGAATCGAAGCAGCGCGAACCATGAAAGAATACGCACCGGGAGACCTTCGGAACTTCGCCCTCGTGGGCCACGCCACCTGCGGCAAGACCATGCTGGCCGAGTGCCTGCTGGCCTGCAGCGGGGTCATCGGCCGCCTGGGCAGCGTGGCCGCCGGCACCACCGTCTCGGACTACCACGAAAGCGAGCAGAAACGGCAGATTTCGATTCAGACCTCGCTCTTGCACACCGAGTGGCTGGGCAAGAAGCTCAACATCCTCGACGCCCCCGGCTACCAGGATTTCGCCAGCGAGGCCCTGAGCGCCCTGCGGGTGAGTGATTTCGCCGTGCTGGTGGTGCATGCCGTGGACGGCGTGGGGCTGGGCACCATGCAGATGGCCGGGTACATCCGCGAGTTTGGCCTGCCCAAGATCATCGTGGTGAACATGACCGACAAGGAGCACGCGGACTTCGACGCCGTGCTCGCCGAGTTGAAGGAGCGCTTCGGCTCGAAGGTCATCCCCCTGGCGCTGCCCGTGGATCCCGGCCCCGGCTTCCACAAGGTGCTGGACGTGATGCGCACCGAGCTCATCACCTACGCCACCGACGCCACCGGCAAGTACGGCGAGGCGCCCGCCACGGGCGAGTGGGCGGACAAGGCCCGGGCGCTGCACCAAGAGCTCATCGAGCACACCGCCGAGGCTGACGACCAGCTCATGGAGAAGTTCTTCGAGCAGGGCGGCCTCACCGAGGAGCAATTGCGGGCCGGCGTGCACGCCGCCTTCCAGAAGGGCGAGATCATTCCGGTCTTCTGCACCTCGGCCGAGCACAACATCGGCGTGGCCCGGCTCCTGGATTTCATCGCCAAGTACGGGTCCTCGCCGCTGGACCGGCCGGCCGTCACCGGCGAGGACGTCCAAGGTCAGCCCGTGGAGGTCAAACTCACCGACCCCAACCCCGTGGCCTTCGTCTTTAAAACCATGAACGAGGCGCACATCGGCGAGGTCTCCTTCCTGCGCGTGTACGCCGGCACCGTGCGTTTCGGCATGGACCTGTTCAACCCCGCCCGGGGCATCACCGAACGCATCGGCCAGCTTGCGTGGCTCAACGGCAAAACCCGCGTCGCGGTCAACGCCCTGGGTCCCGGCGACATCGGCGTGACCGTGAAACTCAAAAACACCCACACCGGCGACACCCTCTGCGCGCCGGGGCTGACCGTGCGCCTGCCGCGGATCGAGTTCCCCAAGCCCAACATCCACGCCGCCCTGCGCCTCAAGTCCAAGGGCGAGGAGGACAAGGTGGCCCAGGGCCTGGCCGCGCTGGCCAACGAAGACCCCACCTTCCACTACACCGTGGACGCCGAGCTCCACCAGACCGTCCTGTCCGGCCAGGGCGAGCTGCACCTCCAGGTCATCTCCGAGAAACTCCGCTCCCGCTACAAAGTGGATTTCGACCTGACCGCCCCGCGCATCCGCTACCGCGAGACCATCAAGGCCCGGGGCGAGTCCAAATACCGCCACAAAAAGCAGACCGGCGGCGCCGGCCAGTTCGCCGAAGTGTGGATGCGCATCGAGCCCCTGCCCCGCGGCTCCGGCGTCGTCTTCACCGAAAGCCTGGTCGGCCAGAACGTGGACCGCGTCTTCGTGCCCTCGGTCGAAAAGGGCGTCAACGCCGCCTGTGCCGAAGGCATCCTGGCCGGCTACCGGGTCATGGACGTGAAGATTGATTTCTACGACGGCAAGATGCACCCGGTGGACTCGAAGGACATCGCCTTCCAAATCGCCGGCAAGGAGGCCTTCCGCGAGGCCTTTCTGGCCGCCCGCCCCTGCCTGCTGGAGCCCATCCACCGCGTGGAAATCAAGGTGCCCTCCGACGCCATGGGAGCGGTGCTGGGCGACCTCTCCAGCCGCCGCGGCAAGATTCTGGACATGGACGCCGACGGCAATTTCCAGATCGTCAAGGCCCACGTGCCGGCCATGGAATTGTACCAGTACTCCACCGTCTTGCGCTCGCTCACCGGCGGCCGCGGCGTGCACAAGGAAGAATTCGACCACTACGAGGAGATGCCCAAGGAACTCGAGGCCAAGGTCATCGCCGAGGCCAAGAAGGCCAAGGAAGAACAGCACGCCGCCGCCTGAGCCAACCCCCGCGGGCCACGTCAGGGCTTGCCGGGCCGAAAGCCCGGTCGGCGAGCGTGGGGTTAACCGTGCAGTCCCTGCGCGGGCGCGGCTTGCCTTGGCGGCGCGCCTCATTAAGCTTCGCGGTCCATGAAATTCGAGACCCTCTGCCTCCACGGTGGCACGCAACCCGACCCCACCACCCTGGCCCGGGCCGTGCCGGTGTACCGCACCAGCTCGTACGTGTTCAAGAGCACCGAACACGCCGCGAATCTCTTTGCCCTCAAGGAGCTGGGCAACATCTACACCCGCCTGATGAACCCCACCACCGACGTGCTCGAAAAGCGCGTCGCCCTGCTCGAAGGCGCGCCCGAACTGGGCGGCCTGGGCATCGCCTCCGGCACCAGCGCGGTCTTTTACTCGATCATCAACCTCGCCCAGGCCGGCGACAACATTGTCTCCGCCCGCAACCTGTACGGCGGCACCTACACGATGTTCGACACCATCCTCCCCGCCCTGGGGATCACGGTGAAGTTCGTGGACTCGAACGACCCGGAAAACTTCGCCCGCGCCATTGATGAGCGCACCCGCGCGCTGTTCTGCGAAACGGTCTCGAACCCCGCCCTGGAAATCACCGACCTCGAGGCCCTCGCCCGCCTCGCCCACGCCGCCGGCCTGCCGCTGATCGTGGACTCGACCTTCTCGACGCCCTACCTGACCCGGCCGCTCGAGTTCGGGGCGGACATCGTGGTCCATTCGCTCACCAAGTGGCTGGGCGGCCACGGCACCGGCATCGGCGGCGTGGTGGTGGATGGCGGCCGGTTCAACTGGGCCGCCGGCAAGCATCCGCTCTATACCACCCCCGATGCCTCCTACCACGGCCTGCGCTGGGGGTTGGACCTGCCCGACCCGCTCCGGCCGCTGGCCTACATCCTGCGGATGCGCACCGTGCCACTGCGCAACCTGGGCGCCTGCATCTCGCCGGACAACTCGTGGATGTTCCTCCAGGGCATCGAAACCCTGCCCTTGCGCATGGAACGGCACTGCGAAAACGCCCTGGCCGTGGCGCGCTACCTCCAAAAACATCCCGGCGTAACCTGGGTGCGCTACCCGGGCCTGCCCGAGGACCGCGAGTTCGCCCGCAACCAGAAGTACCTCCGCGGCCGGGGCGGCGCGATGGTCGTCTTCGGCATCAAGGGCGGCAAGGAAGCCGGCGCCCGGTTCATTGACCATCTCAAGCTCTTCTCCCACCTGGCGAACGTGGGCGACGCCAAATCCCTGGCCATTCACAGCGCCACCACCACCCACTCGCAACTGAACGAGGAGCAACAGCGCGCCGCCGGCATCACCCCGGACCTGGTGCGCCTGAGCATCGGCCTGGAAAACCTCGAGGACATCCTGGCGGACCTCGACCAGGCGCTGCGCGCGGCCACGGCCTGAACGGCGGCTTGTTCGGCGGGCGGCGGGGCCGGTACACTGGCGCCGCCGCGGTTTTCCTTATGACGCGCTCCATCGGCCGGGTTCGCACCCAGTTCTTTGAGTACGACAACCCCCGCCAGCCCCTGCGGCTGCGGGTGGGCGGCAAGCTGGCCCGGTTCACCCTCGCCTACGAGATGTACGGCCGGATGAACGAGGAGCGCTCGAACGTCATCCTGCTCTTCCATGCCATGACCGGCAGCCAGCACGCCGCCGGCTACAACCCCCGCGTGCCCGGCCTGGACCACCGCTGGACCGAGGAGATGCACCAGGGCTGGTGGGACGGCTTCATCGGCCCGGGCAAGGCGCTGGACACCCGGCGCTTCTGCGTGCTGTGCGTGAATTACCTGGGCGGCTGCTACGGCTCGACCGGCCCGGCCTCGCTCAACCCCGCCACGGGCAAACGCTGGGGCCCGAGCTTCCCGGTGCTGCGTATGAGCGACATCGTGGACTCGCAGATGAAGTTGCTCGAGGCCCTGGGGGTCGAGCGCCTGCACGCGGTCATCGGCGCCTCGATCGGCGGTTACCTGGCGCTGCTCACCGCCACGCGTTACCCCGAGCGGGTGCGCATCGTCGTGCCCATCGGCACCGGCGTCGAGACCACCATCTACCAGCGCATCCTCAACTTCGAGCAGATCACCGCCATCGAGGGCGACCCTAACTTCCGCGGGGGCGATTACTACGACGGCGCCCCGCCCGAGCTGGGCCTGGCCCTGGCCCGGCGCATCGCCCACAAGACCTTCGTCTCGCTCGAAACCCTCCGGGAACGCGCCCGAAGCGAGGTCGTCAGCCAGAAACCGCCCTACGGCTGGTACGAGATGAACCACCCGGTCGAGTCTTACATGCTCCACCAGGGCCTGAAGTTCGTCCGGCGCTTCGACGCCAACACCTACCTGCGCATCCTCGACGCCTGGCAGTGGTTCGACCTGGTGGCCGAGGCCGGCGGCCGGGACCTGCACAGCCTCTTCGAGCGCTGCCACGACCAGGAGTTCCTGGTCTTCAGCATTGACTCCGACGGCATGTACCCGCCCACCGAGCAGGCCAAGCTGGTCAGCCTGCTCAAAAAGGCCCGCGTGCCCGTCATGTGGATCACCGTCCACTCCGACAAAGGCCACGACTCCTTCCTGCTCGAACCCCGCCTCTACACCCCCCATCTGTCCCAGGTGCTGGACCTGCGCTGAGCCCGGGGCCGACGCCCCCGACGCAGGCGCGGGGGTTTGACTCCGCGCTGCCGGACTTTACGCTGCGGCGGGCCAACCCGCCCGGCTCCGCGCAGGGAAGCGCCCCGGCCGGCCGGGCTCGCCCCGCACCTGTGAATGCTACTTGCCGCTGCTCGGTTCCCGGCGCCCACCGCGCCGCCACGCGTCGTCTCATGAGCCAACTCCTGCCCGCCACTGCCGCTGCCATGACCCTGGTTGCCCCCGCGCCCGCCGCCGAAACCGGCGACCCCGGCCCGCTCACGGCCGAGTGGTCCGGGCCGTTTGGCGGCGTGCCGCCGCTGGACCCGGTCAAGGTCGAACACTTCCAGCCCGCCTTCGCCGTGGCCATGGCCGCCTACCGCGAGGAAATCCGCGCCATCGCCGAGAACCCGGAACCGCCGACTTTCGCGAACACCCTTGCCGCGCTCGAGCGCGCGGGACGGATGTTGGACCGCGTACAGGCGGTGTATGGCATCTGGAGCTCAACCCTGAGCACGCCCGAGTTCCGCGCCGTCGAGCAAGCGCTCGAGCCGCAACTGGCCGCCCTGCGCGACGAGGTGTTCCAAAACGAAAAACTCTTCCGCCGCATCGCCGCGGTGTACGAAGCGCCCGACCGGGCCCGGCTCACGCCCGAGCAACAGCGCCTGGCCTGGCTGCACTTCACGAACTTCCAGCGCGCCGGCGCCCGACTCAATCCCGCCGCCAAGGCCCGCGTGGCCGCCATCAACCGGCGCCTGGCCACGCTCTACACCTCCTTCAGCCAAAACCTGCTCGCCGACGAGGAAAACGACGTCACCGTCATCACCAACGCCGCCGACCTGGCCGGCCTGCCGGAATCCTTCCGCGCCGCCGCCGCCGCCGAGGCGCAGCGCCGCGGTCTGAAGGATGCCTGGGTGATTGCCAACACCCGCTCCAGCGTCGAGCCCTTCCTGAGCTACGCGGACCACCGCCCCCTGCGCGAACAAGTCTGGCGCCGCTTCGTCTCCCGCGGCGACCACCCCGGCCCCCGCGACAACAAGCCCCTCATCACGGAAATCCTCCGCCTCCGCGCCGAGCGGGCCAAACTCCTGGGTTATCCCACCCACGCCCACTGGCGCCTGGAGAACAGCATGGCCCGGACGCCCGAACGGGCCCTCGAGCTCATGGAAAAGGTCTGGCCCGCCGCGCTGGCCCGCGTGCGCGAGGAAGTAGCCGACATGCAGCGCCTCGCCGACGCCGAGGGCGCCGGCTTCCGCATCGAACCCTGGGACTACCGCTACTACGCCGAAAAGGTCCGCAAGGCCAAATACGACCTGGACGAGGCCGCCCTCAAACCCTACCTCCAGCTCGAGTCGCTGCGCGAGGCGATGTTCTGGACCGCCGAGGAGCTCTTCGGCCTGCGGTTCAAACCCGTGCCCGGCATCCCCGTGAACCATCCCGACGTGCGGGTCTGGGAGGTCCGGGACACCGGCGGCCGTCACGTGGGCCTGTTCTACTTCGACCCCTACGCCCGGCCCGGCAAACGCTCCGGCGCCTGGATGAACGCCTACCGCAACCAGGAACGCTTCGAACGCGAAATCACCCCGCTGGTCTCGAACAACGCGAACTTCCTCAAACCCGCGCCGGGCGAGCCGGTGCTGGTGTCCTGGGACGACGCCCGCACGCTCTTCCACGAATTCGGCCACGCCCTGCATGGGCTGTGCTCGGACGTGAACTACCCCTCACTCTCGGGCACCAGCGTGCCGCGGGATTTCGTCGAGCTGCCCTCCCAACTGCACGAACGCTGGCTGTTGACTCCCGAGGTGCTCGGCCGTTTCGCCCGGCATTATCAGACCGGCCAGCCGATGCCGGCGGAGCTCATCGAGCGCGTCAAGCGCGCGGCCAAGTTCAACCAGGGCTTTGCCACCACCGAGTACCTCGCCAGCGGCCTGCTCGACCTCAAACTGCACCTGGCCGGCGAGCAGGACATTGACCCCGCCGCCTTCGAGCGCGACGAACTGGCCCGCCTGGGCATGCCGCGCGAAATCGTCATGCGCCACCGCCTGCCCCACTTCGCCCACATCTTCGGCGACGAAGGCTACTCCGCCGGCTACTACAGCTACCTCTGGGCCGACACCCTCACGGCCGACGCCGCCGAGGCCTTCGCGGCCGCCGGCTGGTACGATCGCGCCCTGGCCGCCCGCTACCGCGAGCACATCCTCGCCCGCGGCAACACCCTCGACCCGGCGGAAGCCTACCGCCAGTTCCGCGGGCGCGACGCCGGCATCGCCGCGCTCATGCGCGACCGCGGCTTCCCCGTGCCGCCCGGGGCGCAGTAAGCCTCGCCCACGGGGATTCTCCGGCCCGACTGCGCGCGTTGCGGATGAGCGGACAACGCGGGCGTTTTCCGTGGCAGCGGACGTCAGTCCCCTCAGCCCGCGCCACGCCGCCTTCAAGCCGCCCGGCGGGCGACGACGAAGGCATTGAACATCACGTAGCGCAGCGGCGTGAGGTTCAACAACCGGTCCAGCCAGGGGTGCACATACCGGTCGGTGCAGAGCACCCGCTCCACCACGCAACCGGCACGTTCGAGGAAAAACGCGATCTCCAGCCCGTTGGTCTTCACGATCGCGTCGTCGTCCGGCTGGAACACCGGCCGCACGATGGGCGTCATCCGGTCGAACCGCACCGACTCCGGGGCGCGACGCATTTGCCGGCGTTTGGCCAGGAGCCGCCGTAAGTTGCGCCACTTGTTGCCCAGCCCGCGCATGGCCGGGTGATAATCCCGCCAGCCCAGGGCGCGAAAGAAGTTGGGGCTGGACACCACGACGCGCCCGCCCGGCTCGACCACGCGCACCAGCTCGGCCAAAAAGGCCTCCGGCGTCTCCACGTGCTCGAGCACGTTGAGCGCGCCGGCGGCGGCGAAGTGCCGGTCCGGAAAGGGCAGGCGCCGGCCGTCGTACACCTCGCAACGCAGCCCGGCCGCGCGCGCGCGGGCGACGTTGGGCTCGGAGACCTCCACGCCGTACGCCTCGTAACCCGCCCCGGCCAACCGCCGCACCACCTGCCCCACCCCGCAGCCCACGTCCAGCACGCGGGCGCCGGGGCGCGCCGGGCGAAGCGTGTCGGCGTACTTCGCGTAGAACCCCTCGTCCCAGTTCGCGAGGAACTCGGCGTAGGCGGTGTTCTGCCGGTAGTAGGCTTCGTGGGTACCCATGTGTGTCGCCGCCCAACCTGCCAGAAAGCTGCCGTCCTGCCACGCCGGAAGTGCGTCGCTCGCGCGGTGCTCCCGCGGCGCCGGGCGGCGCTTGTCAGCCCGCGGTCCCCGCGTACACTGCGCGCCCCATGCTGGACCTGAGCGCGCTCAATCCCCGCCAACGCGAGGCCGTGACCACCCTGCACGGCCCGGTGCTCATCCTCGCCGGGGCGGGCACGGGCAAGACGCGGGTGATCACCTACCGGATCGCCCACCTCATCGAGCGCGGCGTGCCGCCGGAGCACATCCTGGCCGTGACCTTCACCAACAAGGCCGCGCGGGAAATGCTCGAGCGCGTCCAGCAACTGGTCCCCCGCCCGCGCCGCGCCGCCACCGCGGCGCCGGAGGCCGGTCCCGGCGCGGCCCGCCCCACGATTTGCACCTTCCACGCCCTGGGCGTGCGCTTGCTGCGCCAGCACATCGAGCGGCTGGGCTACAAACGCAACTTCGTCATCTACGACGAGGCCGAACAACTGGCCGCCGTGCGAAAAATCCTCAGTCACCTCTCCGCCCGCGGGGAAAAGACCGATCCCCACGCCGTGCTGGCGCTGCTGAGCCGCTATCGCAACGGCGGTGAGCGGGCGACCGCCTTCGCCGACCCCGGCGCGCGCGCGCTGGCCGAGCACGTGCGCGCCCGCTACGAATCGGCCCTGCGCGCCTGCAACGCGGTGGACTTCGACGACCTGCTCCTGTTGCCGCTGCGCCTGTTCCGCGAGCACCCGGACGTGCTCGAGGCCTGCCGCGCCCGTTACCGCTACGTGCTGGTGGACGAGTACCAGGACACCAACGCCGCCCAGTTCGAGTTGCTCTGCGCCCTCTGCGCCCGGCACCGCAACCTGTGTGTGGTGGGCGACGACGACCAGAGCATCTACGGCTGGCGCGGCGCCGAGATCGCCAACCTCCTCGACCTGGAAAAACACTTCCCCGAGGTCAAGGTCATCAAGCTCGAACAAAACTACCGCTCCACCACCACCATCCTCGAGGCCGCCAACACCCTCATCCGCCACAACGCGCGCCGCCGCGCCAAGCACCTCTGGTCCACCCTGGGCGCCGGCCCCCGCATCACCCTGCACACGTTCCCCGACGAAGAGGCCGAGGCCCGCGCCGTGGTCGAGGCCATCGAAAGCGCGCGCCTGGTCCGGCGCATCCCGTGGTCGGACCACGCCGTGCTCTTCCGCACCAACGGCCAGGCCCGCCCGCTGGAGACCGCCTTCCGCCGCGCCGGGGTGCGGTACCACCTGGTGGGCGGACAGAGCTTCTTCGACCGCCGCGAGGTGCGCGACTTCCTCGCCTACCTCAAGGCGCTGTTGAACCCGCAGGACGACATCAGCCTGTTGCGCATCGCCAACGTGCCGGCCCGCGGCCTGAGCGACGCCACGATGCAACGCTTGCTCGCCGCCAGCCAGGAGCGGCATTGCCCGGTGTTTGCCGTCATGAACAACCCGGCGGTGACCGCGGACTTTCCCGCGCGCACCCGGGCCAGCATCGCCGGCCTGGTGCGCTGGTTCGAGGACACCGCCCGGCCCTTGCGCGCGCCCGCGCCCGGGGGCGGGTTTTCGCTCAGCGCCTGGGCCGAGGGGTGGTTGAACGGGCTCGGCTACTACGAGGAACTGCGCCGGAGCGAAAAGACCGCCGAGGCCGGCGAAAACCGCGTGCGCAACCTCAAGGAACTGGTCGCCGCGCTGGACCGCGACGCCGGCCCGGTCGGGACGCCCGCCGAACGGCTCCAACGCTTCCTCGAGGAGGTGACGCTCGACACCGAGCGCGAGAGCGACGCCGCGCCGGCGGGCGAGGCGGTGACCCTCATCACCATGCACAGTTGCAAGGGGCTCGAGTTCCCGCACGTGTTCATCGTGGGGCTCGAGGAAGGGCTGCTCCCGCACGCGCGGGCCAAGGCCGAGGGCAGCCTGGACGAAGAACGGCGGCTCTTTTACGTCGCTATCACCCGCGCGCGCTACTCGCTCCAGTTGGGCCACTGCGCCGCCCGCCGCAAGTACGGGCAACTCAGCCCCTGCCATCCTTCGAGCTTTCTTCAGGAATTGCCACCCGAGCTGATCGAGCGGGCCGCCGACCGCCCGCGCGAGCCGGCCAGCCTCGAGACCGGGCGGGCATGGTTCGCCGCCATGCGCGAAAAACTGGCCGCCACGCGCCCCCGGTGAACCGGCAGGAGCCCGGAAAGCGCGTGGGGAGGTGTTGCCGCAAGCCCGGGCCGTCCCGAAACGTGTGAAGCGCGCCGGCTCGCCGGGCTGTGGGGCGGCAGATGTCCAAGAGCGTCGCGGGTTGCTCGTGTGCGGCCAGCAGGGCCTCGAGGCGGGCGCACAGGGCGGGGTCGCCGTGGCAGGCGCCGTCCAGAAAGGCGGCGCGTTTCTCAGATGGTTTCTCCAGCGCCAGGACAAACAGGGCTTCTTCGCGGGTGGGTTCCTGGGATGGTAATTTTGTATTGCCAGCCAGCATTTTGACCGTAAATCTGCTGGCGATGTTTGAGCGCTGGTATTCGGTTCCCGACCATACTTTTTTCCTCTTCGGCCCGCGCGGCACGGGCAAGACGACCTGGCTGCGGCAGGTGTTGCCGGACG
>CAYXPA010000099.1:0-13673 GCA_964466945.1 uncultured Verrucomicrobiota bacterium | reverse complement strand
CAGCAGGCCCTGCTCGGGCGGACGGCCGGCAGCGTCAACGCTCACGCCGAGGACCTGCAGCGCCGCGCGGGACCAGTGCGTCAACCAGGCGCTGCCTCCCGCGCGGTCCAAATGGCGCGAGGAGAGTCCGCGCCGGTAATGATCCCACGTGGCGGCCGCGAAGATTCCCACCAGCCGCGCCGCCCGGCCGAGCGCGCGACCCCAGCGGCACGCCCGGTCGGCGCCGCGATGCTCCGAAGTTCCGCCCCGACTCATTCGAGCTGCGGGCCGGCGGAAGCAGTTTCGACCAGCGCCCGCGCGCGCTCGGAGAGCGCCGCCAGGTCCAGCCACGTCAGGAAATCCACGGTCTTGAATTCGCGATCCAGGGCCGGAGGCCCGCAGATGCGGGCGCCGAGTGAAAGGTAGGCGGAGAGCAACCGCGGAACGGGCGCCGGCTCGGGACTCAACTCCCAGAGGGGACAAGCCAAAGCGGGGTGCGGCTGGGTCAGCCAGGGCGCGGGGGCCAGATACTGACGGATGAGGTCCGAATAGGCGCGGGCGCCCACGGCGGGGTCGGTTCCGGGCAGGGAACTGCAGCCGATCAAGTACCGGGCGTTCACCTCGCGAGCGTAGGCGTAGATGCCCTGCCAGAGCAGCGAGAGCACCGCCAGGTTGCGGTGGTGCCGGTGCACGCACGCCCGCCCCAGTTCCAACAACTCGTCCCGTCGCCCGGCGAACGGTGTGAGGTCAAACTCCTGCGCGCAGTACAGTTTCTCGACGGCCCCGGCCCGCCGACCGGCCTGCAGCCGGTAGGTGCCCACGACTTCGCCGCTTTCCAGCTCCCGAACCAAGAGGTGGTCGCAGACCGCGTCAAACGGGTCCGCGTCCCGGCACGTCGCGAAGGCGCTCTCGAGCCCTTCGTGCAATTCGAGGTTGAACACCAAGAAGCGCAGCGTCTGCGCCGCCCGCACTTCCCCCTCGTCCCGGGCCAGACTCAGCGCGTAGCGTGCGCGTCCTGCCTTGCGCCCCAGGACGCGTTCGCCCGGCGCTCCGGTCGCGACCCGCTCCGCCCCGGGAGGGTTTGTTGGTTCAAAAGTCCTCACCACGCCCGAGCATGGCCGTCAGACGCCGGCGGCGATAAGGGCCGGCGTGTAAACTCAAGGCAACGATCCCATGACAGCCGTGGCGGCGGCCGGAGGAATGCGAGCGGTTCGACGCCGGGGCAGGCCGGCCGTGGACATGAAACGCTCCAGCCCGCGCGCATTGGCTGACAGGCGGGCGCGGCGTTGATTTTCATCAAGGCGGCCGGCCGCGTGGTCGTTAAGCTGCGCGGGTCATGAGTGCGGAGACGGTCGAAGTGGATGCGCGCGGGCTGGAGCCGCCGCAGCCGATGGTGCGCATTCTCGAGGCGCTGGCCCGCCTGCCGGCCGGGGCCGAGTTGCGGGCGCGCACCGACCGCCGCCCCATGCACCTTTACCCGCTGCTGGCCGAACGCGGCTTCACGGCGGACACGCAGGAGCAGAGCGATGGCAGTTTCCTCACCCGCATTCGCCGCGCCTAACGCGCCGGCCGCGACCCCGCGTCTTGCGGGGCCGCCCGTCTCCGGTGTCGGCGCGGGCGGGCCGGCCACGGCCTTTGCGCCGTCGGTCACGGTGCCGCTGCGGTTTGTGGTGACGGGAGTGCTGGCCCTGCCGGCGGCGGCGCTGTTGCTGGCGGTGCGGCCGGACATTCTGGCCGCCTACCATTACAACCAGTACACGGTCGCAGCCACGCATCTGTGGGTGCTGGGCTTTCTGGGCTCGGTGGCCCTGGGCGCGATGTACCAACTGGTGCCGGTGGCGCTCGAGACGCGGCTGCACAGCGAGCGGCTGGCCCGCTGGCACTTTGTCCTGCATCTGGTGGGCGTGGCCGGCATGGTGTGGATGTTCTGGCGTTGGGACCTCAAGCAGGTGGGCCACTTCGGCTCGGCGCTGGCCGCGGGGGTGGGATTGTTCGCCTACAACCTCGGCCGCACCTTGTGCACCGTGCCGCGCCGGAACGTCGTGGCCTGGGGCATCACCGCCGCGCTGGGCTGGCTGGGCCTGACCGTGCTGGCCGGCCTGGCCATGGCCGCGGCCAAGTGCTCTTACGATTCACTCGAGACGCTCCCGCCGGGGCATCTTCTGCGGCCGGCCTTGATCGCGTTGCAGGCCACGGCCACGTGGCTGGGGCGGTTTGACCCGCTGGGGGTGATGCACGCGCACGCGCACCTGGGCGGGGTGGGCTTCTTTGTGATGCTGATCGTGGCGGTGAGCTTCAAGCTCGTGCCCATGTTCACGCTCAGCGAGCTGCAAAACCCGCGCCGCGCGGGCGCCGCCCTGGGGTTGCTCAACCTGGGCCTGGCCGGCGTGTTTTTGACCCTGTTCCTGCGCAGCCGCTGGCAGCCGGTGGCCGGGGGGGTCGTGCTGGCCGGGCTCGGGCTCTACGGCCTGGAAGTGCGCGCCATTTTGCGCGCCCGCAAACGCCGGGGGCTGGACTGGGGCCTGCGGCATTTCCTGGTGGCGCTGGGTCTCTTGGCGCTGGTGGCGCCGCTGGGCTGGGTGTTGGGCTGGCCGGGCCTGCCGGTCACGCTGCTGACAACGCAGTTGGAGACGGTCTATGGCTGGCTGGGCCTGGCGGGGGTGGTGAGCCTCACGGTGCTGGGGTTCCTCTACAAGATTGTGCCCTTTCAGGTCTGGTACCACAGCTACGCCCGGCAGGTGGGACGGTTCCGCGTGCCCGCGCTGGCGGACCTTTACTCGGAACGGCTCCAGGTGGCCGGCCTGGGACTGGTCCTGGCCGGTGTGCTGGGCGCGGCCCTGGGCGCGGCGCTGGCGAGTGGGCCGATCGTGCGCGCGGGCGCGCTCGCGCTGTTGGCCGGCCTGGGCGTTTTCCTGGTGAACCTCGGCCGGATGTTCCGCCACTTCTGGCGGCCCCGGCTGGAGCCGTTGCCCGGCGCCGGTTCTTCGACAACCCCTGCCGGCGCGACGTCGAGGTGAAACCCGCATGAACCCGCTCACTGAAGAAGCCGTCCTCGAGGCCCTGCGGCAGGTGGTGGACCCCGAGTTGGGCTGCAACATCGTGGACCTGGGCCTGGTGTACAGCACCGAGATCGCCGCCGACCGCGTGCGTGTGGTGATGACGCTGACCACCGCCGGCTGTCCCATGCACGAGAGCCTCGTCGCGGGCGTGCGCACCGTGCTCTTGAACCTGCCGGGGGTGCGCACGGCGGAGGTCGAGGTGGTGTGGGACCCGCCGTGGAACCCGGCCATGATGACGCCCGAGGGCCGCGCGCGCGTGGGGCTGGCGTGAGCCGGCGGATCGCCCGCAGCGGTGCAATCTGCTGGCGGGTCAACTCTCCGCTGCCCGCAGCGTGGCCGTGCCCAGCCAGGCGCGGTGGTCGTGGCGGAGCTGGGCCAGGTTCGCGCGCCCGGCGGGGGTGAGGTCGGCCTCGAATTCGTCCACCGCGTGCCAGTAGGTGTGGCCCTGGTCGTCGCTGTGGCTGCGCCGCAGGTACACAAACGGGGCGTTGTCGGCCAGCTCCCAGCAGGCGGCGGGCGCGGCGATGGCCCAGTGGCCGGTGCGCCGGTCCAGGCGCACGTCCCAGACGTTGAGCCGCTCGGCGAACTCGCCGGGCAGGCCGAGGGTTTCGAGGTGGCGGAGCAGGCAGTTGTGGGCGAGCACGTCCGCCCGCACGTGTTCGGGCGCCGGGTTGCCCAGCAAGCGGGCCAGTTCGCCCAGGCTGCCGATGCGCAGGCTGCGCAGCACGGTGGCGCGGGCAATGGGCCCCGCCAGCCAGGTCAGCGGCGCGGGCAGTTGTTCCTGGATGAACGTGGTGCCGGTGGACAGGAGGATTTGGCCCTGCTGTTCGGCGTCGAGGTTTTCCCAGTCCGGCACGCGGGCGGCGACGTAGGCCTTGAGCAGATGCCAGAACTCGGCGAAGAGCAGGCGGCGCTCGCGCAACTGGGTTTGCACCAGCGGCAGCGCCTCCTTGAGGTGGGGAAAGGCCTTCCACACGTCGGCGATCTGGGAATCGCGGAAGCGGTACATCGCGGGCGTGGCCAGCATCTCCTCGGCCGTGTTCGGGTGAATCTCCAGGCGCGAGGCGCCCGTGGCCATTTCAAACAGCGCCACCCCGGCCGAGAAGATGTCCGAGGCGGGCCCGGGCGGCACGCCGGCCTGGAGGTTGGATACGTCAATCACCACCTCGGCATGGTCCGGTGTGGCGGCGTAGAGAAACTCGCCCGGCGCGTGGCGGTGGCGCGGGGTGAAGAAAGCGCCCAGGTCCACCAGCCGCACGGCGCCGTCCACGAGGCGGATCACGTTGTCGGGCTTGAAATCCATCAACACCAGCCCGTGCCGGTGGAACAGGTCCACGATGGCCAGCACCTCCTGGAGCGCGCGCCGCAGCTCGTCCAGCGCCGCGGCGTCATACCCGCCGGCGGCCAGGTCCTCGCCCCACTGCCGCAGGTTGTGGCCGCGCAGGCGCTCCATGGCGATGTAGGCGTACTGGCGCTCGTAATCGAGGTCGCCGCCGAAAAACGTGGGCACGAACAGCCGGAGCGGCTCGACCGCTTGCAGTTCCTCGAACGTGGCCAGCTCGGAGCGGAAGTTCATGTACGGCCCGTAGCCCACCTCGTCCGGCCGGCCGCAGCTCAGGTCGAACACCTTCACCACCACGCCGTCCTGGTCGGTCAGGTACAGCGCGGTCTCCGGGTTCCGGGCCAGCGCGCGCAACAGGCGCACCGGGCCCAGTCCGGCCACGCGCACCACCAGGCCGGCGTGCTTGCCCAACTCGGGATCGGCCACTTTCATGGGAAAGGCGGCGGCTGCCGTTCGGGGGTGAACATGGCGCGAGCATAGAGGGACTTGGGCGGCTTGGGAAGGCTGCGACCCGGGCCGGAAACGCGCCGTGAGCGAACGGGCGAACGGTAGGGCGCCGCTGGGTCGGCGCCGTCCTGCGGCCGGGGCGCAGCCCGCCCCTATCCAATCGCGGCGCGCGGATCAAGTCGGTCGGGACGGCGCGGATGATGCCCCGCTGCTCGCGCCTGGCGCGGTGCGTCCCCACAGCCAGCCCAGCAACCAGAACGCCGCCCAGGCCACGCCCGGGACATAGAGCGCAAACTCGACCCATCCCTGCAACGCCCAGCCCAGCAGACCCAGCCACACCGCAAACGACAGCGGCTCGCGCCAGGCCCGTCGCGCCAGCACGCCCAAGGAGCCCGCCCAAAACCCCAGGTACAGCAGGGCCCCGGGAAACCCGGAATCGCTGGCCTGCTGCAAATAGTCGTTGTGCGCCAAGAGCGTCATCTCCGCCCCCGGCGGCTTCAGCGGGCGGTAACTGGCCGCAAACGTGCCCGGCCCGCTGCCCAGCACCGGATGTCGGCAAGCGGTGGTCCAGGCCGCGCGCCAGTACTCGAAGCGCGCGCCCACGCTGGTCGCTCCGCCTTGGAAGTACCCGGCGAAACGCACCGCAAACGCCACCAGCCCGACACCCGCCACCACCGCGGCCAAGGTCCACTTCACCCGCGGCGGCAGCCGCAAGCGCCACCCCGACACCAGGACCAGCCCCAGCGCCAGCAGCCAGCCCGCCTTGGACCTGGTCCAGTACAGGCACGCCAGTCCCGCCCCGGCCACCCCGGCCGCCAGCAGCCCGCGCCACGCGCGGGGCCCGCCGGCATCCGGGTCCCACACGGCCACCGTCACCGCCGGCAACAGCAACAGGATCGCCCCCGCCAGCGCGTTGGGATAAACCAGCGTCGCAAAGATGCGCCCGGCCTCCAGTCGCTTGAGATAATCGGCCGGCAGGTTTTCGGCGCCGGGTTGCGCGAGCACGTGTCGGCGCACCGCTTCCAGGCCGCCGAAGTGTTGTTGGAACCCCACCACCAGCACCGCGGCGAAACAGCCGCCCAGCGCCAGCCAGAACACCCGCGGTTGCGCGGTCGGCGCCAGGGCCAGCAACCCGAGGTAAAAGCCGCCCGCCAGCGTCACGAAGTACGGCAGGTGCAGCCCCGTCAGGCGTGCGTCAATCGTGCTGGCGGCGGCCAGAAACTGCCAGGCCAGCCACGCCACTGGGAGCAGCACCAGGGCGCGCGGCCGGGGCAGACGGCGTTCCGCCACAAAGAGACCGAAACCCGCCAGCAAGGCCCACAGGGCGTACCCCCAGGCCAGCGGCCAGGGCATCAGGAGCAGCTCCCACGCGTCCCGCGGCGCGCTCACCAACCGGTCCACCACCGCCGGGTTGCCGAACTTGAGCAGCCCCAGCCCGAGAAACAACCCGGCCAGTGCGGCAAAACCGCGCCGATGCACTTCGCGGCGCGCGGCGGGGTCGGGGGGCGTGGCCGGCATGGGACGCAGTGTGCGGCAAGGGTGCCCTGCGCTCAATCCCGGGCTGAACGGGCGGGCCGCTTGCGCTGAGAGAAAGCGCAGTAACGGTGCGCGCGGGGCGGCCGGTGGTCTGGCGCCATCATCGCTGCAGTTGCGACAGCGCCAGCAAGCTGGCGCACTCCAAACGCTTCGCGTGCATGCGACGCCGCGATCTTACTCAGCAGCGCCGGGAGTGCGGCGGCTTGCCGCCGTAGTGGGCACATGACTTCCCCCGCCCCCGCCTGTCGGCCACCCACGCACCGCCATCCCCTCTGTGCCACGCCTGCTGATTCTCGCGGGTACCGGCGCTGCGCAAGTGGCTCGAACGGGCGGGCCACACCTTGCCCGCTTGAGCCGGCGGGGTCGCGTGCGTATGCTGGACACGCGGCGGCTCGGAGCGCTTGGGCCCGGTCCGGTCCGCCGCGCGAATCCGCCATGCCGCTATACGAGTACGAACTGTGCGAGGGCGCCTGCGCCCTCTGTGGGGGCCGGTTCACCCTGCGCCGGCCGCTCTCGGCGCCGCCGTTGGAGAAATGCCCGTTGTGCAAGAAACCGGTGCGGCGGGTCATCTCGAGCTTCAACACCCCGCGGCTGACCAAGCCGCTGTCGGTCTCCGAGGCCAAGAGCGCCGGGTTCACCGTACTCAAGCGCGTCAGCAAGGGCGAGTACGAGCGCCTCTGAGCCGGCCCGGGTCCCACTCCCTGCCGCGCGGGGCACAGGCGATCGGCGCGCGCGCGGGGACGCTTTCCGCGTTGACACCCGCGGCGGCCGGCAAAACGATGCCGCGCATGAACAACTGCTTCTCACAGCCCCGTTCGCGTCGCGATTTCCTCAAAGATTCCACCCGCCTGGCCGCCGCCACCGCCCTGGCGGGCGTGGCCCTGCCGCACGTGCACGCCGCCGGCAGCGACCTGATCCAGGTCGCGCTGGTGGGCTGCGGCGGGCGCGGCACCGGCGCCGCGGTCAACGCGCTCAAGACCAGCGGCCAGGGTCCGATCAAGCTGGTGGCGATGGCCGATGTGTTCCAGGAGCGGCTCAGCGCCAGCCTGGGTAGCCTCAGCCGGGAGAGCAGTCTGGCCTCCCAGGTGGACGTGCCGCCCGAGCGGCGGTTCGTCGGGTTTGACGCCTACAAGAAGGCGATGGACTGCCTGCGGCCCGGGGACGTGGCCATCTTTGCCACGCCGCCGGCGTTCCGCTGGGTGCACTTCGCCTACGCGCTGCAAAAGGGCCTGCACGTGTTCATGGAGAAACCCATCACCGTGGACGGCCCCACCTCCAAGCGCATGTTCGCCCAGGCCGAGGAGGCCACGCGCAAGAACCTCAAGGTGGGCGTGGGCCTCATGTCCCGGCACAGCCGCGCGCTGCAGGAGCTGGCCGACCGCGTGCACAACGGCGAGATCGGCGAAATCATCCTCCAGCGCGGCTACCGGATGCACGGGCCCATCGGGTATTTCTCCTCGCTGCCCAAGCCGCCCGGCATCAGCGAGCTGCGCTACCAGGTGCAGCGCTTCCACAGCTTCCTGTGGGCCAGCGGCGGCAACTTCAGCGACTTCTACATCCACATCATTGACCACCTGGGCTGGCTGAAAAACGCCTGGCCGGTCAAGGCCCAGGCCCTGGGCGGCCGCCATTACCGCCAAAGCCCCGAGGGCGTCACTTACGTGGACCAGAACCTGGACACCTACTCCGTCGAGTACACCTACGCCGATGGCTCGAAGTTCCTCTTTGACGGCCGTTGCATCACCGGGTGCTGGGACCACTACGCCAGCTACCTCCACGGCACCAAGGGCAGCGCCATCGCCTCCGCCAGCGGCGACTGCGGCCTGCCCTCGCGCCTTTTCAAGACCCAGCAAATGCGCCGCTCGGACATGCTCTGGGAATCCAAGGTCCCGGCCGGTCAGGAAGACCCCTACCAGAACGAGTGGCACGACTTGATTGACGCCATCCGCAACGACAAGCCTTACAACGAACTCAAGCGCGGCGTCGAAGCCAGCCTGGTCACCTCGATGGGCCGCATGGCCGCCCACACCGGGCAGGAGATCACCTACGAGGACATACTCAACTGCGAGCACGAAATGGCCCCGGGCCTGGACGCCCTCACCGAAGATTCGCCCGCGCCCTTGCAGGCCGATGCCAACGGCCGTTACCCCGTGCCCATGCCGGGCATCACCCGCAAGCGCGAGTATTGAAGCGCCTGCGCCGCCGGTTCGCGGCGCATTCCTCCCCCCCGCCCCGCCGGCAGGTGGTCCGTCGCCCGCCGGCGGGCTTTTTGTTGACCGAGGGTCCCGCACGTCGCCGCGCATGGTGCCGCGTCGGACAAGCCAGCTCTGCCCCGCGCATCTTCCGCCCGCCCGCGGCGGCGGCCGAGCCGGCGTTTGACGCTGGTTCGGCCCCGCGCTTACGCTCCGGCGTCCGGTCGCCGCCCGGCGTGAGTTCATGAAGTGCCGGGGCGGGCGGCCGCGCCGCATTCATGACCGAGCCCACCATCACCCCCGAGCTGGTTGCCAAACACAACCTCAGCCCCGAGGAGTACGCCCGCATCCTCGAAATTCTCGGCCGGCCGCCCACCTACACCGAGCTGGGCATCTTTTCGGTGATGTGGAGCGAGCACTGCTCCTACAAGAACACCAAGCCGCTGCTGCGCACCTTCCCCACCCGCTCCTCGCGCGTGCTCGTGGGCGCGGGCGAGGAAAACGCCGGCATCCTCGACATCGGCGACGGCCTGGCCATCGCCTTCAAGATGGAATCGCACAACCACCCCAGCGCGGTCGAGCCGTTCCAGGGCGCGGCCACCGGCGTGGGCGGCATCATCCGCGACATCTTCACCATGGGCGCCCGGCCCGTGGCCGCGCTGGACTCGCTGCGTTTTGGCGAGCTGAGCGACCCGGAGGTGCGGCGGCTGTTCGGGGGCGTGGTCGCGGGCATCGCCCATTACGGCAACTGCTTCGGCATCCCCACCCTCGCCGGCGAGGTTTATTTCGACAAGAGCTACGCCGGCAACCCGCTGGTGAACGTGTTTTGCCTGGGCGTGCTCCGGCACGAGCAGATCGCCCGCGGCACCGCCCGCGGGGTTGGCAACCCGGTCTTTTACGTCGGCCCGGCCACCGGCCGCGACGGCCTGGCGGGGGCGGCCTTTGCCTCGCAGGACCTGACCGAGGAATCGGCCGAACAACAGCGCGGCGCGGTGCAGGTGGGCGATCCGTTCATGGAAAAGCTCGTGTGCGAAGCCTGCCTCGAACTGCTCGCCACCGGCGCGGTCGCCGGCATCCAGGACATGGGCGCCGCCGGCCTGACCTGCTCCACCTGCGAAACCGCCGCCCGCGCCGGCACCGGCATCGAGATCGAGTTGGCCCGGGTCCCCCAGCGCGCGCCGAACATGACCCCCTACGAGATCATGCTCAGCGAATCGCAGGAGCGGATGCTGCTCATCGTCCACCAGGGCCGCGAGGAGGAGGTCAAACGCGTCTTCGACAAGTGGGACCTGCCCTGGGCGCAAATCGGCGTGGTCACCGACACCGGCCGCATGGTGGTCAAGCATCACGGCCGGGTCGTGGCCGACATCCCCGCCAAGCTCATTGCCAGCGAAGCGCCGGTGTACGAGCGTCAGGCGCGCGAGCCGGAATACCTCAAGACGGTCCGAGCGTTCCGCCTCCAAGATTTGCCCGATCCGTCCGACCTGTCCGATCCGCGGCCCGCTCTCAGGCTGCTCCTCGCCTGGCCCACCATCGCCTCCAAGCACTGGGTTTGGCGCCAGTACGACCACATGGTCCGCGACAACTCGGTCGTCTGCCCCGGCAGCGACGCGGCGGTGATTCGCATCAAGGCCGATTCCCTGCCGCCTTTGCCCGCGGGCGCCGCCCCCGCGCCGGTGCCCGAAAAATTCCTCGCCCTCACCAGCGACTGCAACGGCGCCTACTGCTACCTCGACCCCTACGAAGGCGCCAAGGCCGCGGTGGTCGAAGCGGCCCGCAACCTGGCCTGCGCCGGCGCCCGGCCACTGGGCGTGACCGACAACCTCAACTTCGGCAATCCCTACCACCCCGAGCTGTTCTGGCAACTGCGCGAGTGCGTGCGCGGCCTGGCCGATGCCTGCCGCGCCCTGAACACGCCCGTCACCGGCGGCAACTGCTCGCTCTACAACCAAAGCCCCGCCGGCCCGATTGACCCCACCCCCACCGTGGCCATGGTCGGCCTGATCGAAAAGCCCGAGCACATCACCACCCAGTGGTTCAAAGACGAGGGCGACGTGATTGTGCTGCTCGGGGCGCCGGTGGACCTGGACGATCCGCTGCAAGGCTTGGGCGGCAGCGCGTACCTCCAGGCGATTCACGGCTTGAAAACCGGCCGGCCCCCGCGCTGCGACCTGGAACAGGCCGCCACGCTGCACACCACCTTGCTGGGTCTGATCCAGGCCGGCGGCATCAAGAGCGCCCACGACTGCAGCGAGGGCGGCCTGGCCGTTTGCCTGGCCGAGTGCTGCATCAGCCAGCAGATCGCCCGGGGAACGCCTCGACTCATCGGCGCCACGGTGGACCTGACCGGCCTGTTCCCGCCGCCGGTAGCCGACGCGAAAAACACCTGGGCCGCCCGCGTGCGCCTGGACGCGCTGTGTTTTGGCGAAACCCAGCACCGTGTCGTCATCACCTGTGCCCCGCGCGACGCGGTGAAGGTAATCGAGCGCGCCCGGCTCATGGGTGTGCCCGCCGCGCGCCTCGGCACGGTGGGCGGCGACCGTTTGGTCCTGCGCACCGCCACGGGCGAATTTGCGGCGCCAGTGGCGGAACTGCATGACCTCGGGTGGCACAGCCTGGCGCGTCTCATGGACGGCGCCGCGCCAGCATAGCACGCCGGGGAATGACCGAGGCGGATGCACCCGGGCAGGCGTTGGTCATGAGTGCCGACTTCCTCGCGCGCGGCGGCGGCTGGGTGCTGGGCCAGTCGGTGCTGATGCTCTTGGTGCTGGCGCTGGGGCCGCTGTGCCCCGGCCGCGCGCGCCCGGGCGGGTTGACGCTGCTGGCCGGGGTTTGCCTGGTCTTGGGGGCGCTCTTCGGGATTGGCGGCGCATGGGTGCTGGGCCGCAACCGCACCATCTTCCCCCGGCCCAACGCGGGTTCGCGCCTGATCCGGCATGGCGTTTACCGGTGGGTGCGGCATCCGCTTTACACCAGCCTGATGCTCTTGTCGCTGGGCTGGGCGGCGTGGTGGGCCAGCGGACCGACGCTGCTGGCCGGGGCCGCGCTGGCGGTATTTCTGGACCGCAAGGCCTGCCGCGAGGAGGCGTGGCTGCGCGCGGCGTTTCCCGAGTACGCCGATTACGCCCGGCAGGTGCGGCGTTTTGTGCCGGGGATTTATTGAGCCGGCGGCTCGGGGCGGTCCATGGCGCGGGGCTCCGCAGCGGCAGTTGGCCCCGCACACTCGGCACGGTAACGCCCCCAAATCAACGGCACGCTGCCGGCGAAGTCCCCCGGCCGCTCGGCCAGCCAGCGGGTGACCTGCTCCGGCGGGAACCAGCCGCCGGCGCTGATTTCCTCCGGATGCAGCGTGAACGGCCCCTCGGCCTCGACGCGGTACACCCAGACAAACTCCTGGTCCGTGGCGGGGCTGGCGGCCAGTTTGAAAAGCCGCTCCGGCGGGCGCTCCGGGCGCAGGCCCAGTTCCTCCGCCAGCTCGCGCAGGGCGGCGCAATCGTAGCTCTCGCCGGGCAGCAAATGCCCCGAGGCCGAGGAATCCCACGCGCCCGGAAAACTGTCCTTGGTGAGCGAGCGCTTTTGCAGAAACACCTCGCCGCGCTGGTTGAACACCAGCACATGCACGGCGCGATGTTTGAGGCCCAGCCGGTGCACCTCGCGGCGCGGGCGCCGGCCGATGACCTCGTCCCGGTCGTTGACCACGTCGAAAAGTTCCTCGTTCATGGGGCGGGGAGCCGGGCGAGCCGGCGGGTCAGCTCGAAGAAGACCTCGCGGCTGAGCGTTTCAGCGCGGGCTTCGGGGTTCAAGCCCAGGTCGCGCCAGGCCGCCTCGAGCGCGGCTGCGGGCCAGTCATACTTGAGCAGCTTGAGCGCCTTCTTGCGGCGCTCGGAAAACGCCCGCTTGACCACGCGGGCAAAGACCCGGCGCTCGGGCGCGGTCAGCGGCTCGGGCGCGCAGCGGTCCAGGGCGATGCAGCCCGACTCGACCTCCGGCACCGGGAAAAAGCAGTCCGAGGGGATGCGGAACGAGCCGGCCGGTTGGTAGCGCTGGCGCACCAGCAGGGTGAGCAGCCCGTAAGCGGGATCGCCCGGCCCGGCGTGGAGGCGACTGACCACCTCGCGCTGAAGGGTCACCACCAACCGCGCCGGCGGTCGCTCGGCAAAGGCCAGCTCGACCAGGATGGGCGAGGCGACCGAGTAGGGCAGGTTCGCCACCAGCTTCCAGCCGGACCAGTCGCGTTCCGGCTCCCGTTGCAACACGCGCAGGGCGTCGGCCCGCACCAGGCGCAAGCGGCCGGGGTGCGCGGGGCCCTCGAGGTCCGCGGGCAGGCCCGGCTCGGGCGCCAGGCGCAGCCGCTCGGCCAGCACGGCCACCAGGCGCGCGTCTTTTTCGAGGGCCAGCACGTCCGCCCCCGCCTCCCGCAGCGCCGCCGTGAGCGGGCCCAGCCCGGGGCCGACCTCGAGCACCCGCTCGCCGGGTTGGACGCCGGCCAGGGCCACGATGCGCCGCAGTTGTTGGGCGTCGTGCAGAAAATTCTGGCCCAGCGAGCGGGTCAGTTGCAGGTCCCGCTCGTGGAGGATTTGCCGGATTTCGGAAAGCTTCATCGGCGGCACGCGTCCCGGAGCACCTCGCCCAGCGCGCGGACGCACCCGCGCAGGTCGTCTTCCCCGATGGTCAGCGGTGGCGTGAAACCGATCACCTCGCCGTGCTGGCCCTCGGGCAGGAGGACGTAGCCGCGGCGCAACAGGGCCTGCACCACGCGCAGCGCCTCGGCCCCGGCCGGCGCGCCGTCCGGCCGCCGCAACTCGAGCCCGGCCATGAGGCCCAGGCCGCGGACCGCGAGCTGCCAGCCGCCGTCCGGCGCGCGCAGCGACTCCAGTTCGCGCCGCAACACCGCGCCCAACCGGGCGCTGCGTTCCACCAGCCGGCGCCGGCGGATTTCCGCCATTTGCGCCAGTGCCATTGCACAGCCCACCGGGTGTCCGAGGTAGGTGCTGGTGTGCAGCGCCTCGCCCGGGCTTTCCGGCCAGGCGGCGTCCATCAGGTCCGCCCGGCCCACGCAGACCGAGAGCGGGAAGCCGCCGGTGAGCGCCTTGCCCAGGCAGATCAGGTCGGGCACCA
>CAYXPA010000098.1:9341-13889 GCA_964466945.1 uncultured Verrucomicrobiota bacterium | reverse complement strand
GCTATTGCTCCAAACCCGCTTTGCCCACCTTTTCAACTGCGGAGATTAGGTTCAAATTGACCATGAAATATGCGGGCTTGGCCCGGGGCGACAGGCTACCAGCCCGCTGCAGGGAGGACGGGGCAGGCGCACCGTTTACGCGGTGGCTGAAGCCTCGCGAGTCGGCGGCAGGTTGCCGCCTGTCTGCCGGCTGACAGACCACTGCGGCCAGGTTGGCCGGGCCACTCGAAACCAACCGAATCGTTCCTTTTCCGGGCAGGTTTTCCATCCCGGCAATAAGGGAAGTGCTGTTGGGAAAAATTACTTGCCACGGGACACCCGGAGTGCACGGTATGCGCCGTTCACCCTCTGGGCGTCCTCGCGACCGGACTCGGCCATCCAGCGGGATGGCGCGCGCAATCGCCGGCCGAGGACGCGCTCGGGGTAAGCCCAAAACAACCCATGAAAAACACAACGACCTTCACCAAGCGATACTGCCACCATCCGTGGCGTTTGATTCTGGGTGCGTCGGCGGCCGGGTCCCTGCTGGCCGGCTCGCTGACCACGGACTTCAACACCGACCCCGGCGGCCTGCTCCTGGGCAAGGCCAAAATCGAGGACGGCATCCTCAAGTTGCAGGACTTGCAGGAACTCCTCGACGGCACTTCCAGCCTGCCCATGCATGGTTCCTACGTGTTCCCGGAGATTGACGCTGGCCAGAAAGTGGCGGCCTTTACCGCCAGTTTCCGGGTCAGCATCCACGGCGGCACCGAAACGCCCGCCCAGGGGTTCAGCTTCGTGCTCGCCTCCGATCTGGCGACGCGGACCGCGCCTTTCCGCGAGGGGGGCGGCGATACCACCGGGCTGGTGATCTCGTTTGACACGGTGGACAACCTGCCCGGGTTCGAGGCGGAGGGCAACGAGCCGGGGGACGCGCCGGGCATCATCGTCAAGCTCGCGGCCAGCGGGTCATTGCCCAGCGCTTTGCCGGCCTGCGCACCGGGCCGCCCAACAATCAAACCCCGAACTTTGTACCGGTCGAGATTCGCCTGGATGCGGACGGGACGCTGAACGTGACCTACAACGGGGTGAAGGTGCTGGACAACGTGTCCATCCCTTACGCGCCAATTGCCGGCCAATTCGGCGTGGGCGCCGGCACCGCCGAACTGACCGCGGCCATCCGGGCCAACCACTGGTTCGACAACATGTCCCTCACCACCACCCCGGTGACCACCGGACCGGTGCTCCTGTCCGCCCTGCCGCTGGGGACGCAGGTTCGGCCCGATGCGTTGGTGGAGGCGCGCATCGAGAACCTGGGGGGCGCCACGGTACAACTGGAGTTCGACGGCGCGACGGTCACGCCGTCCGTCGCCACCAGCGCCGGCGTGACCACGGTGAGTTACGACCCTCCCGGCCTGCTGGCGGCCGGCTCCAGCCACCAGGTGAAACTCACCTACGGCACCCGCACGCTCCGATGGAGCTTTACGGTCATGAACGTGCCCTCGCTCCCGGCCAACTTTGCGCTGGCGGCCAGTGCTGTGGACACCACCCGGGGCGGGTTCAAGGTCCGCATTCACCAACTCGAGGGGGCTGCTCCGGGCGGCAACTCTTACCAGCGCGCCATCAGTCAACTGGCCGGCGAGCTGGGCCCCAACGTGGCGGACCTTAGTCTCGCCAACCCCGACGGCACCTTTGATCGCGACCTCATCAACTTCGAGCAGGACGGTAACGAGGCCGGGTTCTTCAGTTGGTCCACCGGCTTCATTGACGAACTCTTTCCGGGCATCCCCGGAACGACCTCCAGCACCGACAACATCGCCATGGAAGTGACCGGTTACCTCGACCTGGCCCCGGGCGTGTACACCTTCGGCATGGTCTCGGATGACAACGCCCGGCTGACCATCGGCCCGCATCCGCGCGACGTCACCGGGCTGAGCGTGGCCGACACGGCCATCGGCACGGTCCGGGGCACGTTCGTGGTTACGCAAGCCGGCCTGTATCCGTTCAGCCTGGTGTGGGCAGAGGGCATCGGCGGCGCGCATGTGGAACTGTGGACCGAGGACGCCACCGGCCGACGCTTCTTGGTCAACGACCGCAACACCGTCGGCCACGTGAAGGCGTACCGGCAACTCCGCGCCGGCGTGAGCGTGGCGCCCTATCTGAGCCGCGCCAAGCCCGCCCCGGGCGATGGCAACGTCTCGACCACCCCGCGCCTGGAGCTCGAACTCACCGAGGACGGCAGCACGGTGAACTTGGACTCGATTCGGCTGTTCTTGAACGGCCAGCCGGTGACGCTGGCTGCCGGGGCAGTTACCCGCAGTGGCAACAAGGTCACCCTCACTCACCGGGTCAGTGACCCGCTCGAGGGGTTGGCTGTCCAGACCGTGCGGCTCGAGTACACGGACTCCGCCAACCGGGCCGCCGTGCGCGAGTACACCTTCACCACCGGCGCCCCGCAAACCGGCGGCTTTGCCGGCGGCCAGTGGGACTTCGAGCGCGGCGACCTCAGCGCGACGCTCGGCCGGCCGCTGGACTTCATTGATCCGGCGCTGGCCTCGCGGTACCGGTTCGGCACCACCACTCAGTTGGGCATCCCGGGCATCGGCGGCCGTGAGGCCCGTGTGCTCCACATCCCGCACGTGGACACCGGCGAGGCCGACGCCCGTGGCCCGCTCTTCAAACGGCTGGGCTTGCGCCTGAACCATGCCATGCCGCCCAACGGCGGCGGCCAGAAAGTTAACCAATGGACCCTCATCATGGACTTGTACTGGGGCGAGAACGGGTCGGGGTTTGGCTCGATCCTGCAGACGCACGACTTCGACAATCCGACCGACGGGGACCTGTTCTGGCGGGCCAGCGACGGTTCGTATGGCAAGGGGTGCTGTTCGCCATACGACGGCATCTCGCAGGAGCCGGGGCACCACCACCGGCGGGGCGAGTGGGCGCGGGTGGTGTTTGTGGTGGACCTGGCGAGCACGCCGCGGAAGGTGGCCAAGTACGTGAACGGGCACAAACATCGGGAGGACGTGACTGGGGATGGGAACGCGCTGGACAGCCGGTTTGCGCTGCCGCCGGAGGTGTTTCTGTTCGGGGATGGCGACGACAACGAACGCAGCGAGGCGTACGTGAACTCGATTCAGATTCGCGCCGGGACGCTGAGCGACGAGGAGGTGGCGGCCCTGGGCGGACCTTCCGCCGACGGCATCCCGCTGCCCTTCGCGCAATGGGACTTCGAGAAAGGCTCCCTGGCCGCCACCGTCGGCCAGGACCTCGGATACATTGATGCTTCGCTGGCTTCGCGGTACCGGTTCGGCACCACCACTCAGTTGGGCATCCCGGGCATCGCTGGCCGCGAAACCCGCGTGCTCCATATCCCGCACGTGGACACCGGCGAGGCCGACGACCGTGGACCCGTCTTCAAACGGCTGGGTCTGCGCGCACGGCATGGCATCCCACCCAACGGTGGCGGCCAGAAGGTTAACCAGTGGACCTGGATCATGGACCTGTACTGGGGCGAGAACGGGTCGGGGTTTGGCTCGATCCTGCAGACGCACGACTTCGACAATCCGACCGACGGGGACCTGTTCTGGCGGGCCAGCGACGGTTCGTATGGCAAGGGGTGCTGTTCGCCATACGACGGCATCTCGCAGGAGCCGGGGCACCACCACCGGCGGGGCGAGTGGGCGCGGGTGGTGTTTTTGGTGGACCTGGCGAGCACGCCGCGGAAGGTGGCCAAGTACGTCAACGGGCACAAACATCGGGAGGACGTGACGGGGGATGGGAACGCGCTGGACAGCCGGTTTGCGCTGCCGCCGGAGGTGTTCCTGTTCGGGGACGGCGACGACAACGAACGCAGCGAAGCGTACGTGGCGGCCATGCAATTCCGCGAGGGCACCCTCACGGATGAAGAAGTGGCCGCGCTGGGCGGGCCTTCGCCGTATGGCATCCCGTGGCCCGCTCCGGCCGCGCGCCGCGCTGCGCCGCCGGTTACACCCACCATCACGGTTCAGCGCAGTGGCGCCAACGTGGTGCTGACCTGGACCGGCGTGCTCCAGTCGGCCGACCGTGTCGAGGGCCCGTACACCGACGTGTCCGGCGCCAGCAGTCCGTTGACCGTGCCGACCAGCGGCGCGGCCAGGTTCTACCGCGCGCGGCGATAAGCTGAATCTTCGGGCCAACGCACCGCGCTGCCCACAGCAACCCTGACCTCGCCACCCCGGGTTTCACCGGTCCGCAGACCGGGAAATCCGGGGTGCTTTTTTCACCTGGAGCGAAACCCCGCCCCATTTGTCGGCCGCCAGCCTGAGGCGTGCCGCACCCATTCACTGGCGTCGTGTCGCCTGCCGGCAGTGTGCTGCGTCCGAGCTCCGCCAGGAGCGCAATCTATGTAGCCCGCAAAACCAGATCCATTTCCAGCCCCGTCGGGGTGGAATGTGCCGCTCCTGACGGAGCTGGGTTTTCCCGGCCCGGCCGTGCTACAAAGATGGCGCCCCCGCTGGGGCTGAACCGGTGGGGGCGGGAGTTCACTCCGACGCCTCCGCTCCAATCTTGATCTCCGCCGGCGCCAAA
>CAYXPA010000098.1:0-9241 GCA_964466945.1 uncultured Verrucomicrobiota bacterium | reverse complement strand
ATCGCAGCTCCGTCAGGAGCGCAATCTTTGTAGCCCGCAAATCCAGATACATTCCTAGCCCCGTCGGGGCGGAAGATGCCGCTCCTGACGGAGCTGGTGTTCTCCCCGGCCCAGCCGTGCTACAAGGATGACGCCCCGCTGGGGCTGAACCGGGGGTGGCGGGAGTTCACTCCGACGCCTCCGCTCCAATCTTGATCTCCGCCGGCGCCAAACCGCCGGCCTGCGGTGGGCCGTATCGCAGCTCCGTCAGGAGCGCAATCTTTGTAGCCCGCAAATCCAGATACATTCCCAGCCCCGTCGGGGCGGAAGATGCCGCTCCTGACGGAGCTGGGGTTTTTCCCCGGCCCGGCCATTCTACATAGATGGCGCCCCGATGGGGCTGGGGGCCGCTAGTCGCGCAGGCGTTTCATTTACCCACTCCCTTCTGCACCGGTCTGATATTCACTGGCGTCAAGCTGGCTGCTTGGCTTGGCAGGACGCGGTTCAGTCCGTCGGCGAGCGGTACCCGGATGTCGTCACCGAGAGTCGGCTTGGCGCCCCGACTTTACAGCCCCAGCTTCTTGAACCGGCGGTTCACGTCCTTGAAGTGAAAGTCGAGCGAGCAGAGGCGCTCGAGTTCGCCGGGCTGGAAGTGATTGGCCACCTCCGGGTCGGCTTTGAGGACTTCGAGGAAATCCGCGTCGTCGCGCCCGGCGTGTTTGACTTCCCAGGTCTTCATGGCGTTGCGCTGGACCAGCGCGTAGGCCTCCTCGCGCGTCAGGCCCTTGCGGATGAGCGCCAGGAGCACGGTCTGGCTGTTCCACATGCCCAGGCTCAGGCGCAGGTTTTTCTTCATGTTTTCCGGATACACATTCAGGCCGTCCATCAGGCGCGTGAGCAGGCCAAGCATGTAGTCGAGCAGGGTGCAACTGTCCGGGAAGATGATGCGCTCGACCGAGCTGTGGCTGATGTCGCGTTCGTGCCATAGGGCGACGTTTTCCAGCGCGGCCAGCGCGTTGCCGCGGAGCACGCGCGCCAGGCCGGTGAGGCGTTCCCAGGTGATGGGATTGCGCTTGTGCGGCATCGCGCTGCTGCCCTTTTGGCCCTTGGTGAACGGTTCTTCGGCCTCGAGCACTTCGGTGCGTTGCAAGTGGCGGAACTCGACGGCCCAGCGCTCGATGCTCGCACCCACCAGCGCCAGCGCGGTCTGAAACTCGGCGTGCAGGTCGCGTTGCACGACCTGCGTGGCCAGCGGCGCGGGGCGCAGGCCGAGCTGTTTGCAGACGTAGGCTTCGACGCGCGGCGGCAGGTGCGCGCTCGTGCCCACTGCGCCGCTGAGTTTGCCGACGGCGACCGAGTATCGCGCCGATTCGAGCCGGCGTCGGGCGCGTTGGAACTCGTCGTACATGAGCGCCAGCTTCAGGCCGAAGGTGATCGGCTCGGCGTGGATGCCGTGGCTGCGGCCGATGCAGGGGGTCAGCTTGTGCTCGCGCGCGCGCCGGGCGATGACGGGCAGGAGTGCCTTGACGTCGGCGATGAGCAGGACCGCCGACTGCACCATTTGCACGGCGAACGCGGTGTCAATGACGTCGCTGCTGGTCAGGCCGTAGTGAAACCAGCGGCTGGCGCGGTCGTTGATCTTCTCGGCGACCGCGGTGGTGAAGGCGATGACGTCGTGGTTGAGCGTCTTTTCCAATTCGCGCTGGCGGGCCACCAGGCCGGGCAAATCGGCTTCGGCCGCGGCGCAGCCGGCTTTGATCTTCTCGAAGTCGGCGGCCGGGACGATGCCTTCCCGGACAAGCGCCTCGCTGGCGAGCCGTTCGATTTGCAGCCAGAGGCGGAGCTTGTTTTCGTCGGTCCAAATGGCCCGCATTTCCGGGCGCGAGTAGCGCGTGATCATGGCCGCAGCCTAGGGGCGAAGCCGGTTCGGGTCGAGTCGCGACGGCGGGACGCCGTCCGCCGGGACGGGGCGATAGACGCCGGGCCGGGCTTTCGGCAGGTCGCGCCGGACGGCGCGCGGACTATTCGGTGATGGCCAACACCTCGTGAATGGCCACGGGCGGTACGGTCAGCAACACCCGGCCGTCGCGGTAGCCGAAGCGTTGCAGGCGCCCGCCCGGCTCGAGCGTGACGGTCCGGGGTTTGCGGGGCAGGCGCACGACCACCTCCAGCGGTCCCACGGCCGGGAGGTCGTCGAAGACGTGCACCTTGGCGTCGGCGTGCGGGCCGGCGGTGTTGACCAGGTTGATGAGCAACCGGCCGTCCTTGCGCATGACCGAGACGTCCACAAGGTGGGAACCGGTCAAGGTCACCAGCGGCTCGGGGAACAATTCCCGCACCAGGGCGTTGAGGAAATCACGCGCCGTGGGGGTGCGCGCCTTGAGATACCGGTCACCGAAGTCGAACCACACCGCTGCCACGCGCCCGCGGCCCAAGGGGGTGATCGTGGCTGCCGGGTGGGCCGGGCTGCGCGGGTCGTTCTGGGCGTGCAGTCGGCCGAACACGCGGGTTTGCGGGCCGGGCCGCACCTTTTGCACGGCGCCGTGGACGCCCGCCAACCAGTCGCCGTGCGCCAGAAAACGCGCGCCGGTTTCCGGCGGACCTTCGGGGGTCACGTCCAGCTCGGCGGCGAACAGCGCAGCGGCCGCCGGCCCCACCAGCAGCAGTTGGCCGCCGTTCTTCACCCAGGCGCTCAGTTCCTCGCGGAAGGCCGGTTCCAGGTAGTCCCATTCCGGCACCACCAGGAGCGGCCAGCGAGTCATCTGCCCGGTGAGGTGGTGTTCGCTGACGATTTGCACCGAGTGCTGCCCCTCGAGCAACGCCTGCAACACCCCCCGCAGCGCGTTCACGCCCGCGCTGCCCCAGGGCGCGAACAACCGCGGGCTGGCGCGGTAATGCGCCGCGCGCGAGTACAACAGGGCCACCTGCGGCACCGCCTCGGCGCGGTGGCAGAGCGCCTGGCGCGCGCGACAAAACTTCGCCACCTCCGCCATGAGGCGCATCTGCCAGTCGTAGATCGAGCCGTCGCGTTTCTGCTGGAAGTAGGCCTGGTAGCCGCCGCCTTGCGCGAGCACGACGGCCGCCTCCTGGCAAAGCTGCGGGACCGACTTCAGGCTGCGCGCCGGTTCGCCCTGCGGCCCGGTGAACGACCACGACATCAGGTCCCACGGCCGGCCCTGGTTTTGCAGGCAGCGGGCGGAGAACCGTGCCGAGTTCACGCTGTCCTGCGGCGAAAAATCGCCGGACAAAAACGCCACGTCCGCCGTGACCGGCTCGGGCATGTGATCGCTGAAGGCCCAGTTGCTGGCGACCTCGAAGTCGGGATGCGATTGCTTCAGCGCGTCCACGTAATGGCGGAGGTAGCGGCGGAACGCCTCACGGTGAAAGTCCATCCACGCGGGCCAGTGCGGCTCGCCGGCTCCTCGCGGCACGGTCTCGAGGCCTGTGGCTTCGCGGAAGGCCCGAACCGCCGCCGCGCTGTAATCGGGGATGGCCGCCCAGCAATCCCCGTCCACCCACACGCCGTCCACGCCGTACTCCCCGGCCAGCTCGCGCAGTTGCGGGATCAGGAGCCGGTCCACGTACGGCCCGAAGAGCGAGGTCGCGTTCTTGTCCGGCGTGCCGTCCGCGTGGACCGCGGCCCAGTCCGGGTGCCGTTGCACCGCCTCCGAGTCCCACACGCCGGAGTAGTGCATGTAGAGCGCCACCCCGCGCTCGGCGGTGACCTGGCGCCAGAGCCGCAAGGGGTCGCCCACGAAGCCGGGCGCCGGATGCCCCACGCGCGTGGGGTAGCTCGACAGGCCCGGATGCCCCTTGCAGTCAATTTGGAGGTAGTCCGGCCGCACCTGGTCGAGGATGGCCGCGATCATTTCGCGCGTGGTGTTCTTGCCGATCTCGGTGCAGTCGCGCCCGGCGTGGAAATCAAAGTGGATGCCCAGAAAAGCCTCCGAGCGCTTCAGGCGGCGGGGCGGAGCGGTTTCCCCGGGATTGGCCGCGGCGCCGAGCGGGTGGGCGAACAGCGTGGCGGCCAGAAGGGGGAGGAGTCGAGTTTTCATGGAGTGTTCCGGGCCGGAGCCAGAGGCTTCACAGCACCACCTCGGTGCCGACGCCGGCGTCGGTGAAAATCTCGAGCAACACCGCGTGCGGTACGCGGCCGTCCACCAGCGAAACCTTCTCGACCCCGGCGCGAATGGCGGCCACGGCGCTGTCCACTTTCGGGATCATGCCCTTGTCCACCACGCCGGCGGCCTTGAGCGCCGCCACCTCCGCCACGCGCAGATGGGGGATCAACGTGGCCGGGTCGCGCGGGTCGCGCAGCAGGCCGGGCACGTCGCTCATGAAGACCAGCCGGCGCGCGCGCAGGGCGATGGCCGCCTGCGCCGCCGCCACGTCGGCGTTGCAGTTGTAAATCTGCCCGTCCTCGCCCCGGGCGGTGGGGCTGATGACCGGCGTCACCCCGCGCGCGAGGCACTCGAGCAGCGGGGCGGTGTTGACCGCCACCACCTCGCCCACCAGGCCCAGGTCCAGCGGCGCGCCGTCCGGCCCGGTCACGCGCGCCGGGCGGCAGCGGAAGATATCCGGTCCGGCGAAACCCTGCGCCTGGCCGCCGTGCGCGCGGATCAGTTCGACAATCTCCGGGTTGATCTCGCGGGACAGCACGCGGTCCACGAGGGCCGCCGTGGCGGCGTCGGTCACGCGCTGGCCCTGCACGAAGCGCGGCTGCAAGCCCGCTTGCTCCATCGCGCGGCTGATGGCCTTGCCCCCGCCGTGGACGACCACCGGATCAATCTCCACCGCCTCGAGGAACACGATGTCGCGCGCCACGCTCGCCCGCACCTCCGGGTCGGGCGAGTCCATGAAACTGCCGCCGTACTTGATGACAAACGTGGCGCCGCTGTAGCGCTGAATGTAGGGCAGGGCCTCGAGCAACGTGGCCGCCTTCGCGATGAGGTCTTGCATGGGCGCAGTGTGGGCCGGGCCGCGCGGCGTGCAACGCCGCGTTGGCGTCTTCAGCGGACCGGTCGCGCGGCCGGCGCGGGCGGCGCGCTGGTGGGCGCGGCGCCGGCGGGCACGCGGCGTTGCAGGTCGCGGCGCAAGGTGCGCACGGCGATTTCCTGTTCCGGGCTGAGCCGGTAGCGGCGCTCCAGCTCGGCCAGCGAACCGAGGGCGCCGGTGTAATTGCCCTCGCGCGTTTGCTGCACCGCCAGGTCGAGGAGAAACCGGTTGGTATTGGTGATCACCTCGAAGGCGGCCAGCACCGGCGCCGTCTCCGGCGGGCGCGGCCGACCGCACCCCGCCGCTGCCGCGACCAGCGCGGTCAACAACACCCAGCGGACTGGCGGAAACGACTTCACGAGCGGCCCGAACGGCGGTCAGTCTGGCCACGGCGGCCGCCGCCGGCAAGTTCCGCCGGCGCTCCGGCCTACCTCACGGCATGCGGCGCACCCGGAAGAACGCGGCCGGCTCGAGCGCGGGGCCTTCCCAGCGCAGACCGGCGGCGTTGGTGAGGCCGGCGACCACGACCCGCCAGTCGCGCAGGTCGGTCGAGAACTCGAGGTCATAGGCAAACCCCGCCGCGGCCTCCCACTCGACGACGTACTGTTCGCCCGCGCGCGCCACGCGGGTGAGGCGAAACGGTCGGGCGAACGGGTTGGCAAACTCGACCCACAACGCCAGGTGGTCGGAGGCGACGATTTCATCGTCCCGGTACACCCCCGGCGGCAGCGGTTGCAGCGTCGCCGTGCGCACCACCTCCGCCCGCGCCACGTTGCTGAACAGGAGGCCGCCGGGCAGCACGTAGTCGAACCGGTACAGCAGTCCCGGGGGCCGCGTGGACCAGGTCTTTTCGCTGGTCGAGCCGGGCGCGCGCGGCGTGAGCAGCCGCAGGCCCGTGGCCGGGTTGACGAGTTTGGCCACGGGCTGGCGCGAGCCGGCGGGCGGCGCCAGCACGTCCTCGTTCAGGTCGCCGGTCAACACGTGCGGCCGGTCCGCGTGCCCGGGCAGAAACACGGTCACCCACCAGTTCGAGATGGCCGCCGCTTCGGCCGCGCGCCGGCGCAGGTCGCTCTCGGTACTGCCCTGCTTGAGGTGGGTGGTGAAAACGTGCACCGGCGTGGGAAACCCCGGTACGGCCAGCTCGACCTCGAACAGGTCGCGCGTGAACTGGCCCTCGTAACCCCAGGCGCCCAGCGCCGCGCCATCCAGCCAACTGGCGCTGCGCCGCACCGGAAAGCGGCTGACCACGACGCTGCGCAGGTAGCCGTCGGTGCCCGAGTTGGTGGCCAGCGCGTAGCCCGGCAACCAGGCGCGCGCCCAGTGTGGCATTTGGTGGGTCTGGTCGAACGGGATTTCTTGAAGGGTGATCACGTCCGGCCGCAGCCAGCTCAGAATGCGGCCGATGGCCTGCACCTGCGCGGCGTTGGTGCTCCAGTCCGGCGCCCCGTTGCCGCTGACGTTCCAACTGAGCAGCGTGAAGGCGTGCGTGCTGCCGGCCAGCCCCAGCAACAACGGCAACGCGCGCCACCAGCCCGATTTCATTGCGCCCACTCAAGCCGCTCAGGGGGTTCGCCGCAAGCCGCGATGCCGGCCGGCCACCACACGGGAGAACCCGCGCCTTTGCCGGACGCCGGTTCGGTGGCAGCTTGGGCCCGTGCGCCGATCTCGTCCCGTCCGACCGCTCGCCCCTCTGTGGCGCTGGCTGCGCAAAGTGCCCCTGCTCGGCTGGCTCACCGCGGCGGGCGCGGCGGACCTGCCGGGGGAAGTCAGCCCGCCCGTGGCGGGCCAGGACCGCCGAACGGCCGCCGCGGAGGTGCGCCTGGCGCGCGTGCCGTTGACCGCGGCAGAGGCGGCGGCGGTGGGGCGCTTCCTCGCCGGCTGCTTTCGCGGGGAGACTCCGCCGGCCCCGGAGTTGCCGGACGGCTTCCAGCGCCAACGCGGGGTGGTGTACCTGGCGGCGCGGGCCGAGGGCGAACGGCTCGCGCACGCCTGGTATCAAGCCGCCAGCGGCGCCGAGGCGTTGCGGGGCGCCGTGCGGGTGCTCCACGAGCGGCTCGACCCGGCACGGCGCGCCGCGGTCACGTGCCTCGAGGCCAACCTCGCGCACTCTTTCCGCCGCGTGAACCTGCAAACCGACACCGCCCGCCTGGCGCCGATTTACCGCGGGCTGCTGGGGCTCGAGCTGGTCCACCACGGGCGCGCCTGGCGCTATGCGCCCACCGAGTTCATCGCATTCAACCTCGATTTTCCCCGCGCCCTCGAGCGGCTGGCCGAGCGCGCCGGCGCCCCCGGCCCTGAAGCCGGCGGGCCGCCCGGCCCGGTGCAGCTTTTCGCCGCGGACCAGCTCTTGGTGACCCTGGCCGGCGGCGCGGCGCAAACCACCTTGCTCTACCGAGGCAACACCGTGGTGCCGATCGAGGCCATCACGCGACCCGCGGTCGAAAAGCTCGCCGCCGCCCAGGCCGAATGGCTCCTGACCAACCTCGGCGCCGACGGCCGCCTGCCGTACCTGTACTGGCCCAGCCGCGGCGAGGAATCCTCCGCGAACAACCAGCTCCGGCAATGGATGGCCACGCGCGCCCTGCTGCGGCTGGCCCGCGCGCGCGGCGACACCGGCCTGGTGGCGCGCGCCGACCTCAACGTGCGTTACAACCTGGCGCGCACCTTCCGCGAAGACCCCGAGGGCCACGGCCTGATCACCGACCGCGACGGCGCGGTCAAGCTGGGCGCCGTGGCGCTGGCCTGGCTGGCGCTGCACGAGCATCCCCGGGCCGAACGTTACCTCGAGCCGGCCCGGGCGTTGCTCCGGACGATGGACGCGCTCTGGCAGCCCAACGGCGAGTTCCACACTTTCTGGCATCCGCCCGAGCGGCGCGGCGACAACGTGAACTTTTACCCCGGCGAGGCCCTGCTGGCCTGGGCCGCGCTCTACGAACAAACGCGCGACCCCGCCCGGCTGAACCGAATCCGGCGCAGTATGCGGTTTTACCGCGACTGGCATCGGGCGCACCGCAACCCGGCCTTTGTGCCGTGGCACACCCTGGCCGGCGCGCGCGTCTGGGCACTCACCCGCGAGCCGGAATGGCGCGACTGGATTTTCGAGATCAACGACTGGCTCGTCGGCCTCCAGCAGTGGGAGGCGCAGCGGGACTTTCCCGACACGATGGGCCGCTTTTACGCGCCGGACCAGCCCTTCGGTCCGCCGCACGCCTCCTCCACCGGCGTGTACCTCGAGGGGCTCGTCGCCGCGTGGCGCGTGGCCCGGGCCGCCGGCGACGCCGCGCGCCAGGAGACGTACCGCCGGACCCTCGTGCGCGGCCTGCGCAGCCTGACCCAGCTCACCTTCCGCGATGAGACGGACCTCTTTTACGTGAGCCGGCGCGCGGCGGTGCGCGGCGGGGTGCGCACCACGGTTTACGACAACGCCATCCGCGTGGACAACGTGCAGCACAGCCTCATGGCCGTGCTGGACATCCTCGAGGCCTTTGCGCCGGGCGACTTCCGGCCCTGAGCGCCGCCGGCGCTTTGGACGGGCGCCGGGCGGGGCCGGCCGAACTTCATTGCCCCGCGCCGGCGCGCTGGTACACCCGCACGTAATCCACCACGAAGCGTTGCGGAAAAATGGCGTCGTCCACGCCCTGCTGGCCGCCCCAGCTTCCGCCAATGGCCAGGTTCAGAATCAAATACTGCGGCGCGTCGAACGGCCACGAGTCCGGACCCGTGCCGTCGTTCTCAAGCGTGAAGTACTTCCGGTCGTCCACGAAAAACTCCAGCCGCTGCGGCGACCATTCGACCGCGTACACGTGGAAGGCCGTCTCCGCGTCCGGCACGCGCGTGCGCGCCCCGCGCCCGTTGCCGCGGGCGTGATTGAAGCCGCGGGTGTGCACGTTGGCATGGACCACGCCCGGGTCGTGCCCCACGTACTCAAGGATGTCTATCTCGCCGCAGGCGGGCCAGCCGACCTGGGTGATGTTCGTGCCCAGCGTCCAAAACGCCGGCCAGGTGCCGCGGCCGGAGGGCAGCTTGGCCCGCGCCTCGAGGCGACCGTAGGTCCAGGCCGCCTTGCCGCGCGTGGTGAGACTGGCCGAGGTGTAGTCGGCGAACTCGCGGCGTTCTTGCCAGCGATTCTCCGGGGCGTCGGCGCGGTAGCGCGGGTTGGGCCAGCGTTCCCGGCGCGCCTCGATGATCAGGTGGCCGCCCTCGACCCGGGCGTTCTCCCGGCGGCCGGCCGTGTAGAACTGCAACTCGCGGTTCCGCACCAACCCTT
>CAYXPA010000097.1:0-14163 GCA_964466945.1 uncultured Verrucomicrobiota bacterium | reverse complement strand
CGCTGGCGTTCTTCGACGGCATCCGCAGCGAGCGCCTGCCGGCGAACCTGCTCCAGGCCCAGCGCGATTACTTCGGCGCGCACACCTACGAGCGGATTGACCAGCCGCGCGGCCAGTTCTTCCACACCAACTGGACCGGCACCGGCGGCCGGGTGGCCAGCGGCACGTACACCGTGTGATGCCCGCGCGCTCCCCAGAATTGCTCCACATCTTGAACCCGCACCAAGAACGGGTCCTGCGGGAGTTGAACCCGTGGTGGCGCGGCGAAGCGGCGCCCAACGTGCCGCCGGTGTAGTCGAAGATTTTCGATTTCGCGAAGGGGCGGTCTGTACGCCTTAAGAGCAGCGACGGTCCGCCCGGCTCGCGCCTTCCCACACCCCGGGATTGCGTCAGCCGCCCGCGGAACGGACACTCCCGCCCGCGCTATGGCTGTGCGACTGGTTCAAACGCCGGCGCCGGGCGAACGCCGGGTGGGCTTTGTCGGCGACCGGCTGCGTTTCACCCTCCAGGCGGCGCATCACCGCCCGCTGCCCGCGGGCTGGCGCGCCTGCTTGCGCACCAACCTCGGCCGCGGCGCCGTGTTGTGGGAGGAACTGCTCACCGCCGTCGAGTGCCGCAAGCCCCCCACACTCTGCGCCTGGCGCGACATCCCGATGCGCCGCGAGGGCGACGCCTGGGTGCTGGACCTGCCCCTGGCCGAGGTGGGCTGGTTCCGCGCCAAGGCCTGCGCGGTGGACGAGCGTGGTTGGCTGCACTGGCCCGAGGGGCCGGACTTCGGCGTGAACGTCCAGCCGGCCTGGTGCCGCACGGCCAACACGATTTATTGCGCCTTCCCCCGCATGTTCGGCCCGTCGAAAACGGCGCGCGTCACCGAGCCGCCGGCCCACGCGGCCGAAATCGCGGCCCTGGACCGCGCCGGGTACACCGTCATCCCGCCCTCGGGCAAGCTGCGCGACTTGATCCGCGAACTGCCGCACATCTTCGACACCCTGGGCTGCCGCATCCTGCACCTGTTGCCGGTCAATCCCGTGCCCACCACCTGCGCCCGGTTCGGACGTTTCGGCAGCCCGTACGCCGCGCAGGATTTTCTGGCCATTGACCCGGCGCTGGTCGAGTTCGACGGTCGCACCACGGGCGTGGACCAGTTCCGCGAACTGGCCCGGGCGGTGCACGCCCACGGCGGCCGGCTGTTTCTGGACCTGGCCATCAATCACACAGGCTGGGGCTCGACCTTCCAGGAGCGCCACCCGGAATGGTTCGTGCGCGACGCCACCGGTCGCTTCGTCAGTCCCGGCGCCTGGGGCACCATCTGGGAAGACCTGGTCGAGCTGGACCATCGCCACGCCGCCCTGCGCCGCGAGCTGGGCGAAATCTTCGTCGAGTGGTGCCGCCGCGGCGTGGACGGTTTTCGTTGTGACGCCGGCTACAAGGTGCCCCTGCCGGTCTGGCAGTACGTCATCGCCCGCGTGCGCCGCGAGTTTCCCGAGACGGTGTTTCTGCTCGAGGGGCTGGGCGGTTCCTGGGAAGCCACCGAGGCCCTGCTCACCGAGGGCGGCATGCAATGGGCCTACTCGGAGCTGTTCCAGAACTACTCCGGCGCCGAGGTGGCCGGCTACCTGGATTACGCCCTGCGCCAGAGCGAGCGGGTGGGCCTCTACGTGCATTACAGCGAGACGCACGACAACCCCCGCCTCGCCGCGCGCGGCCGCGCCTGGTCGCTCCTGCGCAACCGCCTTTGCGCGCTCACCAGCGTGTCTGGCGCCTACGGCTTCACCTGCGGCGTCGAGTGGCTCGCCCCCGAGCGGGTGAACGTCCACTCCAGCCGCGGCCTGGCCTGGGGCAACCCGGACAACCTGGTGCCCGAACTGGCCGCTCTGAACCGCCTCTTGGCCGGGCACCCGTGCTTCTTCGACGGCGCGCGCCTCACCCGCCTCAGCCCGCCGCATTCGCCCGTGTACGCCCTCCTGCGCGAATCGGCCGAGGGCCGCGATGCCGTGCTGGTGCTGGTGAACACCGACGCCGACCACCCGCACCACCTGCGACTGGACGGCAGCCAGCTCGCTCGCGCGCATCTGCGCTTCGACGCCGGCCAACGCCCTGCGCCGGTGGACCTGCTGGGTCAACCGCTGCCCGCGTGCGAACCCGCCGACGGCCAGGCCGTCCGTTTCCAATTGCCGCCCGGCGCCGCCTACTGCCTGGCCGGCGCGCCCGCCCCTGCCGGCCTGGCGGGCGACGCCTACCGCCAACGCCGCGCCCGCGAGGCGCTGGCGCTCCAGGCGCTCAGCCTGCACCTGCCGCTGGAACAACTCGGCCAGGTCGAGCTGGCGCCACTGGCCGATTGGCTGGCGCGCGATCCGGTGGGTTGCCTCAGCGCCATCGCCGCCCTGCCGGCCGACATTCCGCCGGACCGCGTCCAGGCCGCGCTCGAGTCGCGCCGCCCGGGCTACCCGCGCGTGATTGAGTGGCAACCGGCCGACCGCACGCGCGTCCTCCCGGTACCGCCCGGTCACTGGTTGCTGGTGCGAGAGGCCGTGCCGTTTCGGGCCACGCTGGAAATCCCCGGCGCGCCCGCCCCCGTTCATGCGGTGTCCACGCCGCTGGCGGAAGCCCACGTGGCCGTCTTCGCGCCGCGCGCCGGGGCAGGGGACGCCACGCTGACTTTGGAGCGTTATGGCCCGGGCGAGCCCGAGCTGCGCGGCGTGGTGCGCCTGTTGTCCGCCCGGCCGCAGTGGACGCCGCCGCCCTGCGGCGAAGGCCGGGTGTTGCTCACCAATGGCCGCGGCGGCATGGCCCGGCTGGCGGTGAACCTCGGCGCCATCGAATCGAAATACGACTGCCTGCTGGGCGCCAACCTGCACCCGGAAGTGCCCGTGGACCGCCACATCTTCGCCAAGCGCGCCCGGGTCTGGGTCAATGCCGACGGTTTCCTCTCGCCGCTCAACGCGGACAACCTGCTCGACTTCGCCCCGGGCCCGCCCCCGCGCTGGCGCTTCCTGGCTCATGCGGGAGATGGACGCGGGGTCGAGATTCACTTCGCCGCGGCCATGTTGCCCGGACGCAACACCACGGTGCTGCGCTTTCACCGCCCGGCCGCGCCGCCGCCCCAGGGCCGGGACCTGCCCGCCGGGGCCGATGTGCGGCTCACCGTGCGCGTGGACCTCGAGGACCGAAACTTCCACCACGAGACCAAGCACAATCCCGGCGCGGACCATCACTTCCGCAGCCACACGCGGCCGCTGGCCGGCGCGGTCGGCTTCGAGTTCGCGCCCGCGGCGGACCGCCGGCTGCGCGTGCGCGCCACGGCCGGCTACTACCACGACCAGCCGGAGTGGTCGTTCAACATCGCCCATCCCCTTGAGCAAAGCCGCGGCCTGGAAGGCAGCGGTGATGCTTACAGCCCGGGCTGGTTCGAGCTGCCCCTGGCCCGCGGCGACACGTTGGACCTGGTGGTCTGCGCCGACCCGGACGAGCCCGCCGGGGAGGAAATCACGCACGCTCTCGAACCGGTGGTTGGGCCTGCCGGACCCGCGGCCGCCGCAACGAAAAAGCGCGGCGATGGAGCCGGCACCGCTGGTGGCGAGCCCGCCGGCGACGAGTTCGCCGAGCGCCTGCGCCGCGCGGTCGAAGCCTTTGTCGTGCGGCGCGGACGCGGCTGGACGGTGATTGCCGGGTACCCGTGGTTCCTGGACTGGGGTCGGGACGCACTGATCGCCGCGCGCGGGTTGCTGGCCGCCGGCCGGGCGGAAATCGCCCGGCAAATCCTGCTCAACTTCGCCCGCTGGGAGCGCGACGGCACCCTGCCCAACGCGGTCTTCGGCCACGACGCCTCGAATCGCGACACCTCCGATGCGCCGCTGTGGTTTGGCGTGGTGGCCGGTGAATTTTGGGAGCAACTGCCCGATCCCGCCGCCCGCCGCGAGTTCCTGGCCACGCGGGTGGACGAAACCGGCCGGGACCTGGCAGCGGTGCTGCGCTCCATTGCCGCCGGTTACCTGCGCGGCACGCCCAACGGCATTCGCGTGGACGCCGCCTCGAGGCTGGTCTTCAGCCCGGCGCACTTCACTTGGATGGACACGAACCACCCCGCCGGCACGCCGCGCGAAGGTTACCCGGTCGAAATTCAAGCCCTGTGGGTTTGCCTGCTGCGCCGCCTCGCCGAGCTGGGCCTGCCCGCGGTGAGCGAGCCCTGGGGCGACCTGGCCCGACGGGCCGCGGAAAGCTTCGCGCGCCGGTTTTGGCTCGAGGAACACGGTTGGTGCGCGGACGTTTTGCTGGCTCGGCCCGGCCAGCCGGCGGCCGATGCGGTGCCGCAAAATGCGCTGCGGGGCAACGCGCTGTTGGCCGTCACGCTCGGCCTGCTCACCGGCGAGCGCGCCCGTCGCCAGGTCGAGGCCGCCCGCCGCTGGCTGCTGGTGCCCGGCGCGGTGCGGTCGCTGGCGCCGCTGCCGGTCCGGCCGCCGTTGGAAATCCGCGGGCGCCACGGCGAACTGCTCAACGATCCGGAGCGGCCGTACTGGGGCCGTTACGAGGGCGACGAGGACACCCGCCGCAAACCGGCCTACCACAACGGCACCGCGTGGGTCTGGCTGTTGCCGCAGTTCTGCGAAGCCCTGGCCCGCGCGTGGGACTTCGATCCCGCTGCCGTGGCCGCCGCCCGGGCCTATCTGGCCGGCACCGACCGCCTCTTGGCCGAGGGCTGTCTGGGCCAGTTGCCGGAAATTCTGGACGGCGACGCGCCACACACCCAGCGCGGTTGCGATGCCCAGGCCTGGTCTGTCACCGAGACCCTGCGCGTGTGGACCCTGCTCGAGGACCTGCCGGTGACGCCCGTAACCTGACCGCACGCCCGCGCGGAGTGTTGCGCGTGGTTGAGGCGTGACCATTTGGGGCAGGGCAGGGGAGGGCAGGGGAGGGGAGGGCGGGTGGCACGGGCAACTTGCCCGTGGCGGCGGCTACCAGCCCGCCGCCACGAGTACGAATCGGGCGAGCCTTCTTGGTGCGGCAGCTCGAACCCGGCAACCGGCTCCCCAAACGAGTTGGCCGTGCAGCCTCGAATCAACCGAACATCTGCGCCGGGCGGTCAGCGGCGCCCGTCGTACCAGATCGGGCAGGCGTCGCGGTCGCGGGCCACGCGCAGCGGCTGGCGCAGGTATTGCCAAGTGAAGGCGCGCAGTTCGGCGGGCGAGTACAGGTGCAGCTTGCGCGCCGAGGTCAGCACCGGCGTGCGCAAAATCACCACCCGCCGGCGCCGGGCGCGCGCCAGGCGTTTGAGCCGGCGGCTGAAATCAATTTCCTCGGAAACAAACAATTCCTCGTTGAAGCCGCCCAGCGCGCGAAACGCCGCCGTTTCGCAGAACAGAAACCCGCCCGGCGCCCAGCGGGTGAGCCGGCTGATGCCGTTCCAGAGCGCCGTGAGCCAGCGGCCGGAGCCGGGGGCGTTTTCCAGAGTCACCCGGGCGCCGCCGCCCAACACCCGCGCGTCACCAAGAACCTGCGCCAGCTCGGCGAACAGCGCCCGCGAGGGCGCGCAGTCCGCATCCAGGAAAAGCAGCCGGTCTCCCGTGGCGGCGCGCGCGCCGGTGTTCCGGGCCCGGGCAATTTGGTTGACCGGCTCGAAGACCACGCGCGCCCCGGCCGCTCGCGCCACCTCGGCGGTGCGGTCGGTCGAGTTGTTGTCGCAAACGATGATCTCGGAGTCCCACCCCCGGCCGGTCAGTTCGGGCGACGCCGCCGCTACCGCGGCGAGACATCGGCCCAGCAGCTTTTCCTCGTTGAAGGCGGGGATGACGATGGACAGACGCACGCGGCGGAAAACCAGGAGTGCTGCGCTGCCGCGCGGCGATGGCGTCGGCGCACTCGCCGGCTATTTCTTGGGCTTGAGCAAATCGCCCACGCCTTTGAGTGCCTTGCCGGCAGCGTCGCCGGCGGCTTTTTCGGCCGCGCCGACTGCGGACTTGGCGGCGTCCGTGGCGACACCGCTGGCGCCCTCCACAATGGCCTTGCCGGCGTTGGCTGCGGCACTGGCCACGGCAGCGAGGGTCCGGGTGGTGATCTGGCGGATGAGTTGACGGGTGAGGTCGCCAGCCGTGATGCCCTCCGGTCCCTGACCGAGGTTGCTCAATTCGATGTCCGGCAGGGTGAGGTTCAGTGCCGGGACGCCGGGCACGTTCAGGTCGGCGCGCACCTTGGCGCCGCGCAGGACCAGGGAGTCGAGCTGGATTTTTTTCTGCGCCGCGGCGGCTTCGGTTTGATTGGTGGCCGGGCCACCGGTGAACGCCTCGACGTTGGCAAGAATCTTGGTGAGGTTGTTTTCCTTGAGGCCGCCCTCGACGGTGATCTCCGGCGACAGGATGGCTACGGATTTGATGTGGATTTTGTCGGCGAAGACCGACCGCGGCTCGACCTCCACGCTGATCTCGCCCAGCTTCATGGCGGCGGCGCTTTTGTAGCCGGGCGGGTTACCCACCACGAGGCCCTTGAGCGAGCCGTGCCCGCTTAGCAAGCCCACCCGGGCGCTGTCCAGCTTCACGTCCACCTGGGTGACCATCGGGCCCACGGTTTCGACGCCTTTTTTGACCAACGGCCCGAGGTACATCAGCGCGAGCCCCAGGCCCGCCACGACCAAGATCACCAGCACGACCACCACCCACAGGAGTTTCTTTTTCATGAGTGGACACTGCCGCTCGGCCCCGGGTTTGTAAAGCCGCCAGCCGGCCGGGGCAGGGCAGGGGAGGGCCTTAGAAACGGCCCGGCGTTTTTTCCGGCGCTCAACGGGTCGGATGGAAGACTACAGCGGCCTTCACAAAGCTGGGCGCGCGCAGGTGAATCGGCGCCAGGTTCTCCGGCGCTATTGCCACCGCAGCTTGGGCCGCCAGCCGGGCCAGCACGGCAGCCTCGGGAAAGGCATCGCGCGCTCCGGGCAGGGCCGCCGCGATGTCCGGGCCGAGCACGATCCGGCCGGCGCGAATCCGTGCCGCCATTTCGTCGTGGGAGGCCAGGCGGAGCGGCTCACACAAGTGGGGACCGGCCGGCTCGAGTTCATAGCCCGCCACGTGCCATTCGCCCCGCTGGGCGTCGCAGGCCAAATCCACCCGCCCGCGTTGCCCCGCGGCGTGCAGCCCGGCCGCCAGAACGTCCAGGCTGTTGAAGCCCGCCACGGTCACTCCGCGCGCCAAGTACCAACCCTGCGCCACGGCAACCGCCGCCCGGATGCCCATCGCGCTGCCGGGCCCCAGCCCCACGGCCAGCCGCTGGATGTCTTCCTGCTTCAAGCCCGCTGCGCGGAGCGCGGTCTCGATGAGCGTGAAAACCGGCGTCGCGCGCGCCTCGCTTTCCCGGGCCAGCCCCGGCGGTCGGGCCGCGGCGCCCCCGGAATCCCAGGCGGCCACGCTGCGGACGCGGCTCGAAAATTCAAGCGCCAGAATCCTCATAGACAATTCGCCGCTCGGTCTCGGAGACGACCTCGATCCAAACGCGCCGCAGTGGACCGGCGACGCCGGGCAGACCGGCCGCTAACCACCGGTCGAACCACTCGACCACCACCACCCCGGCGGGCGCAAACAGGTATTCCTCGATCCCGGCACTGCGCAGGGCGTCGGCTCCGGCCAGCCGATACAAATCCAGATGCACCAAGGGCAACCGCCCCCCCGGATACTCATGCACCAGCGCGAAAGTTGGCGAATGCACCCGGGCCGGGCATTCCAGGCCCAGCGCCAGGCCCTTGACCAGTTGGGTCTTGCCGCTGCCCAGGTCACCCTCCAGGCCGATCACCCAACCGGGTCGCGCCAGTTGTCCCCACTGACGGCCCAGGGCGCGGGTTTCCTCAGGACTCCGCGAAATGCACGTAGCCATGCAGCGTCATGGGATGCAGCCCGCGCCGGTCCCGCAGGCGCAAGCCGGGTTCGGTCGTGATCCGCCCAATACAAGTCAGGCGCACACCGGGGAACCGTTCCTGCCAGGCGTCCCGCAGCCGCACCGCGTCCCGCGCCGCCACGCAGAAGAGCAGCTCGAAATCTTCGCCGTCCGAAAGGGCGGCATGGAGCGCCGAACCGCCGGCGTGACCTGCGCGCGCCAGTTGGCGGGCGGCACGGCTGATGGGAATGCTTTCCACGCGCAGTTCCGCACCCACACCGCCGGCCGCCAGCAGGTGGCGCAAATCGCCGGCCAGCCCGTCGCTGAGATCAATCATGGCGTGAATGGCAAAATGCTCCGCCAGCCAGCGGGCTTCGGCCAGGCGCGGCTCAAAGTCCAAGTGCCGGCCCGCGCGCGAGCCGCCCAGTTCGCCGGTCACAAACAGGGCGTCGCCCGGTTGCGCGCCGGCGCGGCGCACCGCGCGGTCCCGGGCCACAAAGCCGAGCACGGCCACGGACAACAGAAGTCGCTCGGGATTCGCGGTGGTTTCGCCTCCCACCACCGCCACGCCGTGCCGCGCAGCCAGGGTGTTCAAACCGGCATAGACCTTCTCCACAAACGCGACGTCAAAACGCGCTGGCAGCGCCAGGGTGACCAGCGCGCTCGAGGCTTCGCCAGCCATCGCCGCGATGTCGCTCAACGGGCGGGCCAGCGCCTTGTGCCCGATTTGCTCGGGCCGGGCCGAGGCGTCGAAATGCACGCCCTCGACGACCGCGTCGGTCTTGAACAAAACCCACCGCTCGGGCAGGCCGAGGTCCAGCACCGCACAGTCGTCACCCGCGCCGGTGATGACCGTGGCATTGCGCGGCAGACCGGGCGTCAAGCGGGCGATGAGTTCAAATTCGTTCACTGGCAACTCGATTTGCGGCGTCCCGGCGATTTATGACCCCGGCCCGCCCAGCACCACCCAGAAAAAGTTGGTCGCGTTGAACACCGCGTGGGCGGTGATGGGGCCGATCAAGCTGCCGGTGCGCAGGTACAGGACGTTCAGCACCGCCGCAAACATCACCAACGGCAAAAAGGTCATCAGGTTCATGTGCGAAAGCCCGAAGAAAACCGCGGTCCCCCAAAACGCCAACCGCGGGTAGCCGGCCTGGCGCAACGACACCAGAAGCACCCCCCGAAAAACCAGTTCCTCGAACACCGGCGCCAGCAAAATGGCCGTGACCGCCACAGCCCAACGCCGGGCCGGATCGGGCGAAGTTTGCAGGGCCTCGATGGCCCGCTGCGGCTGCGGGGTCAGATGGACCTCCCGCATCAACCACTGACTCATCAACATCAAGCCCAGCGCCAGCCCAAACACCACTGCCGCCGTCGCCGCGCCCAAAGTCAGGTGACGGACTGCTCCGGTCCGCCGCAGACCGAACGCCGCCTCCCAGCTTAGTGCGTTCTCGCGGAGAAACAGCGCGATCAAAACCAGCCCGCCCAGTTGCACGATGATTCCGGACACGGCGGAGGTCCAGAAACGCCGCGCCTCGGGTTCGCCGTCGGGCCAATACTGCTCGACCGCCACGGCCAGCAACCCGGTGATCCCGAGCAACAAAAACAACCGCAGCAACAGCCGCAACAGCGATTCGGCAGTCCAAGGTTTGTCCCACTGCATCACGCCGAACCTAACCGGGACGCGACGGGCAAACGAAGCAAAACTGGCAGGCCGCAATGCGGACACCAAACCAGCACGGCCAAACTCTGCCTTTTTTTCGCACAATATTTATTATATTTATTAAATGGCAAGCACCAAACGCGACCGTTTCATTCGGCTACGCCTAGCCTGCCTTAATGCAACCCCCTACCACACCGGCGGGACACCCGCTGTGCCCGCCCAGCGGACCGGCCGCGCCCCAGCGCGGCGCTGCCACAAGCTCCAGACTTTGCGGCCACCGGCGCCCACAGACTGCTCAGATGCGCCAGGTCCCGCCGCCAGCAGGGCTGCAGTGGCCCACGCGGAAAGTCGAGCACCAACGGCCGCGTGCCTAACCAGCCCAGGACAGCGCCTTGGGGGTACCGCGAACAAACGCCGTGCGCCGTGAAGAGGCGGACCATCTCCCCGCCGGACCTGGGGATAAAGGTGGCGCCTCCATCCTTACAAGGCGCGGGTGGCCGACCTTCTCCGGCGCGGCCTGAGCGCCGCTAGATTCCTTCACACCTTTTGAGCGGGACACCGGCTGGATTCTCTCCCTTAAAGTCCGTTCGTTTTCACCAGTTGCTTGGCCTGTTCGACGCTGATCTGAGTCGCGTTGTTGAAACTGCCCCATTTCTTAACGAACGTTGGGGCGTCGCCGAGGTCGCGACACCAATCCACGAAAGCGCCCGTCTCGTCGAAGATGTAAGCGGGCGAGCCGGATGGCACGCTCAAAGGTGATAAGCTGGGTTTGCCGATTACCATCACATACACTTTCCCGTTGTGAATGAAGCTACGGATTTGATTGGTCTGTGCTTGGGTTTCCAAGAATGCCACGAGGTTTGTTGCACCTACAGTTGGACGAACCGCAGTTGCAGCTTTCTTCTTCGCATTAATCCAAGCCGCAAGTAGACAGACAAGCACTGCCGCCACGATGGTGATTGTCTTGATCACGGTTCGCCCGTATTGTAACCGACCTTCTCCTTGCAGCAGGCTTCACAGCTTCGACGGCAGAGTGTTCCAATCCAGCCTCCTGGAGCGCCAAACACCAGCGACTCCCAGCCAATGCATTGTTGGTTTGCCAGCAGGTCCTGAATGGAGTCCCAAAAGTCGCCGTGTCCTCCTTGGCAGATTTCACTGTCTGGAAACATCTCGCAATACACTTCGATTGCTCGATCCTGGATTTCTTTGGCGAGTCCAGCGAGTTCAGCAAGTAAGCCACCGCAACTCTTCGAGATTTGGCACGACACCCAGCAATGCTTGAACTTGTCGCCCGAATCTGGATACCGGTTGAACGCAGCTTTGTATTGCGGCCAGGCGCAGGCCTCGACAGCCGCTATGACCACAAGTGCTGCAGCCACCGCCACTGGAATTGCGCGTCCATCCGCGTCAATTAACGAAACTGGGTCGTTATGGACAAAGCCGTAGAGATTTGGCCCATCGGGGAGCAACTCGGCGTATTTCGGATGTAATCGCCCCTTTCGTCGTAGCAATACCTCCGCCCCTCGCTCCCCCATCGGATCCCTGTTCAACCACCGCTGGGTCAGCGGATCGTAGAAGCGGTAGCCGTAGTAGTAGAGGCCGTCGCTGTTCGAGCCGTTATGGGCCACCCACGGCTTGCTGGAAAAGCGCATTACGTTGGCGCTGGCGTAGGGGCCCGTCTGCGCCAGCCAGCGGCCGAACGGGTCGTACTTGTAGGCCGCATCCGCACCGCCGCTGGCGCTGGCCAGATACGTCACGTTCCCGTTGCCGTCGGCATGGTAGAAGCTGCTCCCGTTGACCGCGTACGGGCTGCTCGTCGCGTGCCGCGACCGCGCCAACAGCCCCCCGATCCCGCCCGCTCCCGCCAGCGTCCCGGACAGGTCCGGGCCGCGGGTGGCCACGACCGAAGGAATCACGCGGGGACGTTTCGTCACGAACAACCCACCGCATTGGCGACGCTCGGGGTCCATGATCCGCCCTCCCCGCCGGGGCCGGGTCAAACCCGGACTCACCCGGCGGCTGGAAGCGATGACCCGCACCCCTCCCGGCCGGGCACAATGCCCGTTGGCGGGCCGACGCGATGGGCCAGAGTCAAGCATGGCCAGATTGTATCGGGAACCATTAGGCATGTCCAGCTCCGGGGGCTGGTCAGGCAGGCAGGGCACATCCCGTTCCGTGCCGGGTTACACTACTTCCGGATGACGGTAACCGCCCGGTTGCCGGGGAGAAATGGCCGCCGGGGTCGCGCCGCTGAAATCTCCCCAGCGCCGGCGAGCCGGCGCACTCCATACGCTTCGCGAGGAGGGCGTAACGGTGTTGGCGCTGCCATCGGCCGGGTCGCAGCCCGGCCCTACCGAAGGGGCAACACCACCCGACCCGACCAATGCGCGCGTAGGGTGGACCGTTTGGTAGGCGGCTGGGAAACCCGTAGTCGGCGGCAGGTTGCCGCCTGCCGGCCGGCAGACCCCGCGTGCGATTTGGCGCGCCCTTGCGCAAAACAACTCAGATTAGCCAAGTCCCCACGTCGGCAGGGCTGCTGTGGCCCGACGCGGAAAACCGAAGACCAACGGCCAGGTGCCCAACCAGTCCAGGACAACGCCTTGGGGCCAGCGCGAACAACCAGCGGACGTCCTGAAGGCTCGGCCCTTGTTTCCCACCGAGCTCACGGATGGAGGCACAGTTCCTCAAAGACCGGGAGGCGCATGCCCGCCACAAACAGGGTCGCTGCCGGGGGTGTTTTGGGGGCAGCAGGGGCGGCCAGTGCCTCCCAGCCCGCGCCCCGTGACCAGCGGAAGGGGGGCGGGCTTGGGCGACCCCAAGGCACCGAATGGCAGGGCTTTGTGGCAGGTGCAAATGGATGACTCACGCCGGTGCGGCCTGAGCGCCGCTAGATTCTTACACACGGTTTGGCGGGACACCTGACGTGTTCGTTCAGTGCTTCTTCCTTCGCGGGAACTCGAATATCGAGCGCAGTTGCTCAGGGTGCTTCCAGTAGTGGCGACATGTCAGCGCGAACTCATAGAGGACAACCGGCGTGAAGATGATGAACCATGCGCTGACCATTTCCGGGTCGAGCGAGAACATGGTCTTATAGATGTCGAAGTAATCTCTGCCGAAGACGTATTCTCGGTCCAGCAACCCAGTGAGCACGCACCACAACAGCGCCGGAGTGGCGAGAGAGCTAGCAAAGAAGATCCAGAGAGCCATCCTCAGTTCTTTGGACGCGTTGGTTGACATGACGATGTGCAGTCGATGTCCCATGCGGCATCAGTGCTCCAAGAATGCCGCTTCAATCAAGGCGTCGTCGATTCCTTCGGCGGTCAGGTATTGGTGGCCTGGCTGTTCGCCAAACCCGCAAAGCAAATCAACGCAATACTGCCAACCATCAGCGGTGTTCGTCCAAACGAACTCCGTGCCCCGGTGCAAAGTGAGAGCTTTCGAGCGTGCAAGTTTCTTTGTTTGCTCTTGGAGAACCAATTCCAACCTCGAGACATTCCCCGGACGAACGAAATCCGCCTTCGTGAGGTCGGTCCGGCCTACCTTCTCTTCCGCGAGGTTCTGGAACACGGCCTTGAGCGCTTCCAAAAGTTTTCGTGAAGGAATGTCGATTCTCAGCGTCGGGCCGTAAGCACCGTCGTAAAAATCCAACCGCAAAAACGCGCTTCCTTCGTTGTCCGACGCCATAATTCAGTTGGCTTTGGGTGGCCTCGGAGCAGGCGTCTTCGGAATGGGATTTCCCTTCTCGTCAATGTTCCTCCAAGGACTATTCCACTTGTCCCAAGGGTTGTAATCCCAATGCGGATCAGGATGCCACTTGTCCGGCTCGTGTCTTCGCCATTCGCCACCGTTTGGATCGAACCAACGCCAGTTCCCATCCTTGTCGCCAGTGGGCGGTTGCCATTGCCAATCCTTGTTCCAACCCGGTGGTTTCGGGCAATTCGCCGGAGGAGTCTGCCTCTTTTGTTGGTCATCCAGAAGCTTCTTCTGTAGTTCTAGGAGCGCCAACGCAGCAGCAGCGTTCACTGCCGCATCCTCAATGTCTTTGTCCCTCAAAACCCGTTGATAGAGTTCAGGTGTTCCCCAATAAACCTCTGGTTCAGATTTCCAGAACTGCCACCACGAAGGGTAAATGTAGAGGAAGACGCCGTCGTATCGGTATTTCAACCAACCAAACGGGTCAACGTAGTTCACCGGATCATTGTCAACGTAGCCGTAGAGATTGATTCCCCCTCGTTCCCCGATGGGGTCACGCGATAGCCACCGCTGGAGGTTTGGATCGTAGAACCGGTAGCCGTAGTAGTAGAGGCCGTCGCTGTTCGAGCCGTTGTGGGCAACCCACGGCTTGCCCGAAAAGCGCATGACGTTGGCGGCGGCGTAGCTGCCCGTCTGCGCCAACCACCGGCCGAAGGGGTCGTCCCGGTACGCCGCGTCGGTCCCGCCGTTGCTGCCAGCCAGATACGTCACGTTCCCGTTGCCGTCGGCGTGGTGGAAGCTGCTCCCGTTGACTGCGTACGGGCTGCTCGTGGCGTGCCGCGACCGCGCTAACAACTCTCCAATGCTTCCCATGCCCTCAGGATTCCGCACCGTTTCCATAAACCTAATCTCCGCAGTTGAAAAGGTGGGCAAAGCGGGTTTGGAGCAATAGCATC